>CAKZHE010000146.1 GCA_936920195.1 uncultured cyanobacterium | reverse complement strand
CCAGGCTTTATATATTTTGTCAATACACTCCACTCAATGAAAATTCTGTCGGTGGTGCGTCACAGGAGGCAATAAATTAGCAAAAACCCTGGAATTTCAAACCAGGGTTTTTTCTTTGGGGCGATCTTTATAACACAGATTTTACCAATTGCCATCAGGATTCAGACTCTACCAGTAGCGGCAATTTTCTTATTTCTTAGCCTTTGACCGCTATATCTAAATCGGGTATAGTCATTATCTGTCCCGAAACGCAAAATGACCCATTATGGTTCGAGAGCTTGAGCGAGTACGCCAGACCAGTCAGTTCCCTGAAGCTGCTCCCGCTGCTAACCCGGTATTTTTCCGCACCTACAGTCGCCGCCGCGACTCCCGCCGCGAGACTTGGGAAGAAGTCTGCGATCGCACTGTAGGCGGATTAGCCAAACTAGGGCAACTCCTGCCCGAAGAAGCAGCACTTTTAACCAAAATGCAGCGGCAAATCAAAACCCTCACCTCTGGGCGCTGGTTGTGGGTAGGGGGTAGCCAGTGGATCGATCAACAAGAAAACTTTTCTGGTGCGTACAATTGCTCATCCAGTAATATCACCGATTGGCGAGCCTTTGGGCTGCTGATGGATCTCGCCATGATGGGCTGCGGTACGGGAGCAGTATTAGAACCCCAATACATTAACCAACTGCCTGCCATCTGCAACCGCCTAGAAGTCACTTTGCAGGGGAAAATTGGTGATACACCAGCAAGCCTCCGACGAGAGCATACAGAGGTCAAAATTGACGGCAACACCGCCACTATATATGTGGGAGATTCTCGGCAAGGTTGGGTGGAATCCTATCAATCCTTGCTGGAACTATCTACCAATGAAAGTTTTTCCGCAACTGTGCAAGTTGTCATTAATATCAGCGATGTCCGAGCCGCTGGCGAAACCTTAAAAGGATTTGGGGGAGTTGCCAATCCCGTCAAATTGCCCGAACTATATCATCGTTGCACGGCAATTTTAAATAAAGCCGTAGGTAGACAATTAAATTCCGTCGAATGTTGCCTATTAATTGACGAAGCTGCTGTGACCATCGTCGCTGGCAACATCAGAAGATGTATCGCTTATGGAGCAAGGGTTTCAGCGATTTCCGGCATGAAATTTATCCAAGATGTTCAAGTGGGGGATTTAGTATTAACTTCGTCCGGGGAATATCGTCCTGTCGTCAATAAATTTATCCAAGGAAATCAGGATGTTGTAGAAATCCGTACCCCAGCCACTTCGATTCGTTGTACTGCTAATCATCGGGTTGCTGTTTATGACGGTTTGCGATCTTATACTTGGAAATATGCCGGAGAATTGCAGAAAGGCGATCGCTTGATTTCCATCCCTCACAACAAAGGTTCTGATTGTGCCAGTACAGACTTTGCTTGGTTGTTAGGTTTTTATATTGGAGATGGTTATGCTAATCGGCGAAAAACTGGTCAGTCTGAAGTGGTATTTGCTCTATCTAAATCTCGACTTGAGGGCAACCTAGGTAAAAAATGCCTCCGGATTCTTCGCAATCTAGGATATAACCCTACTGTTGCACTTGGAAACGAGAGAAATTATGGATTTATCAAGGTTTATCGCAAAGACTTAGCGGAGGAACTACTAAAATATAAACAACCTTGGGGTGTGCCAATTATTCCCGAAATTGTTTGGCAAGGTACGCCTGAAATTCGAGCCGCTTTTCTCGCTGGATTGAGCGATGCTGACGGTACTCCCTCTCGAAATGTTTTAGTTAACTCGAACAAGCTGGAATTCCTCCGAGAAGTCCAAAAACTGGCTTTATCTTTAGGAATAGCCACTACGTTGCATGAGCGAAAACCTAAAACCTTAAAAGGTAGAGACAAAATCTATGAAGGTTGTCACTGGATTCATATTCGAGGCTTACAATCCCAAGCAGTAACGGTAGCTTTAATCAATCAATTTGCCGTTCGAGATGGGTTCACCCTCAAATTAGCTAAAAAGAATGGCTTGAGCTTACCGCATCAATTAGTCCGAGAATTAGCCGCCACCGGATGGAAACCGGAAACTATTTGTCGGGCTGATATTCTCTGGGCAGATCCTAAAGGCAGATCGGGACATTTTCGAGATGCTAACTTTGATACCCTCCTAGCAGAAGATTTGGTTAATCCTCATTGGTTGCCAATGGAAGTTCAGTTTGTTGCACCAGGTGGAGAAGCAGAAACTTTTGATATTGAAGTGGAAGGCGATCATGAATTTGTTGCTGATGGCTTGCTGGTGCATAATAGTGCGGGGATGCGCCAATTCGATTCTGAAGACAAATTAGGCGCAAGTGCTAAAGATAATCTTTGGCAGCAAGATGAACAGGGAAGTTGGCGCATCGATCCGGAACGGGATGCCCTGAGAATGGCAAATCATTCGCGGGTATTTCACTATAAACCAACTTTAGAAGAGTGCATTGACGCAGTTAGAAAACAGTATTTTTCTGGGGAAGGGGCAATTCAATGGGCGGGGGAAGCTGTGGCGAGAGCAAATTGCGATTTGCTGGCAACTAAAGCGCTGAAAACCGAGTTTTTGCAAGCTTACCACCAAAGAAATGCTAAACAATGGTTGCAAGAACATTATCCCACGCTGACTGAGGAAGAACTAGCCCATCGATTAGCTCGCGTAGGTTTAAATCCCTGCGTCACTGCGGATACTTGGATTCATACTGAGTATGGAGCCAAACAGGTTAAAGATTTAATTGGCGTGCAGCACGGAACATTCGTGAATGGGGAACTATTTAGCACTACTGCGGAAGGTTTCTTTTTCACTGGGTTTAAACCCGTGGTCAAGGTGCAGACGCAAGAGGGTTATAGCTTAAGATTGACAGCGAACCATCAAGTTTTAAAAGTCACTGCCCAAACGGAAAAAAACCAATATTCCGCATGGTGTGAAGTAGGGGATTTAAAACCAGGCGATCGCCTCCTCCTCCACAATCACCGCCATCTCCAACCTTGGCAGGGAAATGGTACTTTTGCCGAAGGATATGCGGTGGTTGGTAAGGCGGTATTGGTTCACCACGAAGGCACGAAGACACAAAGGATTGATGGTAATTCTGCCAAGTTGAATGTATCCCGTTGGCAGCAACCTATTACTATGGCTATGGCTTCGCCACGCAAGCTATCGCCACGCAAGCTATCAGAAATTGAAGGGGCAAGTTATGAATTTGTCCGGGGATTTCTGAGCGGTTTATTTGATACCGAAGGCAGTATTGAAGAAACTACCAACGGGGTAAATATCCGGTGGAGTCATGGCAATTTGTCTGAACTAGAAGCCGTGCAGAGAATGTTGCTAAGGTTGGGGATCGTTTCGACAATTAATATAGGAGAAAAAGAATTAGCGATCGCCCATGACAATGTATCTATTTTTCAGCAAGTAATTGGTTGCCAACTTCCAGAAAAAGCCAGTTTATTAGACTCATTGCTGGCGAATAAACATCTGAATCAAGAACGATTTACCGTAGAAATTACCGCCATTATTCCTGATGGACAGGAAGCAGTATATGACTGTACAGTTCCCGCTGTTTCTCGCTTCGATGCCAATGGATTTGTAGCTCATAATTGCGGAGAAATCATTGGTTCCAATTTCCACTGTGTAAGTGGAGACACCCTTCTGATTACCAGGCAGGGAATGGACAAAATTAAGGATGTGATTGGCTCCGAAATTGAAGTTTGGAATGGTCATAAATGGAGCCAAGTTATCCCATTCAAAACAGGCAGCGATCGCCAACTATATCGAGTGCGGTTTGGCGATGGTTCTTACCTTGATGCCACTGAGTATCATCGTTTCTTTGTCAAGGATCGTTTTGGCAAAACCTATCAAGAAGTGCAAACCAAAGACTTGATGGATACCAGCAAATATGCCATTCATACAGAACCTTTCCAAATCAAGTATGAAGATGGTTTGCATATAGATCCTAATTACGCTTACACTTTAGGCGTAGCTGTAGGTGATGGCACAACCGATCAAAAAGATCGGGCTAAAATTCGACTTTACGAACAGAAGGCAGCTTTAGAAGTATCGGGAAACAAATCACCGGAAAGAAAATACGACTACTTACCTACCTTTACCGATGTCACCGATCTAGGTTTTTCAGGAGAATTTCTCAAAGCATTAAAAACCAATCCCGAAACTCTGAATTTAATTGCTAGTTGGAATCGGCAAGCAATTTTGCATTTTATTGCTGGTTTAGCTGATACAGATGGCTCCAATACTAGCGGCAACGGCATCAGAATTTATCTCTCTGATTACGAGCGAGCCTACAGAGTCCAACTACTGCTGACAAAATGCGGTATTCGTTCATCGGTAAATCTTTGCGCTCATCAGGGAGCAGTCACCAATTATGGCATCAGAAGTCAGGATTTGTATTACTTGCAAATTACTCAATGTAGCGATATTCCCTGTCAGCGCTTGAAAGTTAGCCAAGGCAAAGATGCTCAATACAAAGGTAAATGGCAAGTAGTCAGAAGTGTGGAACAATTGCCTGGATTGCACGATACTTACTGCTTCAATGAACCAGAGAATCATAAAGGTGTTTTTGGCAATACTTTAACTGGAAACTGTAACCTGTCTGAGATTCACCTCAATCAACTCGATCCCGATAATCTCAAAGAACAGGAAGAAGCTTTTCGGGCGGGAGCGCTATCGGTGGCGGTACTATTGAACCACAAATTCATTGAACCGCGCTATCAATACAGTCGAGAATTAGACCCAATTGTGGGGGTTTCTTTCACCGGATTGTTTGATTTCTTTGTCAAAGCTTTTGGCACAAATTGGTTGCGATGGTGGGCAGAAGGTCGTCCAGAAACCAAGCAGGGATTGGAGTTTAAATGGCAAGAAAAAGAGTATTTAAGCCGCTGGTGCGACATCGTTCATCAAACAGTTTGGGACTACTGCGAGCGCCATCATTTAAAACGTCCCAACCGCTGTACCACTGTACAGCCTAGTGGCACAAAATCCCTCTTAACTGGTGCTAGTCCTGGTTGGCATCCCCCCAAAGCTCAACGCTTTTTACGGCGGATCACTTTCCGTAAAAATGACCCCGTTGCGCTGGCTTGTATTGAGTATGGTTACAATGTCATTCCTTCCCAATCAGATAAAGATGAAAAAGGCAATTTGCTAGACGATCCTTTCGATCCTCGTTGTTCTGAATGGTTAGTAGAAATTCCCGTTGCCGTATCTTGGGCAGACTTACCCGGAGCCGATCAAATTGACATTAGCAAATTCAGTGCGATCGCTCAAATGGATTTCTATATGCAGGTGCAAAAACATTATGTTCGACATAATACTTCTGCCACGATTGAATTGCGGGAAGGCGAAATTGAAACTTTGGGAACGCGAATTTATGAAGCCATTCGCGACGACGAAGGTTATATTTCGGTAGCGCTATTAGCTCGATTTGACGATTTGCAAACTTTCCCTCGTTTACCCTTTGAACCCATTTCCAAAGAGAAATACGAACAATTAATGCAAGCCGTCAAATCCCGGCGCAAAACTGAGGACTTCCATGCTGCCTTAAGTCACTATGATTCGGGAGAATTACCAGACGCGGGACCAGCAGGTTGCGATTCCGATAAGTGCTTGTTACCGGAGCAAAAGCCGGAAAATTAGACCTTTAAAAGTAAAGATAGCCATGATAAATCTTGGCTATCTTTATTGGCTTGATAAGTCTTATTAGTAGGGTGCGTTAGCGACAGCGTAACGCACCATTAGCTGTCAGGCGGTGCGTTACGCTATCGCTAACGCACCCTACAAGTTGACTAATTAAGTTTACCTTCTTGAGCCAGTCGATGACGATAAGCTACAGAAATCCGTTCTAAAATTTCACTTATACTAGAATGTGAATCTAGTCCTTCAGCAACTAATGAACTCAACAAGTCTTCAGGTTGCTTTTTAGTGGTAAGAGCTACCTGTGCTACTCGCTGATAGAGGGGTTGTGTAAGTTTTGTTGGATACTAGCAATATCTTTGATCTGCGATCGCAGCCATTGACACGCCAGATCGTCTTCTGTACTTTGATGCCAGCGCATCCAGACGGAAAATCCGGGGAGATCTAAAGGAATTGGCAAGGTTTTTAAATACTGATTTTCGGCAAATTCCAGGGCAATTCGTTTCGCTAAGGTGGCAATCAGATCGGTTTGAGCTAAAATAAATGGCGCGGTTAAAAAATGGGGAATAGAAAGGGCAATATGTCGTTTTAAGTTCCGTTCTGCTAGTAATAAATCTACTCGTCCAATCCGATCTTCTTTAACCGAAACTAATAAATGAGAAACAGCCAAATACTCTTCTAAAGATATGGAATTGCCAATGGTGGGATGATCGCGGCGACAAACACCAACGTAGGTTTCTTGAAACAGCAATTCTGACTGATGCCAGGGAATTTGCTCTGGGAATAACCCACAAACTAAGTCAATTTCTCCCGTGTCTAATAGGGAAAGCAATTTTTGGCGATCGCCCGATCTAATCTGAAGACTAACATGAGGCGCGATCGCCTGAATTCTCGCCATTAATTTCGGCAGTAAGGTAAATTCTACATAATCGGACATTCCGAGCGCAAAAATGCGATCGCTAGTGGAGGGATCAAAATGGGGTTTTGACAGTAAAGTTGCCTGAATTTGCGCTAAAACTGGACGTAATTGCTGGGAAAGTGCGATCGCTTTCGGAGTTGGTTGCAATCCCGCCGCTGTTCTGAGAAATAACTCATCTGCCATCAAATTTCGCAACCGAGATAGCGCATTACTGGTAGCAGGTTGGCTCAAACCCAATCTTTCTCCGGCACGGGTAACATTCTGCTCTGTCATCAAAGCATCAAAAACCACCAGCAGATTCAAATCAATCCCAGCAAGATTGAGATGGTGAATATTGCTCATACAAATTATCCATTAGACAAATCCATCATCTCCGATCCAAGATCGATCTAGGCACTTTTTGGAAATCTGAGCATGAGCAAGTCAATTTTGATGATTGTGGCTAATCCTTCTATTTCTACCACCTTGGGATGGCCTGTAGGATTTTGGGCAGCAGAACTAATTCATCCCTACGATATCTTCATTAAAGCAGGTTTCTCCGTTACCATTGCCAGTCCCAACGGCGGCAAAGTAGAATTTGATGGACTCAGCGATCCTCGCGATGCCTCCGGTTATTCCAAAGATGATACCCTATCCTTGGAATATATTAACCAACCAGAATTTATGGCTTTGCTGGAAAATACCCCTGGTATTGCCAACTTGAAATCCACTGATTTTGATGCCATTGTAGTTTGTGGCGGACAATCTCCCATGTTTACCTTTCGGGGAAACACCGCCCTAGCTAACTTATTCATGGAATTCTATAATACTAACAAGCCCAGCGCCGCCCTCTGTCATGGGACTTGCTTGCTTTTAGAAACCAAACTTGCCGATGGCACTTTTTTAATTAAGGGCAAAACCATCACCGGATTTGCTAACAGTGAAGAAGACTATGCTGATAGCGTTGTTGGGCAGAAAATTATGCCATTTCGGATTGAAGATGAAGCGAATAAACTTGGGGCAAATTTTATTACGAAAGAGGCTTTTTCTGCCCATGCAGTTCGAGATGGTCATCTGATTACCGGACAACAGCAACATTCTGGAGCCGAAACCGCCAAATTAGTTTTAGCCGCATTAAATTAAGATGAATATTGCATTTATTGGCATTGGACAAGTAGGATCGGCATTAGCAGGACGGTTGGTAGCATTAGGTCATACTGTTACTATTGCCGCTCGCGATCGCCATTCCAAAAGCGTACAAGCAGCTTTGGCAAAGTATCCCCAATTGCAAATTGCCGATCCTCCAGAAGCGATCGCATCGGCAGAAGTAGTATTTTTAGCTACTCCCTTTGCTGCCAATCAAACCGCCTTAGCCGAAGCCGGGAATTTATCTGGTAAAATCCTTGTTGATTGTACCAATCCCGTTGGATCAAATCTGACCCACGGACTCAAAAGCGAGCAATCCGGTGGTGAATTTGTCCAAAATCTTGTCCCCGATGCCAAGGTAGTAAAAGCCTTCACCATCTACGGATTTGAGAACTTTGAAAATAACACCTATCCCGGTTATGGCAATCTCAAACCTGCCATGTTAATTGCAGGTAATGATGCCGCCGCCAAACAAGTAATTGCCAATCTTTGTATAGCAATGGATTGGGAACCCGTTGATACAGGCAACCTTGCCACCAGCCTACACCTAGAACACATGACTTTGCTGTGGATTAAAATGGCAAGAGTGCAAGGTTTAGGGGCTGGTTTTGTCTGGGCAAGATTGCAAAAATAAGGCATCACAATTCCTAGGCTGTTGACTTTGCGAGTTTTTGAGCAATTTTATTCATGCAATAATTGTGTCTGATATTCCCTGACTGGTTCCCAGGCAGAGCCTGGGAACCGATATCCAGAGGCTCTGCCTCGCTTGGCGCTCATACGAGGCAGAGCCTAGGCTGTTGACTTTGTGAGTTTTTGAGCAATTTTATTCATGCAATAACTGTGTCATGATTTCAGCGGGATCGCCCCCTAAATCCCCCAATGCTGGGGGACTTTGAACCTTTGGTATTATCCTTTTCCCCCCAAAGTTGGGGGGTTAGGGGGGCGATTATCATCCCGAAAATCAGTTCAGAAAGAGCTTGTAGTGGATTTATTTGGTTAATAATACCTGGCAATTTTAGATTAATGGTATATATGCTAACTAACGGCAAAATCGGTGTATTTGCGGAGGTTTGGCGGATCGAAGGCGAGGACAATATTTGTTTTGGGAATGCCTAGATCTACTAATTTATTGGCTATGCCAATTTCTGTCCCGTCTTGCTGAATCCAAATTTTGTTATCAATAATGTCAAGGTGGAGTACAACGCCATAAACTCGTTTGGAGTTGCGCCAACCCACATACACGAGTTGATAATGGTCATGTTCGGTGTCAAAGATGGTTTCAGCACAAATCCGGGTATCCCACACTAGGCTGGCGTGTTCTTTGAGGAGGTTTTGGATATGTTGACGGTATTGGGTGAGGGTATCCATTTGACTATGTTCTTCTGTTCGATATCAAAATCAACCTGCCATATTACTCAAATCCCGCTCCTGCCTTTCTGCCTGCACCGCATTTAACTTTTGATTTAACTCCCTCGTCCGACGGGAGAGCAATCTAATAATATTCACCGCAATTCCTGGCGTTTCATCAATGGCATCATAAAGTTGCTGCTGAGTTAACATCAAACACTCGCAGGGAGCCAAAGTAGTAATCGACGCTGAACGGGGTTCGGCATCAAATAGGGACATTTCGCCAAAACAGGCTCCCTGTTCCAATTGTGCCAGCAGCCTATCCCCAATATGTACCCTTACTTGACCAGAAACCACAATATAGAGCGATCGCCCTTCCTGTCCTTCTGTAAAAATTGTATGGTTGGTGGGGAACGAAAGTTCATCCATCACCGAAGCCAGCCGCACCAAGAAATCATCCCGCAATTCCTGAAAAATCGGGACACCCCTGACAAATAATAAGCGTTCAACGCTGGTTAACATATTAGCTTTTCGCTATTAGCTCTCAGCTGCGAGCCGTTGATAAATTCGGAGACTACGAGCAAGTCGTTGTTCAATATTACAGCGGTTTCTAGCGTTTTAGGGTGAGGCTACGCACCCTACTCGCTAACCGCTAACTCTACCATTATCTGCTGAACTTGTGCCGCTACTAGCCGATCTGGGTCATTTTTTAGTCCAGGGAGCATTTCCATACAGACGCGGGGGGAAGCGGCTCGCAAATAGGCGATCGCCGCCTCCCGCACAAATCCAGTATGATGGCGCAAACAGATTAAAGTGGCTTCGGGAGTTAAACTCCATTGGACGGTGCGAGCTAAGTGAAAACAACAAGCCAAAGGCCAGTCTGACAAAAAGTGTCGCATTTCCAATAATCGCCGCAAGCGATCGCTCGGACTCATCGGTTCATAGGGTACCATCTCCGATAGATTTTGCAACCTTTCTGCTTCCGAGCGGCGGTCTAGCACCCCCAATAAAATCCGCTTGCGAGACAAATCTAGAGTATTATCCAGAATCTCTAAGCCCAAAGCAATATTTGACCGGGAATCGGATTCTAAATTAAATGCCGCTGCTTGAATGGCACTAAAAGGATAGAGGAACTTCATCAGCAAAAAGCATCTTTCTACTACATCCACCGCACAATCCCGCAAGGCTCGCCGCAGTAATTCCGCTTCCATCCCTGCCAAAGCCGATTGCTGAATCCCTTGCGCTCCATCGGTTGTCCCATACTCCGGACTCAACACCCTTAATTCTGTCCCCTCTTTCGGACTCAAATCTAAGAGTGCCGCATAAATCTGTCCCAAAAATAACAATTCTTGCTCAATCAGGGTTTCAATCCCGCTTCGTCCAAACCGTTCTAAAACACCTTCAATTCCCGATTCTTTGGGGATTTTCAACAGAATTCTTAGGATATTGCGGCGAGTTGTTCCCCAACTCGTCATCAATTCCAGCACCAATTGATTTAGCGCTTCCTGAGTGCCAATTTCTCCCAAAGCGCTCAAAGCTTGCATTCGGACTAAATCGCTCTTGTGGAAATCCTCTGCCAACTCCACCAAAAAGGGAATTACATCATCGCCAATTCTGACTAAGGCAGTTCGAGCCGCTTCGCGGGTAGATTTGTAGTGCAAACCCCGCAATAACGAGGGATAATACTCATCCAACCGCGTCGAAGCAATCACTTCCAATAAAGCGCAACGGACTCGCAAGGATTCATCCTGCAACAAATTCGGAATAAACAGCCGCAGCGCTTGTAAATAATCCGCTTCACCCAAGGCTCGACAACCCATAACCCGCTCCCGTTCCCGGGAACTGGTTAACATCCGTCGCAGGGTATTAGTTGCCTCCGCCTTTTCCGTCGCCGAACCTCGCCGCAGAATCAGCGCCGCCGCCGTTCCCCGCACAATGGGGTCTATCCGGTCTTGCAGATAGGGTTTGAGGGAGTCAATATCCGGCTCCTTCTCCGTCAACCAAACATAGCGCAACGCTACCGCTAGAACTTCTGGGGGGGGTTTCTGCTCCACCAACTCCTGCACCACACTGACGTATATGGGGTTCGGATGCTCCAACATCGCTTCTAAACTTTGGCGTTGCAAAGCTGGAGACAGATTAACCAGCAGTGGAGATAAAACTTCCCCCACATTCATCGGGTCAATTTGGCATAAAAGTTGAATGCAAGAACGTTTATCGGCTTCCGTTCCCGGTTGTTCCAGGGTATCGACCACCGCACGCTTAAAAGCTCGCAAATCCACATCGGAATAGCTCATCAACCGCTCGGATTGGGCGCTCTGTACCAACAAAGAGACGTAATTCGAGCGCAAAATCCAAGCTGCTACCAACCAAATTCCCGAAAAGCAAAAGATGGCGGCTAAAAAGATATGACTTTGCAGCACCAACTGGGCATCTTTCAGTAAGTTAGGAAATGCCCAATAACAGATCGCAATCATCGATAAAATTGCGATGCCTGTGATACCCGTAGATAAAGTTTGGGCAATCCCTCGCACTGCTGCTTGCAAAGAGTTTCGCAAACCCTCTGGTAGAGGTTGAAAGAGAACTGGGGTGACGCTGGCAATAAAGGTGTAGCGGAATAGTTCGTCTACAAATTTTAGGGCAATCAATCCCCAAAAGAAGTCTAACAGGTGGGTAAAAGTCAGCAAGCTGAGGATAGCCAGGGAAGCTGGCAACATCATCGCGGCGACAAATACCCCCAACCGCTCAATCACCCGACTGGAGAGGAACCATTGCGTGCCGAGTTCCATAATCCCGACTACGCCGCTAAACAAACCGAGAAAACTGGCAATGGCGGAAGTGTCTAATTTTTGTTCTAGTTGACCTAGGTACTGAAAGTCCACTACTAGATAGAGGACTTGGGCGAGGATAAAAAAGACAAATAGGGGAATGACGTAACGAGCCAAGGGACCGCGAACCCGTCGAGAGGTGAATTCTGGCTGCAACTCTTCTAGGTTCCGGGCGGGACGGTCGGGAAAGGATTGTTGATAGCGTTGGCTTAAAATGTATAAGGTTCCGGCTCCCATCAGCATCATGGTGGCTGCCAAGATAATCACGTTCGGCAGTCCTACCCACTTGAGGATAATGGGGAGGGAGAAACCGCTGAGAACGTCTGCGACTAACACGCCGCTACTAATTAAGGGGTAAGTGCGCTTAATTTCCCGAATGTTAAATAGTTGGTTGGCGGCAATGGTGGTATTCAGGTCATTGAGGACATCAATGGCTTCAATCCACAACCGCAGGGCAAAGACGCTGATGAGAATAATTAACCCATCTAAGGCTTCCCACTGCAAACCGATTCGCAGGAGGAATAGGGGCAGAGCCATAAAAATTGCGATCGCCACTAGGAGCGATCGCAGGGGTACAATTCTTGACAACCAGGAATACAAAAACCCAAATCCTGCCCCAATTGCCGCACTCGCAATATAAATTATCGGTAATAATTCTGCCCCATACCGTTTTAAAAATAGCGCCACCGCACTGTGTTCTAACCACAGCACGCCAATGGAAGTAGTGGTATAGAAAACGAACATTAGCAGCGTCCGTTCGCTTTCTTCGGGGCGGAGATTGACCCAGCGGAGAAATGCTTGTACCCAACTGCCCCTGATTAAAGCCCGATTTTGCATCTTTATCGTAATGGGTAACAGGAAATTGGGCATAGGCAATCAGTTTCCCGATTTCCCATCCCCAATTTCCCAAAAATTCACTTCTTGGGCGATAGCAGCATCATCATGTTGCGGCCTTCTTTTTTAGGAGCTTGCTGCACTTCTGCCACTTCCTGCAAATCCGTCGCCATCCGTTTGAGCAGTTCTTCGGCTAAATCGCTATGCTGAATTTCTCGCCCCCGAAAGGTAATGGTGGCTTTCACTTTGTCCCCAGCTTTCAGAAAACGGTCAGCCTGATTGACTCGCACTTTGTAGTCGTGTTCTTCAATCTTGTAGCGCATCTTCACTTCTTTGACATCAGCGGTGTGCTGCTTTTTCTTGGCTTCCCGCGCTTTCTTTTCTTGCTCGAACTTATACTTACCGTAATCCATGATCCGGCAAACCGGGGGTTCAGCCTTATCGCTCAACAGCACCAGGTCTAGGTCTTTTTCCTCGGCAATTCGCAACGCCTCTTGGGGAAGCATAATCCCCAACTGCGCTCCATCCGTGTCAATGACGCGAATTGTCGGAAACCGAATCCTTTCGTTGATTTGGGGTAGATCGCGAGTGCGTCTTTTTTCAGTCACAGGCATTTAGTGTATTTACTATGAAACGAAACGATGTGTTGCCCACTTGTATGGTTATTCTAGCTTGACTCTTGGATTGCAAAATTGTAGGAAAAAATTGATTACAATAAAAGTCAGAGATGTAAATTTTCTTTAAGTTGAGGCCAGCGTGACTGTATCTCTAGAGCAGGTAAAGGTTTTATCCCGCCTTTCAGATTGTGGCAGCCAACGGGATTGGGTGTGGCGAGGTTGGCAAACGCGCTACTCCTATATCCGGGCTGCTCAGACTGGTGCTGCCCAACCACCAATGATTCTACTACATGGTTTTGGTGCTTCCATCGGTCACTGGCGACATAATCTGCCAGTGCTGAGTGCAGACAGAGACGTTTATGCCCTGGATCTATTGGGATTTGGGGGTTCTCGCAAAGCTGCTGCTAATTATAATATCAGTCTTTGGGTAGAGCAGGTGTATGAATTTTGGCAAAACTTGATTCAGCAGCCAGCGATTTTGGTAGGAAATTCCATTGGCTCTTTAGTGGGGTTGGCAGCGGCGGATGCTCATCCAGAGATGGTGCGGGGAGTAACTATGATTAGTTTGCACGATCCGGGGGCGCGAGCGGATGTGATGCCGGGTTGGTTGCAAACGGCGATCGCTCCCTTAGAAGGATTGGTAGCTTCTCCACCTTTACTAAAAATTATATTTTATTTAGTTCGTCGTCCCTCCGTGGTTCGCAAATGGGCGGCAATGGCCTATGCTCATCCCAGCGCCATTACCGACGAATTAGTGGAAATTCTGGCGCAACCAGCCCAAGACGAAGGTTCTGCCCAAGCTTTTGCCAATATCCTTCGCGGGATGACCAGCGCCAAATTTGGTCCCAGCGTCAAAACCATTCTGCCCCAACTTAAAATCCCCCTGTTATTAATTTGGGGCAAACAAGACCGAATGATCCCTCCCGGCCTTGCCCAGCGATTTGTGCAACTCAATCCCCAAGTACAATTAGTAGAATTAGCTGATGCTGGTCATTGCGCCCATGATGAATGTCCAGAGGAAGTCAATCAGATTATTTTAGATTGGGTGCGGGAAGCGATCGCCATTCAAAATTAAATAAATAGGCTGGGTGAAACTTTGAAATACTTGCCAAGAGCTTTAGCTTGTGCTTTGCTAATCGAGCGTTTGCCATTCACCACTTCAGATACTACCCCACTCGATCCAATTATCCCAATCAAATCTGCTTGCCGAATGCCACTGACCTCCATAATATGTTGTAGTATTTCATGGGGTGGAGATTTCTCCATTGGATAGTTGGCAGTTTCATAAACTTCAATCAGTGTCACTAGCAACTTCAGTAAAGTCTGCTCCTCTGGACTCAGGTTTTTAGCAAAAACTAGCCTTTCTGTCACCTTCAGCAAGCGTTCATACTCAGCTTCAGTTTCAATTGCTTGAGGAGCAACTTCTGCTAGTAAGGACTGATAAGTGGGTTTGTCAAAAGTAAGGGTCATTTTTCCATTGGGATTTATCGTATTCACTATGGGGTAAAAAATATTTGTAGTAAACTATTTGGGCTGAATAATCAATACCGACAATCAAACGGTAATCATTACCTTTGATGTTAAATACAGTGAAGTTGCCAACTGCTTCAGCATCTCGGTAAATCTGACGGACATCTTCTAAATTTGACCACTCTGCTTTTTTTACAATTGCATACCAGTTGTCAATCTTTTTTTTGACATCAGGATACTTAGCAGAATCGTCACGGAGATTGCGAATTGAAATTAAGTGCATTTTTGTTCCTAGTATTATAATTGTCGTTCATGGTTTTTCCTTTAGATGGCTACATTTTATTCTCTCATAATGAGAGTAAATTGTCAAGAGGCTCGATACCGAGCAAAAAGCTAGGAAAAGTCAGGTATAGCTTTTGTAGGGGCAATCCCCCCGTGGTTGCCCCGATTTAATAGGGTAGGCATGGGGGCGCTACCTAGGCTGTTAACTTTTTACTCGTTCCCAGGCTCTGCCTGGGAATGCCCATTGAGAGGCTCTGCCTCGTGTGGCGATCATCCGAGGCAGAGCCTCTCGATATCGGTTCCCAGGCCGAGCCTGGGAACCAGTTTATGGGGGGCTAGAAAAATCGGACACGGTTATTGCATGAAAAAAATGCTCAAAAAGGCACAAAGTCAACAGCCTAGGCACTAACCTTATAGATGCTCCATTCTTTGTGTCTTGGTGGTGTCAGAATATTATCATAAGACAAGAGCAATTATTGGCCTACTTTCAGCCACCCAAAAACTTGATCGACAGTCAAATTTAATGTTAAAAAATTCGGAGTTGGCAGACGATCTTGCCCCGTCAACTCAATAGGTTCTTGTCTAGGTTTAAATACTAAAATCAACCGCTCCTCTGGATCGATTAACCATCCCAATTGAGTGCCATATTTCAGACAGTGTAAAATATTACTAATAACTTTAGTCGCGTTTTGATCCGGCGAGAGAATTTCCACTGTCCAATCAGGAGGAATTTCAAAGACATTGGGAACTTCGCCATCATTTTCAAAAGTTATTCTTTCCCAAGCAAATACTGTCGCATCAGGCACGATAGAACGTCCGCCAAAAGTACAGCGCAATTCGGGAAAGGCTAGGGCAGTTTTATTGGTTTCTGCTACCAGATTGACGGTATGGCAAAATTTGAGTTGCAAGCGAGAGTGTTTCCCTTGGGGTATGGGTTTTTCGTGAATTTGTCCGTGAATAAATTCACTGGCAGGTTGAGTTTCTGGCAGCTTGAGAAAAGCTTCTAGGCTGAGAGAGCGCGGAATTGCTGTTGTCATAGCTTCTGTTTCCTATTTCCCCAAGGGGCAATTGCGATCTTTCCCAAACTCTGTTTAACCACTGTTATTCTAATTAAACTTCCCCAGGGGGATTTTAGAGCGAGAGAGTATTGAGGGCGATCGCCCTCAAGCGTTAAACTACAGCTATTTCCCCCGCCCCATTCCAGTCTGTGCTACCATCTTTAGAAATCTTCTCTTAAATTAGTCACCAATGGCTAAGGTTCTGGTGCTAAACGCCTCCTACGAACCGCTCAACATCACCAGCTGGCGGCGGGCGGTTGTCTTGTTGATCAAAGGGAAAGCCGAACAATTAGAACATAATGGCAAATATTTCTATGCCGAAAACCCTCTGCCCACGGTGATTCGGCTCCGTCATTACGTGCGCGTCCCTTACAAGGAAATTCCGCTCACCCGTCGGAATATCCTCCACCGAGACGGTCATGCTTGTCAATACTGTAACTATACTGGCGACGATCTGACTTTAGATCATGTCATTCCTCGCTCTCGCGGCGGCGGCGATTCCTGGGAAAATATTGTCACGGCCTGCGTTCGCTGCAATGTGAATAAAGGTTGCCGCACCCCCAAGGAAGCGGATATGATCTTGCGCCACCCGCCTCGCAAGCCTTATAGTAGTCTGCATTTTGAAGTCGCCAAGCACCTCAACAGTGGGATGCACCAAGAATGGCGTAAATATGTGATCGGACTCTAAATATTTTAAAATCGGAATATATCCACCAGTAGCAAGTTTATTTCGCCGCAACTTTGTTTGTTCAGACAATTTAATTCTCTTGAGCCACAATCAAATCAATCGTTTCAGTCCTGTTCCCCAGGACTGAAGCGATCGCATTCCCTTTAGAGCTACAATTTAAATATGCCTTCAGATTTGCTCTACCCGTCTCTTAATGGCTCTTGTTTAACCGCCGAGCCAGATTCCGCAGAGTTGAAACCAGACCCCGTGCCGATAGAACTGCCCGCCGCTGAACCACCTGCCCCGCAGTTGCGGAACGAAAGCAATCATTTAGCTATTCAGCGCTGTTCCCTAGACCCCCTATTAGAAGAAAAAGTTGCCGAACTCCGAGAAACTTTGGAGCGACATCGGGGCGATCGCCAGCTAGTATTATTACAGGATTTCCCTGACCCCGATGCTCTTTCGGGCGCTTGGGCGTATCAACTGATTGCCCAGCAATATAAAATTCAATGCGAGATTGTCTATGCTGGCACTCTCAGCCATCAGGAAAATATTGCCTTGGTGAAGCTGACGGGGTTGCCTGCCAAACGGTGGACAATCCAGAACTTGAAGGAAAAGAATTTATCGGCTTACCAAGGTTGTGTATTGATTGACAATCAAGGAACCACTAGCCAATTATTACCCCTAATTCAAAAAGCTGGCATTCCGATTACCGCAATTATTGATCACCACAGCGCCCAAACTGATTTAAAACCAGAATTTGCCGATATTCGTCCCACAACCAGGGCAACGGCAACTATTCTCACCCAGTATTTACAAGCGGGTTTGCTGAAGTTGGATAGCAGCATCAGCGACCATATTAAGTGTGCCACGGCCTTAATGCACGGTTTGCGGTCGGATACCAATCGGTTGATGCAGGCTCAGGAAGAGGATTTTCTGGCAGCGGCCTATTTGAGTCGGTTTTACGATGCCCAGATCCTGAACGCGGTACTACAAGCTTACCGTTCTAAGCGGGTAATGGATGTAATTGAGCGATCGCTCAAAAATCGCATCGTCCAAAATAATTTTTCCATTGCTGGGGTAGGCTATTTACGTTATGACGACCGAGATGCCATTCCCCAAGCGGCAGATTTTCTGGTCACGGAAGAAAACGTTCACACCGCCGTTGTCTATGGGATTGTCCACCACGAAGACGAAGAAGTGGAAGTGGTGATTGGTTCCCTGCGAACTACCAAACTCACCCTCGATCCCGATGAATTTATTAAAGAAGCCTTTGGGCAAGATAGTCAAGGACGCTTTTTTGGTGGCGGCAGACTTTCCGCAGGCGGTTTTGAAATTCCCATGGGATTTTTAGGTGGTTTTAATGAAAGTTCCGAATATACCCGGATGAAGTGGGAAGTCTTCGATACTCAGATTAAACAAAAACTGCTGCGCTTAGTTAGTCCCAGGGAACATCTGTTGCACAAGGAATAATTGTGAAATTATATTTAATTCGCCACGGCATCGCCGTTGAGCAAGAGGCAGGCAAGGATGATTGTGAACGTCCTCTGACAGCCAAGGGGCGGGAAAAAACCCAGCAAGTAGCGAAAAGATTGCTGGATTTGGGAGTAAGATTTGATTTGGCGATCGCTAGTCCCCTAGTCAGAGCGCAGCAAACTGCCGAAATTATCCAAGCTTCTGGCCTCAGCCGTCAACTTGTCGTCGCTAATTATCTAGCTCCCGACGGAGACATCCAAGATTGGTTAAACTGGTGGCAGCCATGGCAACTGTCCCAACCAGAAACATCCTTAGCCTTAATCGGACATCAACCAGATTTGGGTCATTGGGCAGAAATTTTAGTCTGGGGAACCGCCCAATCTCGACTAGAACTGAAAAAAGCTGGCATCATTGGCTTAGACTTGCCCCCCGTTGGTTCGCCAGTGGGGAAGAGTCAAATGTTTTTGCTGACTGCTCCCAAATGGTTGCTCTAGCCCCAAATTATTGATTTAGCTAAAACGGTTACTGTGCCAAAGTTTCTGGTAAGTTAACTTGAAAGATATCCCGTTCGCAGAAATTGTAGGAACATGACTGTCTGTGAGTACAAACCAGGCTTAGAAGGCATTCCCGCTGCCCAGTCCAGTATTAGCTTCGTCGATGGTCAACAAGGGATTCTAGAATATCGGGGGATTCGCATTGAAGAACTCGCAGAAAAGAGTACCTTCCTAGAAACAGCTTACTTACTGATTTGGGGCGCATTGCCCACCCAAGAAGAATTAGCAGAGTTTGAAACGGAAATTCGCTATCACCGCCGCATCAAGTACCGCATCCGGGACATGATGAAGTGTTTTCCCGAAACTGGACACCCAATGGATGCGCTCCAAGCTTCAGCGGCGGCTTTGGGGTTATTTTATTCGCGACGGGCCTTAGATAATCCCGCCTATATCAGAAAAGCCGTTGTCCGCTTGCTTGCCAAAATCCCGACGATGGTGGCAGCATTCCAATTAATGCGGAAAGGGAATGACCCCGTACAACCCCGCGACGATTTGGGTTATGCGGCTAACTTTCTGTATATGCTTAACGAACGGGAACCAGACCCCTTTGCGGCAAAAGTCTTCGATGCCTGTTTGACGCTCCATGCCGAACAGACGATGAATGCTTCCACTTTTTCGGCACGGGTAACAGCTTCCACTTTAACAGACCCCTATGCGGTAGTGGCTTCGGCGGTGGGAACTCTCGCTGGCCCTTTACACGGGGGAGCCAATGAAGAAGTGATTGAAATGTTAGAAGAAATTGGCTCGGTGGAAAATGTTCGTCCTTACCTAGAAGAACTTTTCCGCACCAAAGCAAAAATTATGGGTTTTGGACATCGAGTTTACAAAGTCAAAGACCCCCGCGCCACCATTTTGCAAGGGTTGGCAGAACAACTTTTTGCTAAGTACGGCGATGACCAACACTACGATATTGCCGTGGAGTTAGAAAAAGCCATTGAGGAGAAGTTGGGACATAGAGGCATTTACCCCAATGTGGATTTCTATTCAGGTTTAGTATATCGGAAATTGGGCATTCCCACCGATTTGTTTACGCCGATATTTGCGATCGCGCGGGTAGCTGGTTGGCTGGCACACTGGAAGGAGCAGTTAGGCGAAAACCGCATTTTCCGTCCCACCCAAATTTATACTGGCGATCACCAGGTTGATTACATTCCCATTACCGAGCGAGGGTAGGTCAAGTCGCTTCGCTCCAATTCAAAATTCAAAATTCAAAATTCAAAATTAAAGACAATTAGTGGGAGCTTGAACT
>CAKZHE010000145.1 GCA_936920195.1 uncultured cyanobacterium | reverse complement strand
ATCTATGAGTCCGTACTGCTCTGTTTTACCTTTGAGTTTGGCTTCGAGAACTAACATGGTTGGGCTGAATTTTATCGGGACTATTTTAGCATAGAATTGGGGCAAAAAATCAAGAAATATCAAGCCGTCCTAGAAGGACGGGGTTTAAAACCCATTTCTCTGATAAAAGTAGGGCGATCGCGCTTTGATTAAGTGGTTTGTTGGGTTTTGCTGTCGCGCAACCCAACCTACGATTATAATGAAGTTATTGATTTTTCATTTCTTATTCATCGACCTTTTCTATACTTTGATTTCCTGAATTAGCTTGGCTCAGAAAATTTTGGGTTAAACTCAGGGCGCTGGCAACAAAAGTTAATAATTGCGTCATTCCTCCCCCCTCTTTGCCATCAGTGGCAATAATGGTTGTGCGTTGTTCTTGGGCAGTCGGCAGGTTTTCGGCAATTTCGGGCAACTTAGCAATTAATTCCGATTGTAGATAAGTTGCTGAAAGATCGTTTTCAATGTCCTGCTGTTGTTTAGCCAATACCAATTCCCTTCGCTTCTGGGTAAATTCAGCTAAATTATATCTCTCTTTAATTTCCAGTTCAGCCGTAATTTTTGCCAGTTCTTTTTGTCGTTCCACTGCATCTAACTGCATTTGCTGTTCTACTTGCTCAATTTCTGCGGTAATCTTGCGTTTTTCCAACTCTAATTCTTGGAGAACTAATGCTAATTTAGCTTCATTACGTGCCTGAATAGTTTGATTTTCTTCGATCAGTTTTTGTCGGGCTGCCTCTTGTTCAAGGGAGTGACGGCGCTGATTTTCGCTCTGTTCTCGATCGTACTTCCGGCGATCTTGTTCAGAGCGCAGTTGTTCAAGTTCGCTTTGGGCATTTAATTCCGATCTTTGGGAAGTAATCTGGTTTTCCAATTCTTGAGCAGCGATCGCTTGATGGCTCGCTAATTCTGCCAGACGCGCTAATCTTTCTCTTTCGGCACGAAAAGGAGCTTGCAGATTTTGCCACAATCGAGTCGAACTTACTACAGCTTCCTTAATCTGAATTGTGACAATTTTCAACCCTAATCCACCCGATGTCCCGCTGTCTTCTCTACTGCCCTCAGCAACTGCTTTCAACCGACGAGTTAGTTCTTCAATAATCGGTTGTTTATCGCTGAGAATCTCGTCAATACTCATGGTAGCAACTTTATCTTTAATCGCAGCTTCAGCTTGTTCTTTCAGTTGCAAATTGACAATGCCCATCGGATCGCCAGGATCGGAAAAATCCAATTTCCAGTAGGCGATTTTGATATCGCCAATAATCCATTGCAGGTAAGCTTGGACTAATACCCCTTGTCGCTCAATAGAAATACAATTAGCATTAATTAGGATAGTTTGTACGGAGGAGGGGATGACCAGAAAGGCATCGCTCAGGGGATTGAAGCGGAAGGAAATGCCCATGCCAATATGGATGGGTTCGCTCTTTCCTTGTCTGGTATGAATCACATAAACATTAGGCGGAACAACCACACTACGCCAGAACCAAAAGCCCGTAATGCGATAATCAATCGCTTTATTTGTCTGGGTAATTCCTCTAATGTTACTCCCCGATGCCAAGGACTGTGGGGCATTGATGCTGTTTTTTTTCAACTGACGAGCAACTTCTTCTTGTTCTTGCAGAACTTGTTGCCGATAGGTATTTTCTGGACTGTTTTTATCCATGTTTCAACCATCAATAGCGGAACTGGATGCGATCGTAACAGCATCGTAACATTGCTAGATTGCTAAAAGCGATCGCTATATTTAAAATAATAGAACCTTTTGAAGATGGTGGCGATGAATTTGTGGCACGCATAACAGCGATAAAGTTGCGGGGATTCTGAGTGGATGACGTATCTGCTTAATGGGACGGCGATCGCTCATTGCCATAGATTGAGTTAAGGCACATCACTATTGTTGTATAATTGAAATTTTAAATAAAGAGATGTCTTCTACTATAGCACAATCCACCTTCAATAATCCCTGCCAATTCGTTGAGGGATGGTACTGGGCGCTACCATCCCGAAAATTAAAAATCCGCCAAGTTAAACCCCTGAAGCTACTAGGCAAAAACTTAGCCATTTATCGCGGAAATAGCGGTAAAGTGGTGGCGATAGATGCCTATTGCCCGCACATGGGCGCTCATCTAGCGGAAGGCAAAGTAGACGGCGATGGTATTCGCTGCTTTTTCCATAATTGGAAATATAACGAGCAGGGAATTTGTGTAGATATTCCCTCACAAAAAAATCCTTTACCTGTATGTCTCAAAACCTGGCATACCGCCGAAAAATATGGGATGATTTGGGTTTGGGCAGGAGAAGAAATGCCAAGTTCGTTACCTTTTGTTCCGGAATTAGCAGAAATAGATTGCGATTATATTTTGGGAACTCACTTTATTAAAAATTGCCATCCTAATGTCTTACTGATTAATGCCATTGATGCTCATCACTTTAATACCGTCCACAATTTACCTTTGAAAATTGTCTTTGAACAGCAAGATCTCAATCCTAATGCAGTGACTTTTAGCAATACTACGCGGGGAGGAGATGAATCTTGGTTAATCCGTTTAATTCGTCCTCTATACCGTCAGGAAGTTACCTATAGTATGTGCTATTGGTATGGTAGTACGGGAACTGTCACCCTCGGTCCAGATCTTCTGCATTTCTATATTATATTTGCCCTAAGAATGATGGAGGATGGTAAAACTGAAGGGCAAACTATTCTGGTGACACCTAAGCGGTTGGGATGTTGGGGATGGGCGGTGAATCGGTTTTTACTTTGGGTAACTCAGCAGGTAGGAAATTACTTTGCTACTGGAGATACTCAAGTATTTCAAACAATTCAATTCGATCTCAAAACTCCCACAATTGCCGATCGCTCAATTTTACAATTTATTCAGCACGTTAATCACCAAAAAGCCCTGACTTGGGGGACATGGCAAGCTGTTGAAAGCCAGGATAAACTTGAACGCTCTCATTCTTTTTCGGAAAACTAATTAGGATTGCCAATGCTTGAAATTGATTTGCCCCATATCAATGCTGATAACCGATTGCGGAAAGTGCTGGCAGCGGCATTACCAAATCAGAATGGCAGCAAAAATTCTCCCAATTTGCCCGCTACTTATTGGGATGCTTCATTTTTTAATTTGCCCCAAGTAAAAATTTTTCAAGAAGCTAGTACAGCCGAACAATTGGCGATGGTAGAAATTGCCAATCGCAGCCTTTTAGAAGAGGCATATTTCATCGAAAAAGCTGGGGTGGGCTATATGGCGAAAATGGTATTGCTAGCAGAAACAATTGAGGAGCGGATGCTTTATGGATTGTTTACGGCTGATGAAACTATTCATCTTAGTCATTTGAGCTATTTCTGTCCAGAATCAGAACTAACTAATAGTCAAGATCCGTTTTTATCTTTACTGGCAGAAGTCATTGAAGATGCGGATAAAACGGTATTATTGTTTGTGCTGCAAGTGGTTTTGGAAGGATGGGGATTGAGCCATTACCGCCGACTGGCGAAAGAATGTCATCATCAACCTTTGGCAGAGGTGTTTCGGAGTTTTTTGCAAGCAGAAGCGCGACATCACAGTACCGGAAATATTCTGTTTCATCAAATTTCCCTGTCACCATCTAGTCGAGGAAATATCATTGATTTGTTGTCACGGTTTTTGTTGATGGTGCAAGTGGGACCTCAAAATGTGTTGGGGGCAATTGAACAGGTGAAAGGACATCTTTCCCGGAAGCAGAAGATTCAAATTTTGCAAGAATTGGATACGGAAAATCATAGTCGGACGAGATTGGATCTGTTGCGATCGCTCATGGTTGGAGACTCGGTACAATCAATTGTAGAAAGTCTGGAAAATCGCGGCGCTTTTCAACCGTTACCTGCTCATCAATGTGTTTTTTAAAAACAGCTAATTCTATGTCACTAGCTCCTGCTCAATTATCTAGTAGTTCCCTAGTATATCGGAAGTTGCAAATTAACCACAACCGTAACCAGCAACAAGATCATACGGCTTTGATGGATGAAACAGTAGGCAAGTTTCGGTATGAAGATTGCCGGGATGAATATTGGAATCCAGAGGAGTTTTCCTTACTCTATGGTACGCCTTTATGGGAACAAGCTAGCCCCCAGCAACGAGTAATTTTAAATCAACTTTATTGGGTGGCATATTATTCCCAAATAGTTTCGGCGGAAATTGCCACTATTTTCTTTAATCAAACCAGTGCTACCGGACTTTATGCCCAGGAAGACTTTCGATTAATTTGCGATACGTTAGATTTGGAATCCTCCCAAGAACGCGCTCATATCAATGCCTTTCGGACAATTTCTAAACAGGTTGAACAGGCTTTATTTGGAGAGCTAATTTTCACTTATCCGATGCGGGGACCCTTTACCGAAACAATGGTATTTGCCGATACAAATGCCTTAAAAGCCTGGTGGAAAAAGATCCAATTACAGTATTTTGGGCTAATTTCTGCCAATAATACTTTCTTGGCTTGTCAGTATTTCACGGTGCGGGGGGTGCGAACTCTGAATGGCAAACTTGTTCAGCACAAACTCAGTAATTATTATCAAAAGCATCCCCATCAAGAACAGGCTCCGATTCCCGCCCAAATTTCTTATTATCACTTTCTAGATGAAAGCTTTCATTTCAATAGTTCCACAATTGTTTCTCAGGATGTAATTACCTGTTTAGCACCGCCAACAGCTTTTGAAAGTCTGGTAGCTAATTTAGGTTTGCTGGGATGTCAGCGGGATCATTTTCACTTTTCAGCGGCGATTAATGGGATTTTTTGGTACGATCCCGCCCTGTATGGTAAGATTTATCGGGTGTTGCGATCGCCTATTTTTGAAATGAGCGATCGAGATGCCAAAGCGATGATGCGGCGCTGTTTTCTGGAAGAATCGGAAGGGTTACACCGAAGTTTTTTGACTCATCAAGAGGCGATGGCATCTTATAAAGTCTATATCGAAAAATTGGATTATTTGTGGAAAAGGAATCGAGAAATGTCTTTAATGGCAGGTAATTCCATTCCCCGATATTTGGCAACACAACAGAGTGCTTTTGAACGGTTTGAGCGGGAGAATTTTTGCCATGTCTGAGCAATGTACGATTTACTTTCCAGGCACAGAATATCCTCCGGTAATTCTGTCAGCGCATCAAAATTTATCTGAGCATCTCAATATTCGCAATTCACCGCTATTGTTTGGTTGCCGAACGGGAATTTGTGGGACTTGTTTGGTTGAGGTAATTGGCGATATTTCTCCCCCTCAACCGGATGAACAAGAGATGCTAGATACATTATATCCCGAAAATCCAAATGCTCGATTAGCCTGCCAAATTAACCTAACGAATAATCTTGAAATTCGCCGAATAAAACAATAAATCACATTCTTGTATTCGGACTTGTTCAGAAATCTGATTCACTGGCTCAAAGGTTCAATTAATCCACGTTTAACAGCTTCACTGAGGGCAATTGCTTTCCGCAATAATCCTTCTTGATAAGTCTGCATAAGAATTTGTAGCTCTGGAAACTCATTTTCGGCAAGAATGCCTGCCTGCTGGCGATCGAGTAATTCACTCAACCGAGCATCTTGATCTGCTGCCATTTCTAGTTCTGTCAGTGCTAAAATTCGTTCATTAGAAAGAGTAGATATACAGCGATCGCTAATTGGTAAATGCAATACCTGTTTTTGCAATTCCTGTAATGTCATAATTTATAATGATATCATTGTCTTCGACTTTGCCAACTAACCAGCATGAAATTTGAAGATTTCTGGTATATTATAGCACTGAGCGAACAACTGCAACCAAAGACGGTACTAGCAAGAACCGTTTTAGGAGAGTGGCTGGCAATATTTCGCGGCGAAAATGGCGAACCTGTGGCATTGCGCGATCGCTGTTTGCATCGTAATAGCCGTTTGTCGGTGGGAAAAGTTTGTAATCATGCTTTGCAATGTCCTTATCATGGGTGGGTATATGATAGTCATGGCAAGGTAATTGCTGTTCCCTCGGAAGGTGATAATTTTAAACCTTCTCCCCATCGGCAAGCCAAGGTTTATGCTACCAAAGAACAGGATGGCTATGTTTATGTCCGGTTAGCCGATAGCAGCAGCGAAGATTTTACGCCTTTTCCTATGCCTTATTATGGACAACCAGGTTGGGAAACAGTCCGAGTAATTAATCGTTTTCAGAACAATGTGACTAATTGTGCCGAAAACTTTATTGATATTCCCCATACGGCTTCTGTTCATCCCGGAGTTTTTCGGACTTCTCGTAAGCAAAAACTAGAGATGACTGTCGAGCGAAAAGATGGTAGCGTGTTGGTAGAATATCAGAATGAAACAACCAATTTAGGTTGGTATGCTGGTTTTCTCAATGCCCAAGGAACTAAGATTGAGCATATCGATCGCTTTTATATGCCCAATATTACCTCTGTGGAATATAAAATGGGAAAAAATCGCCGTTTGTTGATTACTAGCCAATCGATTCCAGAAACAGATAATACAACTTTGGTTTATACAGATGTCACTTATAATTATGGGATTTGGAATTGGTTTGCTCGTCCGTTTGTCTGGTGGACGGCACAACATATTATTGGACAAGATGTGAAAATATTGGGGATTCAGGGTGAGGCGATCGCCAAATATGGCACAAAATTTCAGAATACTCCAGCAGATACAATTCATGTCTTTGTCGAATCAATTCGAGACGCGATCGCTGCTGGAGAAGATCCGCGATCGCTTTCCCACCAATCAGTTAAAGTTACCTTTTGGGTTTGAGGTGTGAATATGCCAATGTTTACCCAACTTTTAGTTTTAATAGTTTTTGGGAGCTTGATAATCTGGACAATCTGCGATCGCGTGGCTAGAACTCAACTTAAAACGAAAAGTTGGCAAGATTGGCTGCTAGATAGTACCGGATTATCTATTCAAGGAATGTTAATTCCCCTGCTGCAAATTACCTTGATTTATCAACTTTATAATTATTTACTGCCTGCTCAACAGGGATGTCTACAATTATCGCCAATTTTTACTTTTATCCTCAGTTTCGTGGTAGTCGATTATGGGTATTACTGGAATCATCGTTTATTGCATAGGGGATGGTTTTGGCAAGTTCATCAAACTCATCATACTGTTACTCAAATGGATGTTTTCGGCACATCTAGAAATACTCTGTGGGCAAGTTTTTTAATTATTTATTTGTGGATTCATGCCCTGTTTTTATATCTACTCGCTGATTCCACAGGCTATCTTTTGGGAATTAGCCTAACTTCAGCCTTGGATTTATGGCGACATAGCCGATTGATTATTTCTCCCCATAGTTGGCTCTACTCCTACCTCTCGCCTTGGCTAATTTTACCCCAAGATCATGCTCGTCATCATGCTTGTAGCGTTCACTACTACAATTATGGGGCTAACTTTAAACTCTGGGATAGATGGCATGGGACATTTTATCCAGGGAAAGATTTGCCAGCAGAAATCGGAATTACCACACCCCTAACATTGACCAAAAAGCTTTTTTTTCCTTTTAAATAATATGACTTTTCTCAGCAAAGTTCTTTTGTTTTTTCCGGCTTCAGTGTTACTTTTAACTGGAGCATCAATAGTTTATTGGGTGCATTCACAGAGTATATTTGGTCTTTTGGCTGTGTTATTTTCTCTCTATGGATTCCCATTGCTAGTGTACCGATGGCATCAATATTTCTATCCTGTCCAGGAGGGAATTAGTTATTTGCTAAGTAAGGATTATAGCCCTTGGTGGGGCAGTCATCAAATTCAAGCTATTTATATTGCAATTCCAGCGTTAGAGGTGGTGCTGCGGCTAATTCCAGGGGTATTTTCCTGGTGGTTGCGACTTTGGGGAGCGAAGGTGGGGAAAAATGTTTATTGGACTCCGGGATTAGAGATTGCCGATCGCGGTTTCATAGAAATTGGCGATCGCGTTCTGGTTGGACATCGCGTGATCATGTGTTCTCACATTATCAAACCCCGCAAACAAAACTTAATGTTATATCTGAAAAAAGTTAAAGTTGGCAATGATGTTTTTCTAGGTGCGGGTTCCCATCTTGGTCCAGGAACAGAAATTGGCGATCGCGCTTATATAGAATTTCAGACCACACTTTATATTAATGAAAAGGTGGAATAATGCGGAAGTTTATTCAGCTTTTTGGGCAGGTTCTCACCCCAACGGCTCGCCGATTTCAGCAAGCCCTCAATCACCCCGAATTAACTCAAGCCGCCGTCCAACAAAATATCTGCGATCGCCTAATTTTTAGCCAGTATGGTCAATTCTTGGGAATTAATTCTGTTGCCGATTGGCAGCGCGTTCCCATTGTGAATTATGATACCATTGAACCTTGGATTTTAACTGATTCTAAACCAAATAAAATTCCCCTAACTCCCGAACAAATCTTATTTTATGAAAAAACTTCTGGTAGTAGCGGGGCAGTTAAATGGATTCCCTATACTCGTTCCCTGCGGAAATCATTTAACCAGATGTTTTGTATCTGGGCGCAGGATTTAATTCAACATGGACCGAAATTCTCCACCGGAAAACTTTATGCTTGTATTTCCCCTCAATTAGATTCAGCCAATTCCTCCGCAGATCGCCCCCTATCTTTGCAAGATGATTTAGACTATTTAGATAGTTGGTTGCAGTGGCTGTTGCGCCCTTGGTTAGTCATGCCTGCTGGACTTAATCGCCTCCGCGATCCCCAAAGGTTTAAACATCAACTTTGTTTAGCCTTATTACAGGCAGAAAATCTCGAAATTATTTCTGTTTGGAGTCCCAGTTTTTTGCAAGTCCATTTAAAATATATTCAAGAAAATCATCTGTTATTACAAGCAGAATTGCGCGATCGCCTTTCTGCCCATCGTCTACAACTGCTAACAGAGCCTAATATTCCTTGGACAGAACTTTGGTCAAATTTAAAACTAATTTCTTGTTGGGATAGTGCTAATGCCGCCGATCAAGCTAAAGGACTGCGATCGCACTTTCCCGGCGTATTTATTCAAGGCAAAGGTTTATTAGCTACCGAAGCTCCCATGACAATTCCCTTAATTGCCGCCGAGGGATATGTACCAGTTTTAGATGAAGTTTTTTTTGAGTTTGAAGATAATGCTGGCAATTTATACAAATTACCCGAACTCAGCACCGGGCAGGAATACACTATTATCCTATCCCAAAAAGGCGGTTTATATCGCTATCGGATTGGCGATCGCATTCGCGTCACCCATTGGTATCACAACACTCCTTGCTTAGAATTTCTAGGGCGCGATAGCTCTATTAGCGATTTAGTTGGCGAAAAACTTCAAGAAACCTTTGTTCATCAGGTATTAAATCAATTAAACTTGCCAGAAAACTGTTTTAAAACCTTAGTTCCCGTTGCCCATCCCCCGCACTATATCCTGTTACTAGATTCAGCCATCCAAACCCCAGATATCATTGCTCAAGATTTGGATAATCTCTTATCCCAATCCATCCACTATCGCCGCGCCAGACTGCTCGAGCAACTTGCTCCAACCCAGGTTTTGATAGGCGATCGCATTCCTGAAATTTTAGCATTAGACCGCGTTCGTAACGGGAGTATTTGGGGCGGAATTAAACATCCAATTTTGACCGCAACCCCCATTAATGATACACTGCTACAAACATTGAAATCCCTTTTTTAAACTGATAGTCATTTTCAACAAAGTGTTTGTTATAATTAAAATTATTGGCTTTTTAGTCGCTTCTGGCCTTATGCTCATCCCCTTAACCCGCAAAAAATTTGAACAGATTATCCCCCTGATGGCGACTGGCCCTCAGTACACCTTCTATTGGGGGAAATTTCCAGATTTTTTAAAACGACTGTTGATTTCGGTAGTCGGGATCGTCGTTTTGCTGCTGCTCCGGTCATTTTTGGGGGAAGATTCCGAAGGCATCCTATTTTTAATTGGGATTTTTCTTGGTTTATACTGGTTGTGGGGTCCCGTATTATGGGCGAGCATTCGCAATGCCAGCAATCGCAAACTCCCCTATAGTGGCTTTTGGCGCGGTCAAGTTTTAGATATCTACATTACCGAAGAGTTGATTGGGGAAGAAGAAACTGTTAATAAAAAAGGCCAATTAGTAATTGTCGAAAATCGCGAACGCAGGCTGAATATTGAAGTAGGAGATGAAACCGGATTTACTACCCAATTGCAAGTTCCTTTGCGTCGGGAACACAAAGCGATCGCACCAGGTTTAATTGCGGAGATGCTAGTTATGTCCTACCGGGGAGATCTCAGCAGCATTGTCAAAACTTCTGATATTTATATTCCCGATCGTAATTTGTGGGTAAGCGACTATCCCTATCTGCGAAGAGATCTTTTTGCTGAAGTTAGCCGCCAGTTAGAATATCCCGATGATGAGCGGGAGTATCGCTCAGAACGTCCCACAAGAACTAAACGGAGAAGGCGATAAACTATAAACTGATTGGGCGATCGTCATCATATCGGCGTTGGATTGGTGGTAAACTATGTTTAGCCTTTTTTCTCCTCTTGGTTGAGGTGCTGGGACGATGGGGAAAATCCACTACTTTATTGCAGACTCGTTCAAAGCGAATCGCTGTGGTTGTCCAATTCTTAAAATCTGGGGCGAGCCGAATCATTTTTTGTAAAATTTCTTGATTAACCCACAGAACTAGGGGAAAAGAAAATTGCTTGCGAAACTCGTCGCGGACAAAGTTGGTGGCAACTAACAATTCTTCAATATTGACCACAGACTCTAAACCAAATACCATCAAGGCTTCGGGATGGGGTTCGGGCAGAGCATGATAAATTGTAGTATATAGCGTTTGGGCAGACGGAGGCAGAGTAAGATCTTGGATGGCGATCGCTAATGACTCATGTAGCTGTTGGGCAATTTGCTTCCGCAGGCGTTTTGAGGGACAATAAGCCAATATTATCGAAAAATCGCCTTGGGAGAGAATGAGCGATCGCTTCAATTGCAACAGCGATTCCTCATTGGCAGCGATGATATCTTCTTGGCACTCTGAGTCATTCATAAAATCGGCTCTAGTAGCAGGGCTTGAGAAAGCAATTATCCCTTTACTTCATAGTATTCATGGGACTTTCCTGACTTACTAGGATTTCAGAGGGGTTTGGTTAGTGATAATTTACTTTCGGCCTAGTGATGCAGATCTCAATAATACTCAAAGTAGGTTGGGTTGGAACGACAGTGGAAACCCAACATTTATAAGTAGTTTGTTGGGTTTTGCTGTCGCGCAACCCAACCTACAATTGATATTATCCGCCAATTCCCAGACGACCAGCTAATCCGGGAGTTAGGGGTAAGAGTGTGGCAATGGTTAAAAACAATGCTAATAATCCTAAAGCGGCTCTAGCATCATCTGGTTCCGAAAGTTCATTCAAACTAGGCCGTTCTAAATCCCGTTGCAAAAAGAGAATGACAATCGCCCAATATAAAACTAAAGGATTGCCGGGATTTGCAAATGATAAAATCCCCAGAATAATTAGGGTGGCAACGGTAGAGCGACGAGCAATTTTTCGTCCGTAAATAGCTTGGATAATTCGCCCTCCATCCAGTTGTCCGGCAGGCATTAAGTTTAAGGCGGTAATTACTAAACCCAACCAGCCAATTACAGTTAGCGGGTGAATATCAACAATCGTTTGATGGAGAGCCGAACCGAGGACAACGCGAGCCAAACTGCCAACTAAAATTGAGCCTTGAAAAAACTCCGATGGAATCTGAAATAAACTGCCGGGATGAGAAAGCAATAAGCCAGTTAGTAACATGATGACTGAAATAATCGCGCTGGCTGCGGGTCCGGCTAGGGCAATATCAAACAGGGTGCTGCGGTTGGGGAGCAGGGATTCAAATCGAACAATGGCTCCAAAAGATCCAATTTGAACGGTGGGAATAAACAAAGGCCAACTGAGGCTAACTTTTTCTTGTTTGGCTACCCATCGCCGTCCAATTTCGTAGGCGGCTAAGACTACCCAAAAACCTAAGCTTAGGGGTAAGGCTTCGGGGAGACGATTGAAGTTATCAAATAAACTAAAACCGAGTAAAAAACTGGCTGTTTCTAAGCTGGTAAGTACGGTAGCCAGGAAAAGAGCTACGGCTAAAGCTTTTTGAGCAGTGGTACTGGGTTGAGGTTGGTTGCTGCTGGGGAGGATAATGACTACGGGTTTTTCTTCGGGATTTTGAATCAGGAATAACCGATAGCGATCGCTCAATCTTTCTTTTAAACTAGCAGATAGTCGTTCGTAGACTGTTGCTGGTTCCCCCCGCAGATTGCCGTTAAAAATCACCCCATCCTGATAGGGTATAGTTTCTGTAGCAAAAAAGGTTTCAAACCCAAAAATTCCCTGAATCTTTTTCAAATCTTCATCGGGAATTGGCACAACTTCGACTTTGAGAGGATCTGTAGGTGGAGTTGTCGCGGCACTTGCCTCAGTAGGTTGATTTGATGATTCTTGTCGCTCTCTGACAGCGCGAGCCACCTGTTCTCTCAATCCCAAATCTTGACTAGCGGCTCGCAGTTTACTGCCCAAGAAGATATACAAACCAGTGGAAACAATTAGCAGCAAGAGAATGCCAACTAAATTGATGTAAATTCCGGCGGCAAATAAGCCGAAAAATAATAGCCAGGGAGTCATCAGGGCTACGGATTGCAACCAGGCTAGGATGCCGATTTTACCGAAGGGTTTAGCACGATAAAAGCCCCAACCGAGAATGCCTAAAGCGACTAATACGATTAAAACTGTGGCGGTAGTTTCTGATGCAGTAAACATTTTTTTAATAGGGAATAGGAATAGGGAACAGGGAACAGGGAAGAGGGAACAGGGAACGGGGAACAGGGAACAGGGAACAGGGAAGATAGGGAATGGGGAATAGGGAAGATAGGGAAGATAGGGAAGATAGGGAAGATAGGGAAGATAGGGAGTTTTTTGTGGGTGCTAATTGGGTTGGCTCAAGTTTTACAAACCTTCATTTTTGATAACTTAGGGCAGCAGATCTGAGATTACCTTGATATTTGGTCAGTAGGCGATCGCTTTCTTCTTTGCCTAAACCTGTCCAGTGCATTAATAAGGCTAATTTTACCGATCTGCCGCTTTGTTCGAGCAAATAAGCAGCTTCTTCTCGACTGAGATTGGTCAAATCTTGTAACATCCTTAAAGCCCGGTCGTGAAGCTTTTTATTTGTCACCGCTACATCCACCATCCGATTGCCGTAGACTTTGCCTAACTTGACCATGACCCCGGTGGAAAGGATATTCAAAGCCATTTTAGTCACAGTTCCGGCTTTTAGACGAGTCGATCCGGCGACTACTTCCGGACCAACCAGCAGCCGGATATCAATGTCGGTTTCGATGGCAACTTGATCGGCGGGAACGCAGGCAATGTAAACTGTAGCGGCTCCCCGTTGTTGGGCAGCTTGGATGGCTCCCAAGACATAGGGAGTAGTTCCCCCAGCAGTAATGCCCACAACGACATCTAATTGGGTAATATGCCTTTGGGCGATCGCAGCGGCTCCATCTTCAGCTTTATCTTCCAACTCTTCGGAACTGCGTAATAGCGCTGCCGCTCCCCCAGCGATAATCCCCTGTACCAGTTCCGGGGGCGAACAGAACGTCGGCGGACATTCTGCCGCATCTAACACGCCTAAACGTCCGCTAGTCCCCGCTCCGATGTAAAATAATCTGCCCCCGTGCCGCAGTGCCTCGGCAATCAAGTCAATGGCTTGGGCTAACTGATGGCGGGCAGATGCGATCGCTGCTAGAGTTTGAGCATCTTCCCGATTAAACAGATCGACTAATTCCAAAGACGTTAGTTGATCTAAATTTTGACTGTTGGGATTAATCTGCTCTGTCAGCAAATGCCCCCGTTCTTCCAGATTTGCCATGCCTATATTTTTCGGTACTACAATAATCGTTCCAGTTGGCGGCGAATGTCGTCCAGGTCATCAGATAAATCTGGTTTTTTGACCTCTGGTTGCCAGTCAGTTACTTCCAGATTGGTTTCTGGCGGTAGCTCTAAAGCGCCTTCTGGCACAAGTTGCCACTCATAATCAGCACTTTGGCAAAATTCCCGCACTTCGTCGGCATCAATTGGTTCGACTTCAGGACAGGGAAAATCCTGAGCTTCCAACATTAAACCAAAACGAGTCGCATCGTCTTCTGACTCGAACATTAGCACTCGGTTGCGATCGCCAATCCGGATGGTATGAATACCTTCGTTTTCTTTCCGGGCATTGAATAGCAAGATGTAAACGCGCATGGATGCTGCCACGATGGGTAAATTAATTTCACTGAAGTTATCCAGCTATTTTACTCGACCGTAGCGAGCTACAGTTGCAAATGCTGGGTTTTCCCTTTGGCACAGCCACGCCCACATTTGATCGCCCAGGGAAAAATGCCACCATTCATTGGGGTGGCGCTGAAATCCTGCCAAGTGCATCACTTTCCACAATAGATGACGGCGATCGCGATATTCCAGTTCTTTGGGCAGAGTTTTTTGATCGAAGTAGTGGGGATGGGATTGGGGCGAAATTTCATCAATCGCTGAACCCATATCTACTGGTTGGCCTGTCCCATCGACTAAGGTAATATCAATGGCAGCCCCGGTACTGTGGGGGGGTGGGGTAGCAGGGTTGTGGCTGGGAACTGCCCAAAATTGATAAACCTGTTCTAGAATCTCTTGTTGCTGAGGGGTACTTAATTCGGCTATTTTCAGTCCCTGAGCCTGGACAAGTTGATTAAAAGTATAATCAACCATAAATTGTTGGACGGCAATCGGGCGATAGGCATCAAAAATTTGAATTCGCCAGCCGGGACGATATTCTGCTAAATTATCTTGAGCTTGCTCAAGAGCCGCGAGGACGCTTTGACGGAGATAATAGGGCGATTTCTCTCCGTAGGGCGCACCCAGTTTTTCGTAGGGATGGGGCGACTCAACGGCAAATTTTTCCAGAGGAATTGCTACTAAGGCTTCTTGGCATTCTTCAATGGGAACTTGTTGATATGGCTTCATTGTTATCAATTCAAAATTCAAAATTATCTATAGCCTCAAAACCCTTGCACATTGCTGGGAAATTGCTGGGTAAATTTGGGAATTAACCCCCGAAGCCACTATTTTTCACGCTGTGTGGCATCTAGGTTGGCTTTCAGGTGTTTTTCAGCCAGCCCTAATTATAGCATAAAAAACACCTTGTATTTTCTATGATTTAGATAGGCATCATTGACGCACCAATGGCAGCAGAATTAACCGATACTGTTTGACGTTGAAATACCCCAGCACTACTCATCCGCAAATATGTTATTGGAATGGAATTTCCTATGGAATGATCATGTAGAGCCATCACAATATCAGGCATATTGGCAATCGCTTTATCTCCATATTGAATAATAATATCACCAACTTTGATGCCATTACTTTCGGCAACTCCACCTTGTACAACCTCATATATATATACGCCACCGTCAACATGAAGACTATGAAGTTGAGTTGTAAATTGTTGAGCAGTTCGCGAATATTGTTTTGCGGTTGAATCTTTTTCAGAGAACATATCAGCATAACGGGAGAATGCTGCTACAGACTCAGTAGTTCGTCCTAGCTGGCGTAAAGCAATGGCTTTACCACTAACGACATTCCAAGGATCAGAAGGTTGGATTACTGCCGCTTCAAGTTTTGCATATTCATCTAATGCTGCGTCCCGTAAATTCTTTATTTCTGCCAAGAGTATAGTCCTTTCTGCTAGAATACGTTCTCCTTCTTTAACTTTCGTTGTTAACAGTTGAATGGCTTCTTCTTTAGTAACAAGTTGACGTGGCTCAAGATGCTTAAGAGAACTAAGACTCTCTTGGGCATTAGATAATGTAATTTTTAGACTATCTAGCACTATTAAACCACGAAGATACGCAATTTGAGAACGATTTTTCAATCGCGCTACATCAAGCTTTATTGACTTTTTATTATAGGCTGCTATGCTTAATTTTTTGGAAGATTGTGCCATTTTTGTAGACGTTTCCTGTGTCGTCGATAAATCATTAAATAAGGATTCTGACACATATTGAACTTCTGTTAAACTGCTGGAAAATGCTTGAACTGTTTTAGCATCTGCATTGCCATCAATTAATACCTGAATCAATGGCGATCGCACTTCATTTAAGGGAAGACCATTAAATCCTGCTCGAAGAGATGAAATTGTTTGCTGATTTATCAATACGCCATACCCTGAATCAAAGATTTCATTGAGAGAAGGTGCAACTTTGTTACGGACATCCCGTAGATTTTGCTCAAAGTTATCATCTTTTAGCGCAGTTTCAACTAAACCCAGTCTGGCATCTATGTTGTGGATATTTGTGAATATCTCCACAGCAATTATGTTTTTAGCTTGTTCTATCTTCTTTTTCTTAACTTCTGGAGAATCACCTGTATAAATAGTTACTTCATTAGCAATAGTAGAATCTGTAACATTTCCATAAGTGATTATGGAATTATTTGTATTGCGACCTGCGAAAATAATACCAACTGTACCAACTATTGCGGTAAAAATACCAACAGCAATACTAACTGGTTTTTTGATGATTTTAACTATATGGTCCCCAGCTTTTTGAGTAATATTTCCAATTGTAATGTCTCTACCAGCAGTAAGGTTTTTCACCGCTTCTTGATTTGTCGGAGTAGAAATCTTTTCTGGTTGATCGTTCATTTTGATTAGTCCTCATAGTAAAATTTACTTCACAATTATATTGTTGCATCTGAACAATCCAACTAGGAAACTTTGCCGATGATTGTTCAGATGCGTTTACCCTGGATTAATCCTGTATTATATTACCGACTTTTATACTACCACCAACCGTAGAATTAGTGATGGCTTCCTGCTGAGATGAACCACCTGATGGTACAGTTTGCTTTATACCACCATCAACTTCAATGTCGCCTTTTACATCAATGTTTGCAAGGATTTTTTGAGTATGATGAGTATGCTGATCTGAATTCTCTTCTACTAACTCCTTTATTTTTTTGGTAAATGCTTCATCATTTTTCATTTGATATGCTAATTCCTGAGCTAATCTGCTTTTATTATCTTCAGAAGGATCTTTTTGAGCGTTTATGAGTTTTCCTTCAATACGCTCTGCTTTGAATTTCTCCTGAATTATATTTAGCAGTTGACCAACCTTAGCTGATACAGCTTCTCCTAGCTTTTCACCACCCTTCTCAAATGCTTTAAAAAGTAGGGTAGTTACCGCCGTAGTTAGGGGATCCATAAGTTACCTTCATTATTTTTTTTAAATCTATGTCTTTATTATAAAAGATAAAAAAGCTAAAAACACAAAAGGTCGTTTATATTTTTATTAAGAAAGATAAAATATTTTGTAGTAAAATCTTATTATACAATAATTTGCTAAATTGTAGGAATATGGGGTGGTGAGAGAGATTGGCGATCGCAATTCCATAAGCAAGTAGATTTCCCCCGGCGCGAAATGGCGATCGCATCCCAAGCCGCTGAATATTCTAGCAAGTTATATTTGGCTCCGGTTTTCTTAGCTTTTTCAGCAAGCCCTATCTATTTATTCCCTGTTTCCTCTTCCCTTAAAGGTACAGGATCGTAACCCCCAGGATTCAAAGGATGACAGCGGGAAATTCTGCGGATTGCCAGCCAACTCCCCCGCCAACTGCCAAAACGAGCGATCGCTTCTATGGCATATTGGGAGCAAGTCGGATGAAACCGACAGACTGGCGGAAATAAAGGCGAAATTATCAACCGATAACCGCGAATTAGTAAAATTAATAAACTTTTCACTCTTTCCACCATCTAAATCAAGTGTTTAATCAAATATTTTTCCCCGCCAACCTCTTGCTCATTTCTGAATCTTGGTTCTCATCCCTTTCTAATCCTTGGGTGCAAAGCGCCATGGTGGGTTTTTGGCTGGCAGCAGTTGTGTTAACCGCAGAAGGCTTGCACCGCTACCAAGTTATCAATTCCGAGAATGCCCGCAAGTTAGTTCATATCGGTTCTGGCAATGTAATTTTACTCGCTTGGTGGCTGGGAATTCCCGCTGTCGTCATCATCGCTGCTGCAATTTTAGCCGGGATAGTTGCCCTTTTATCCTATAAATTTCCCTTCCTGCCCGGAATTAATAGCGTTGGGCGCAAAAGCCTAGGAACTTTTTTTTATGCGATTAGTATTGGATCTTTGGTAGCCTGGTTTTGGCCTCTGGAGCAACCTTGGCAGGCAGCATTAGGAATTTTAATTATGGCTTGGGGGGATGGGTTAGCTGCCCTAATTGGACAAAAATTTGGCAAGCATCCCTACACGGTTTGGGGAATCCAGAAAAGTTGGGAAGGTTCTTTGACGATGTTTGTAGCTAGCTTCGCGGTTAGTTGTTTGGTCTTGTTTTTCGGTTTAGGCTATTTTTGGCAAATTTGGTTAATTTCCCTTGCCGTCGCCCTATTTGCCACTATTGTAGAATTATTTTCTAAGCTAGGGATTGATAATTTGACTGTTCCCCTCGGTAGTGCGGCTTTGAGTTTTTGGTTAACTACTACGATTCTGGGTTAAAAACTAATATGGGGGAGAGTTAAGACAACTCTTCCCCATATTTTATCCAGTAGGGTGTGTTAGCCGCAGCGTAACGCACCGCCTACCAGTTAACGGTGCGTTACGCTATCGCTATCGCTAACGCACCCTACTAATACTAAATAAACCCGCCCCTCCACGTACCGTTAAAGTCAATAGCCCTAATTTGTAGTTGGGCTGAAGCCCAACTACAAACTTTTGTGTATAGTCATTACCAATCAGAATTCTTTCCCGCTTCAAAAGGCACGCCTTCAAAAGGTTGCACGCCAGTTGCTGGATAGGAATCATCGTTAGGACCAAATATCCGCGCTACTGCTTCGGAAATATACTTGGTCATTCTGCCAAACAGTTTGGAGATACCCATAACGCCACTCTCCTATTAAATTTCTAAAAATTTGATTTCATACCTTGATTATTACTAACTTTTCGAGATGATGCCCTCTTTCGCAAGACTTGTTTGGAGATATTTGCAATACTTTGCTTCTATCTGAGAATTTGATTGCTATTTATGCTGAAATAATGAGTTTTATTAAGCGATCTGTTTTTATTGATCGTGCGTAAAACCCCGTCCCCTTGTGGGCGGGGATGTAAGCGCGGTTAAACTAGGGGGTTCGACAC
>CAKZHE010000144.1 GCA_936920195.1 uncultured cyanobacterium | reverse complement strand
AGAAAATCCCCACAAGCTCTGATTATCTGACTTGCTGCGGTTTTCTATTGCATCAAATTAGCTGAGACAGTCCACTACTGGCGTGACCCCAGGGGATATATGGGCATGAAAGGCATTAGGTGCGACAATACCCTTGTAAGTATTGTTATAAATTAGGTGGGTTGCTCCGGTAGTTGAGCCGTAAAATCATCTGGACTATCTTGACTATCTTGGGTAGCTTGTGAAATAATTTACCCATATACTTGTCCTGGATGTGATGCGGTACGCTCTTTTATTTCAATGGTCTTTCTATCTACCTTGAGTTGTACCCTATGCCAGCGAGGACTTTTATGACTTTGAGTTAGAATTTAACCTGTTTTGAAAATTGTCAGATTTGCGCCATGAGTAATCGGGGCAGAAAAAATCTCTATAACCCTAATGATGATGCACCAGACCCAAGATTAGTTATTCCTAATCTTAGAGATGAGTTTCATGCGGTGTTCAAGGACTTGGATTTGGCAGAAGTGGATTTGAGGCCAATCTTGCCTGCTTCGGCAAAAATTGTCCCTGGCCAACCTAGTTGCAAAGTCCTAAAAGTAGTTCTGGAAGCTGCGTCTGATGACGATCTGACGGATCTTTTCCGGCGGCTTTGGTATTTATCACCCAAATTGGGAAAACTGCATCAGTTTACGTCGGTGCAACTGGCTTCTTATTTTCGGGGGGTGGAAATTTGCAACTTTTTGCTTTCTGATGTATTATCCTCCGTTTTCTCGACTTTGTTTTCTAGTGATTCTGGTGACGCTAGAAACTCTAAAGGAGACATTGCAGGCGGTGTATTTTCGCCGTAAATATTATTGGCTAAGGTACACAGATCCTGAAGCTCAATGTCTGGTAGCACTCTGTCAATAATTGCGAGGACTGCTAAATTTGGTTTCTTGCCCTGGAAAAGAGACTCTAATTCAGGTTGAGCTAGCCGACAAATTTTAAAAAATTCCTCTTTGCCCAAGACTTGCAATCTAGTATAGACCATCTGAACTAGGTCGTTATGAGCATTTTGGTTATCCATCGTTACCTCTGGTTGATTTGCGACTGCATTTAGCCAAGATTCTATGTCAAGAACAACTGTCTGCACGACTGGAATTTTACTTAAAACAGAGAGATCGCGGACTTATTCCGGCAATTTCTCTGATCTAGTTTCTTCTGAAGACTCTGGCTTGCCCTCCAAGTAAGCAATGAGATCATCTAAAGACAAATTAGCAGCTTTGGCGATCGCTTCTAAATGTGGAGGTTCTGGATTTATTCTACATTGCATCCAATTACTGAAAATCTGCTTAGATACACCAATTTTCTGCGCCAACTTAGCAGTAGACAACTCAGATTCGTTTTGGAGCTTTAGAAGTAGCTTTTTTAGCTGCTTTCTGCGAGACATTGTATTTTGATTCATAGTCAATTGGACAATTTGATAACTTATTTTGCCATAGATTGCCGAAAATTGGCAATGAATTTTAATAATTAGAAGTTTGTAGTTGGGCTTTAGCCCCAATCCGGAGGGCTGAAGCCCAACTACAAACTTTTTCTGATAGTATTTTGTTTATGACCACCTACTTAAGTCCTGTAAAACTAACTTTCTTCCAATCCGGTTCCAAAGCGATAACCTTTGCCGTAAACAGTATGAATTAAAGGTGTTTCTCCCGGACTTTCAATTTTGCGGCGCAGCAGACGAATTTGGGCTGCTAAAACATTGCTCAGGGGTGGTTCGCTTTCTGCCCACAAATGTTGATGAATTTGAGTATGAGTCAACAATTGACCGGGATGCTGCATAAAATAGGCTAGCAACTGACTTTCTTTTTCTGATAAATCAATGGTTTTTCCCTGCCGATAGGCTACCTGATTAATTAAATCTAGTTCTAAACCTCCCACTTTCAAAGTAGTGGTAGGCGATACTTCTAAATTAGTGCCAGAACGCCGCAACAACGCTCGCACCCGCGCCAGCAACTCTCGCAATTCAAAAGGTTTAACCAGATAGTCATCAGCCCCGGCATCTAATCCTTGCACTCGGTCATCAATGGTATCCTTAGCAGTCAAGAAAAGTACAGGGGCGGTACTACCCTGCGATCGCACTTGTTGACAAATTTCCAATCCGCTCTTTTGGGGCAGCATCCAATCCAAGATTAGCAGGTCATAACCCCCTTGCATAGCCAATTGACTGCCCGATTCCCCATTTTCAGCCACATCCACCTGATATCCGGCGCGAGTCAAAGCTCGACTGAGAGGTTCAGTCAATTCAACTTCATCATCAACTAAAAGAATCTGCATCAACATTTTCTACTCGTTCCCAGTCTCTGCCTGGGAACCAGATCTTTTATTTCCCTGTTCCCTGTTCCCTGTTCCCTGTTCCCTGTTCCCTGTTCCCTGTTCCCTGTTCCCTGTTCCCTTCTTAATTTACGTCACCAAATTGAGAACTGCTATAATATATTTTAACTATTTCCCATGCCCTATTATGCTCGCCCTTTCCGCTGAATTGCAAACCCGATTGGCAACCCCCCTCAAAATTGGGACGGTTGAAGTTAACAGTCGGGTTTTACAATCGCCCCTTTCTGGCGTTACCGATATGGTGTTTCGGCGCTTGGTACGTCGTTATGCTCCAGAGTCGATGATGTACACCGAAATGGTGAATGCGACAGGATTGCATTATGTGAAAGAATTGCCGAAAATTATGGAGGTAGACCCCAAGGAACGTCCAATTAGCATTCAGCTATTTGATTGTCGTCCTGACTTTTTGGCAGAAGCGGCAATCAAAGCGGTGGCAGAAGGCGCGGATACCATTGATATTAATATGGGTTGTCCGGTCAACAAAATTACTAAGAATGGTGGCGGTTCTTCTCTACTCCGACAACCAGAAGTTGCCGAAGCAATTGTGCGTAGCGTGGTGGCGGCGGTGGATGTGCCAGTAACAGTTAAAACTCGGATTGGTTGGACAGAAAAAGAAATTACGATTTTGGAATTTGCGAAACGGATGGAAGATGCCGGAGCGCAAATGATTACTGTTCATGGCAGAACTCGCGCCCAAGGTTATAATGGGGCTGCTCATTGGGAATGGATTGGCAAAGTGAAAGAGATTTTGTCCATTCCAGTCATCGGTAATGGCGATATTTTTTCTGTGGAAGCAGCAGTAAAGTGCTTGGAAGAAACTGGAGCCGATGGGGTGATGTGTTCCCGTGGGACTTTGGGTTATCCCTTTTTGGTGGGAGAAATTGACCACTTTTTGAAAACTGGTGCAAAAAGGACTGCTCCAACTCCAATTGAACGGTTGGAATGTGCCAGAGATCATTTACAAGCTTTATGGGAATATAAAGGCGATCGCGGTATTCGTCAATCTCGCAAACACATGACTTGGTATGCCAAAGGTTTTCCAGGAGCATCGGAGTTGCGCGGACAATTGGCAGCGATTGAAACCGTCGAGCAAGGTGTAGAAATGATTAATCGCACAATTGACAGGTTACTCAACTGCCATTGGCAAGAAGAGGAAGAATTATTACCGCAATTAGTTGAAGTATAGCGCTTCTATCAGTTGACTTTAACAATGCGTCGGGGCGGGTTTATTTAGGTTATTGGTGAGTATAAAATTTATCCCCAAACCCGCCCCTACATCAATTGCGGTCGATAAAATGGAGATAATATAAGATTATGATTTTTGCTGAAGGAGGGCAATATTTTCATGCAAAGCTTCAATAATTAATTGAGGGTGTAAAATAAAGTCTTGATCGGAAATGTGATCGCGCTCATCACCAGTAACTGCCACATCAGGATAATAGAAAATCCCTAAGACAGGTCAGCGAACTTTCATATCAGTAGAGCCTAATCGCTCTTAGGGCGGCTTTCAGACTATCATTTTAATCAGGTAATAGAGCAACTAACCAACAATGGATAGACCGTTAATCCCCGTAATTCTTGCTGGTGGCAAAGGCGAAAGATTCTGGCCTCTCAGCCGCCGAGAACGACCAAAGCAGTTTTTATCGCTAGATGGCAGTGGCAAAACCCTATTGCAGTCCACAGCACACCGCTTGCTGCCGCTAGCAGGGGATTGGCAGAATTTGTGGGTGGTGACTTCGGCTCAATTGGCAGCGGAAGTTCAGAAACAATTGCCCCAGTTGCCAGGGGAGAATATTATTGTCGAACCAGAAGGGCGGGATACAGCCCCAGCGGTGACTTGGACGGCGTTGCAACTCAAAAAACGCTATGCCCATGATACTGTGATTGGTCTGTTCCCTGCTGACCACTGGATTGGCGATGAGCCAGCATTTCAAAACACGATTAAGGCGGCTGTCCGACTGGCAGAAGCTGATGGTTCCATTGTCACCCTAGGGATGCAACCCACTTACCCAGCGACGGGTTACGGGTATATTGAACAAGGTGACCCCATTGGTAGATTTGGTAATGCCATTGCCCACCGGATTAGCCGTTTTACGGAAAAACCTGACTATCACACAGCAGCGGGATTTCTCTACAGCGGCAGGTTTAGCTGGAATAGTGGGATGTTTTTGTTCCAGTTGGGGGCAATTATTCAGCAACTGCACATTTATGCCCCGGATATTATTGAGCCTTTGGAAGAAGAGGGAATTGCCGCTTACGAATTGATGCCCAAAATCAGTATTGACTACGCGCTGATGGAAAAAACTTCATCGGCTTATGTGTTACCTTCAGCCTTTGGTTGGGATGATTTGGGTGATTGGAATTCCCTAGACCGTTTGTTGAAGGGGGACCAGCCGAATGTGGTCAAGGGGAATCATGTGGGACAGGATACTTATCGGACAATTCTCTATGCCAGCGATGAGGAGGATGTGATTGTGACCATTGGGTTAGAAGATGTGGTAGTAGTGCGCGATCGCAATGTAACTCTGATTGTCCGTAAAGACCGCACCCAGGAGATTAAACAAATCTTGAAGCGGTTGCAGGATGACCCGAAACTGGAAAAACTACTTTAGCATAGAAGTTCTTCCGCCTAGTCAGCAGAGGCGTTTCACTGGAATGTCTCTGCTATAACTATTCAATCTGTTAGAATCAGTCTGATTCCAACACCTCGCTTGTACAAGCTATGGTTAATCTCGCTTACAGCAAAAACCGCATTCTTCCCACCGCCGAAGAATTGCCATCCTCCGACGAAACCCCAGTGGATAATCAGTTACAAAACGACATTCCCAACCTTCTACTTAGCTTATTAGCCTTAATTTGGGCAAATCGCGATGACTGGTACTTCGGTGTAGATATGGGTGTGTATTACAATCCTGATGAAGCAGCAATAGTTCCCGATGGTTTTTTGGCAATTGGGGTCAAACATGATACTGGGGAAAAAGGCAGATTGAGCTATTTGCGGTGGGCAGAAAATAATATTATGCCGATTTTGTTCTTGGAAGTAGTTTCAGAGACATATAACAGCGAATATGAGAAGAAATTAGCTGATTACCAAAAATTAGGAATTCTCTATTATGCAATTTACAATCCTTTGAGTGGCAGAAAAGGGCGGTTTAAAAATAGACAAAGATTGGAAGTGTATCGGTTAATAGATGAAAAATATGAACTTCTGCCAAGCGA
>CAKZHE010000143.1 GCA_936920195.1 uncultured cyanobacterium | reverse complement strand
AAGTTTGTAGTTGGGCTTCAGCAGTGGTAGTGGTAGTGGTAGGGTGCGTTAGCGATAGCGTAACGCACCGTTAACTGATATGGGGTGCGTTACGCTGCCGCTAACGCACCCTACTACTACTAAAGCCTAGGAACGAGTAGAAATTACCAATTCAAAAGTTTGAGAAAAGGCCAAAACAGGAACAAACCAAATAAACTCAATCCAATCAAGATAGTCAACAAATATGCCTGGGATTGACCAGAACCGCTGTACTTTAAACCTTGTCCGCTGAAAACTGTGGCTAGTCCGACCAAATTAACTGCGCCATCAACGATGTATTTGTCAATCCAAGCATTTAACTGGGATAGCCGACTGACGGCAAAAACTACGGTGACATAATAAAAACGGTCAACATAGAAGTCGTAGGCGAGCAAATCTTGAATAAACCGGACATAAAAGGACATAGATCTTGACCAAGTGCGAGTTAGAGGAATGGCACTACCCAAAATTATCCCCAATAAGCCAGAACCGATGATTAATGGCACAGTGGCAATGTTGACATAGCTTGAATCGGGAAGCAGAGATAAACGTTCTAACATGAACGGTACTAACAGATTGAAGATGATTAGGGATACCATTGGTACTGCCATAGGCCAAGCTACTTCGGGCGCTCTTCTAGTTTTTGGTTGGGCAGGACCTAAAAATACTAGTCGAAAGACGCGGGTCAAATTTAAGGCACTGAGACAATTAACTAGGAGTAAAACCGCGACTAGCCAAGGTTGGTCAAACCAAAAGATATCAATGCCGTTGAGAAATGACCAAAAACTGCCTAGGGGTAAAAAACCGATGAGTCCGGCGGAACCGACTACAAAAGCAATGGTAGTGGCAGGCATCCGCGATCGCAATCCTCCCATTTCCGTTAAGTCTTGGCTAGTGGTGGTGGTAATAATTGCCCCTACGCTCATAAACAACAAGGCTTTAGCCACGCCGTGGGTAAAGAGCAATAGCAGGGCAAAACCAGTCCACTGCATCCCGACAGCGATAAAAACTAAGCCTAAATAGGCACTGGTGGAGTGTGCCAAAGCTCGTTTAATATCAATTTGGGCGATCGCTACCAAAGAAGCTCCTATGGCTGTCATCGTTCCCAAGACAATTAAAGCTGTGGAAGCTACCGGAGACAGGGCTAATATTGGCTGCAATTTAATCAGCACATAAGCTCCACAGGCTACCACCACCGAATTCCGTAAAATTGAAGCCGGATTTGGACCTTCCATTGCCTCATCTAGCCACAGGTGCAAGGGGAATTGGGCGCATTTCCCAATTGGACCAGCAATCAAGGCCAAACCTAATAAAGTGGCAGTGCTAGGAGACAAATGCGCCGTTTCTGCCCATTCATACAAATCGGGAAAATCCAAACTTCCCGCCTGAGTCCCCAGCGCTACTACCCCCATCAACAGTAAGACATCCCCTACCCGTTTGGTTAAAAAGGCATCTCTGGCTGCCGTCACCACTAAGGGTTGGGCGTACCAGAAACCCACCAGCAGATAGGTGGACAGCGTAAGCATTTCCAAGAAGCCATAGGTGAGCAGCAGGGAATCGCTAATTGCCAAACCGCTCATGGCTCCTTCAAAGAATCCCATCAGGGCAAAGAACCGCGCTAGCGCCCAGTCCTTTTCCATATACCCCAGGGCAAAAAATTGGGCGAGCAGGCTTAACCCCGTCACCAATTCCATTGCCCCGATGCTGGTAGAAGAAATTTGGAGCGTAAACGATAAGTCTAAATCGGCAACTTTCAGCCAGTGAAAAATGATTTCTACGGTTTCCCGATTCAGGGTTGCCATAAAGATTGCCGAGCCGTGGACAAAGGCCAGAACTGTCATCAACAGATTAAAGTAGGCCGCTGGTCTCGGTCCCGTGCGGCGAATAACTCCTGTTGACCACGGCAGCGTCAAAACCGCGCCAATCAAGCCATAAAAGGGCAACCACCAAGCAGACTGGAGGAGAAAATCTGTCATTTAATACTTTCCTTTGATCCAGCGAATCCAGAAAAATGCCAACAAATTTTGGGGTTGGCAAGCTAATAGAAAATTTCTATTTTAAAGGGTGAATTTCTAATTTTTGAGCCTACCTCCTAAATTCCTCAATCGGAAAGCTAATCCCCCTAGAAAAATTGTTAATCTCTCCAGTCATCTTACCTTACGCCCTAGGTCTTTATACTCAGTCGTCCTGGAGATAGCCGATTTTGGGGCTTTATGACCGATTTTGGGAAAAAGTAATTAAAAGATTATAAAACATAACGATCCTTTTGATAAACTTACAGACTTCGATTTACCAAAAAAAACCAAATTAAGTAGTGTTAAGTTTTCTTAAACGTTCTAATTTGGAATTATCATAATATTTTATATTGCCAAGGAAGCCAAGCTTCCCTATTCTTAATCTTGGATAAGCTAAACGCTCTTTAGCTCAAAAGCAAGTAAAATTGCTCGCTCCGTCCAGATTGGCTTTGGACGGAACGCTCCAGGTTTGTTGGAAGGTCAATGTTGGAAGGAGACTGGGAATGCCAATTGCAGTGGGAATGATTGAAACCAAAGGGTTTCCGGCGGTGGTGGAAGCGGCGGATGCGATGGTGAAAGCCGCCAGAGTGACGCTGGTCGGGTATGAAAAAATCGGTAGCGCTCGCGTTACAGTGATTGTTCGGGGCGATGTTTCGGAAGTGCAAGCTTCCGTAGCCGCTGGGGTAGATGCTGCCAAGAGAGTTAATGGGGGAGAAGTTCTGTCTACCCACATTATTGCGCGTCCCCATGAGAACCTAGAGTATGTGCTGCCGATTCGTTACACCGAAGCGGTAGAGCAGTTCCGTACCTAGTAACTACCGCTGCCAGTTCAAAAGTTGACAAATCGAAAAAATCATTGGAAGGAAGACAATAAATGGCGATCGCAGTTGGAATGATTGAAACTCTAGGCTTTCCCGCCGTAGTGGAAGCAGCAGATGCTATGGTTAAAGCCGCTAGAGTCACCTTGGTGGGTTACGAAAAAATTGGGAGTGGGCGCGTCACCGTGATTGTCCGGGGCGACGTTTCGGAAGTGCAAGCTTCCGTCGCCGCTGGGGTTGATAATGTCAAGCGAGTGAATGGCGGACAAGTTCTGTCTACCCACATCATCGCTCGCCCCCACGAAAACCTAGAATACGTCCTGCCCATCCGCTACACCGAAGCTGTAGAACAGTTCCGGGAAAGCGTTTCCGGCATTCGTCCCTATGGGAACAGACCCTAGATAAAATTAGCGGCATCTTGGTTTGGCGTTTTAGGTATTGCATAAAATACCTAATGCCTAACTTGAGCCGGGAATTGGGAACTAGGAATTGGCCTAGCGCCCAAAGCCTTGTGGTTAAAGCGTAGTACCTCCATATCCGATATCTAAAAGATGCAAATTGCCAAAGTGATTGGCACGGTAGTCAGCAACCAAAAAGAACCCAGTCTCAGAGGCGCAAAACTCCTCCTGTTGCAATTCTTGGACGAAGAAGGACGCTTGCTGCCCAAGTATGAGGTAGCGGCGGATAATGTCGGAGCGGGAATAGATGAGTGGGTACTCGTCAGTCGCGGCAGTGCTGCCCGTCAAATTGTTGGTAATGAAACTCGCCCTTTAGATGCAGCGGTAGTAGGAATTATTGACACGGTGAATTTTGGCAACCGTTCCCTCTACAGCAAGAAGGATCAATCTTATTAGTTGCTATCTAGCTATTAGTAGCTAGTTTTAGGCTGGTTGCTAATAGCTACTCTTCAGTTTTGTTAGGAGGATCGATTTTATGGTAGCGGTAGCCCGCGGCTTTGCGGCTCCCCCCACGCCCTGGTCAAAAAGTTTGGCTGAACCCAAAATTGACCAAACAGCTTTTGTGCATTCTTTTTCCAACATTATTGGCGATGTTTATGTTGGTCCCGATGTGTTGGTTGCGCCAGGGACTTCGATTAGAGCCGATGAAGGAACCCCATTTCATATTGGTGAAGGCACGAACATCCAAGACGGGGTAGTGATTCACGGCTTGGAACAAGGGCGAGTAGTCGGAGACGATGGGCAAAAATACTCGGTTTGGGTTGGCAATAATGCTTCCATTACCCACATGGCGCTGATTCACGGTCCAGCATTTGTGGGAGATGATTGTTTTATTGGCTTCCGCTCAACGGTATTTAATGCCCGGGTGGGGAAGGGTTGCATCGTGATGATGCACGTTTTAATTCAAGACGTGGAAATCCCCCCCGGTAAGTACATTCCTTCGGGTTCGATTATTACTAGCCAGCAACAGGCAGACAGATTGCCAGATGTGAAGCCAGGGGATGTCAAATTTGCCACCCATGTCGTAGGCATCAATGATGCTTTGCGGGAGGGCTACCATTGCGCCAACGATGCCGCCTGTTTAATTGAGATCAGAGATGAAAATGTTCAGTCCAGCGATCGCAGCAATCTTTCAGGAGTAAGTATGGGATTAGAAGTAACTGTAGCCGATCAAGTCCGGCAATTGCTGGCACAAGGCTATAAGATTAGCGTGGAATATGCCGATGAGCGTCGTTTCCGCACCTCTTCTTGGAAGAGTGCCGCCGCCATTACTGCCACCAGTGCCGCCCAAGCGATCGCTTCTTTGGAAGCCATTGTAGCGGAATATCCAGGAGAATACGTCCGGATTATTGGTACTGACCCCAAAGCCAAAAAGCGGGTGTTAGAGCAAATTATCCAACGTCCCGATGGCAAAAGCGTGGTTGCCGCCAAGGTAGCCACAGCCTCTAGCAATGGTAGCGCCTCTCGGAATGGGGCTACTGGTAGCCCAGCATCAGGTGGTAGTTGGGCAGAACAAGTTCAACAATTGCTCGCCCAGGGTTATAAAATTAGTACCGAATACGCCGACGAGCGCCGCTTCCGCACCGCCTCTTGGAAAAGCGCCCCAGCCATTACTGCCAGTAATGCTAGTCAAGCGATCGCTGCCTTAGAAGCCATTGTAGCCGAACATTCCGGCGAATACGTCCGGCTGATCGGCACTGACCCCAAAGCCAAAAAGCGGGTTTTGGAACAGATTATTCAACGCCCTAACGGAAAAGTTGCCCCCTCATCGGCTCCCAAGAGTAGCGGCTCCGTTTCTGCCGCTCCCAGTAGTTCCCTGAGCAGCAGCCGTCTGAGCAAAGAAACCCTCACTCAAATTCGCCAACTCCTCGCCCAAGGTCATCGAATTGGCACAGAACACGCCAGTCTGCGGCGCTTCCGGACAGGTTCTTGGCAAAGTTGTCACCCGATTGAATCTACTAGGGAAGTAGAAGTTGTGCAAGCACTGGAAGGTTGTTTGCAAGAACACGCCGGGGAGTACGTGCGCTTAATTGGTATCGATACCAAAGCGAAAAGAAGAGTTTTGGAATCCATCATCCAAAAACCTTAATTCTTTTGAGGGCGGTAACAGGTAAGAGGTAAGGGATAACAGTAGAATTTACCTGTCAAATACAAAGTGATTCCCTGTTCCCTATTAAAACCTTAAAAGCAAATGCTAACACTAAAAAAAAACGACAGACCAAACTAATATATGAGTGGCTATGTCGGTTTTAAGTAGGAATCCGCGATCGC
>CAKZHE010000142.1 GCA_936920195.1 uncultured cyanobacterium | reverse complement strand
CGAATTAATTAATTCAAAATTATTTCCATTCTTCATTTTGAATTTTGAATTTTGCCTTTTGAATTCAAAAAAGGTCATTTCGGCGGGATTGCCCAAAAATATGCGACTTCCTATACCCCAGTTTTCGGCAAGCGATCGCCATCCTCACCATATCGCGGAGGTGATCGAAACATCAACAACGGAATTTTTGGCTCAATGTCTGGAGCCGGAGGACTTGAGCTTTCCAGTGATGCCACCCTTTGGCAGTTGGGTAAGATCTGTAGATGAAGAATCTGGCAATCAGGTGTTGGCAGTGGTTTGTCATGCCACCACCAGTCCGATTGATTCTATCCATCGCGCTAGAGCTTTGGGGTTGTCGCTCCAAGAATTGCGGGAGCAGCAACCCCAAATTTTTGCTATGCTGAAAACGGAATTTCGAGCGGCAATTGTGGGTTTTATTCCGCCTAATGATGAACGCAATGGTAATAGTTTAACTACAGGCAGAGTTTATCAATATTTACCGCCGCGTCCGCCCCAAATTCACCAAGGGGTTTATCAATGTCAGGCCGCAGAAATTGTTCATTTTACGGAAGAATTAGATTTTTTACGAACTCTCTTGCAAGTAATGGGGGTTCCGGTGGAAGCGCTCGCTGCTGCCACTGTTCGGGAAATTTATATTTTACGGAAATATGACCGCAATTGGTTGGTCAAAGTAGGTCGGGCTTTAAGCGTTTTACTCAAAGATGATTATGACCGCTTGCGGTTTATCCTTAGTCAAATCCATCCGTAGTCTGTTCGGCATTTATTGATTCTTTTGGTGAGCTTTTGAAAGAATGTCATTCTGAGACAGAGGAACTAGGTTAATCATGCTTTTACCAAAGCTGGAGCGCTCTCTACCACAGATGCGTAAAAATATCAATGATGAATAAAACAACTTTTATGCCAATTCCGATCTTGTGGCGGGTAACAGTCAATGTTAGGAACTGAAGCATTAAAAATTGTTTGGACTTTTGTAACAATAAATACAAGTTAATTTAGAATTTGGGACATTTATTCGATAAAATTTAGGAAAGAGAATAATAAGTAGTTTTTCGACAGGCGATCGCGCTGACAAAAAAGTTCATTTGGTAACAAAATATATGCTTCAAGTTCAAACACGGGCTTCCAAAACCACTGACAGCAGTAATGAAATCCTTTGCCTGCACGTCAATACCACTAGCCAGATCCAAATAATTAGAATCGTCAATATTCCAAATTTGGAGTTTGAAAGGGTAGTTTTTCCAGGGCAGCGCTTATCATTTTTAGCAGTTTCAGAGGCGCTGCTAGAAGTTTATATTTCCCAGCAAAATAAAATCATTTTGATGGAGAAAATTCCCTGCACTACCATTAGCGTCAATGAGGAGACTAGCGTTTTAGCCTCCTTAAAGTTACAAATGGAACGACAATTAATGGCAGATTGAGTAAGCGGTACACCTGTAGGAGCGAATGCCATAACCGCCTGTTCTAGTAGTTGAAATATTCCGACTTCGTTGTTCGGAAATTTTAGTGCTTTGCCCAAAGGACGAATGTAAACATCTAGAGTAGCTTGACTGACATCAATCCCTACCCATTGAGAAATGTTTGACATTTTAGCCTCTCCACAAATTAGTTGATGGTTTTTTTAGTTCATCTCCGGGATAGCACTCATCCTTGCGAAATGCGGACTTAATACTTTAAACTAGGATAGTTAAAGTTTTGCTCCGGGCGACTGTTCGAGTTCAGTCAAGCAAGATTGTCGTGGTGACCCATGCTACAAAGCGGTCTTTGAAGACCAAGGGTCGGACGGTCTACCACTTCTTCTAAGATACAAGGGGCGGGTTTGGGTAAGAATTTTAATCTTTACCAATAATCTCAATAAACCCGCCCCCACGGGCTTTTTGTGCCGAAGTTGCTATTCTTCGGCTAAAAGAGCATAAATCTCTCTTTTAATTCGCTGCAATTTTTCCCGCACCCGGCTGATACGTTCGGCTTTCCCGGAGCGAGCAATTTGCTGCACTAAGCCAATTAATTCCGAGGCGACATTTCGCAATTCCATCAATTCTGGGATAGGATCGCTAATACCTTCATCGGCATAACTTTGATGGGGGTGGGTGCGTTCGGCGAGCAATTTTCGCCCCGCCTCGGTAATGGTATAAATCCGCTTTCCTTCCTCTTCTTGACTGGTGAGATAACCCCCTTCTTCCAAAAGTTGCAGGGTGGGATAAACTGAGCCAGGACTGAGGCGACGAAAACCTCCTTGACGACTTTCCATTTCTTTGATTAAGTCGTAGCCGTGACTGGGGCGATCGCTCAACAATTCCAATAGAATAAATTTAATATCCCCCCGCCGTCTCCGTCCTTCTTCTCCCCAACCCCGCCCAAAGGATTCATCGTCTCCTTGACAGTGCCGTTTGCCAAATCTTCGATGCCTGTCTCGATGCTCGCTGTGGTGAAACAAAAAGTCGGGAAAACCTTCATTTGCTTCCGCCCAGGCCAAAGGTGGCATCGCGAAACTAAAACGTCCAAACATGGATTCAACCCAAATGACAACTAAATTCAAGATAACGATATATCACTATCGCTGACGATATATCGTTACAATTCGTAATAATTACCGTGCCTAAACCTGCTTAGGGTGAGTTCAATGGCCTAGAAGTACCGCATTGCCGTCAGTTGGGAGAGTTTTTGGCTTTGCTCTTGTAACTGAATTTTGAGGCGATCGCAGACTAACTCGCACAATTCAAATACAATCGGATCGGTAATTTGATAAAAGACATTGGCTCCTTTGGGCTGTCGAGTCACAATTCCCGCCTGAGTCAACACCATCAAGTGTTTGGATACATTTGCCTGCCCCATCCCCGTCGCCTCAATAATTTCAGTGACATTTTTTTCGCCAGACTGGAGAACGCACAAAATTTGCAGGCGACTCACTTGGGACAAGACTTTGAAGTAATCAGCGACTGGAGTCAGAGCGGGGCTGGTAATCTCTAGCATAGACAAATCAGGTTCATGTCAACACAATACTATAACTATACAAGAATATCTTTGCCTGGAATCGGGCAAATGAGTTAGCACTGGCAATATTATGAGGATGTGGCGGCAATGCTGAAGTTCTATTACAATCCCATTTCTATCAATGCTCGGCGAGTTTGGATAGCATTACTGGAAAAACAAATTCCTTTTGAACCAGTTTTGGTCAACTTAGACGGAGATCAATTGCAGCCTGAATTTACCGCAATTAATCCATTGCAAAGAATTCCAGTCATAATTGACGAGGGATTTAAAGTAGTTGAATCCTTGGCGATTTTGGACTATTTGGAAGCTAAGTATCCTACCACAAAGCTGATTCCTGACCATCCAGAAGCTCTAGCGGTGATGCGAATGGTGCAATTAGTCGCCGTGAATGAAATTCAAACGGCAACGATGATCTTAACTAAAAAATTGATTGGGTTAGACACCGATGCTGAAAAAATTGCCATCGCTAGAAAGCAAGTCACCAATGCTTTAGAATTTTATGAACAACTGTTAGACCAACATCCTTACTTTGCCGGAGAAGAAATCACCCTCGCAGAAGTGGTAGCGGGGACAATCGTGCCTTCATTACCCATGTTCAGGTTGGCTTTAGCCCCCTATCCTCGGTTAAATGCTTGGGCAAAAAGACTGGCAGGGCGAGCCAGTTGGCAACAAACTACTCCCGCGCCGGAAGTCATACAAGCGGCGCTGCCTAATGTGAAGAAAATTTTGGAACGACGATTGTAAGGGATAGTCACCTTCAGGTCATAGGGCAATACGGTTCAGTTAGTAAGTAGTCACAAATAAAAGAACGCAAAAGTTCGTAGTTGGGCTTTAGCCCTCTCCGGATTAGGGCTGAAGCCCAACTACGAACTTAGTTAACTGAACTTTATTGGGTCATAGGGTGCGTTAGCGTTAGCGAATGGTGTTAGCCATGCCGATAGACTATACACACCCCACTGGTTAGAAATATGATAAAATCTTATCTATGATTTTATTTGGTTTTATTTTATGTCGCAGCAGAATCTTTTGGAACTGGCTAAACAGGGAGATGCAAATGCGATCGCTACCCTGATTAACCGAGCGCTACAACCTCAAGGCATTACAGCTAAGGCTAGGATCAAAAATGGTTGCTTACAGATTATGTTGGAATCCCAGCAAGTTCCAAATCAACAAGTAGTAGTTTCACTTATTTATAATGGATTGGTAAGCTTGGGTATCAAGTCTTTTAACAGAGTCAAAATATATGGACGAGAAACAGGTGATGATTTTCCAGATTGGCAACAAGAGTTGAATTTAGCTTCATCAACACCTGAAGAAACAGTTGAGGTTAAAACCTCAACTACTAATCAGCCATCAGAATCTTCCTCACTGGTGGTAGTTGAGCATCAAACCCAAGAAATTACTAAAACCAAGCAACCATCATGGTTTGGAGCAGTAGCAGGAGCCGCTGGAGTCGTCGCGGGTGCTGCTGCTCAGGCTGGTAGCTCGGTAACGGGTGCTGTAGTGGGAGCAGCCGGAGTTGTTGCTGGAGCTAGCGTGCAAGCAGGGCAAGTTGTAGCAGGTGCAGCCGTAGGTGTTAGGGGTGCGCTTGGCAGTAAAGCGGCAAAGGCTGGCAGCAATGTCACCGGAGCGGCAGAGGTAGTTGTAGATGCAACTGTTCAAACTGGGCAAGTAGTGGTAGAAAAAGCCATTGTTGTGGGTGGAGCAATTGGTAGTGCGGCGGTAAAAACAGGTACTACTGTCACAGGAGCCTTAACTGGAGCCGCAGGTGCAGCGGGTGGAATGATTGGTAGTGCCACCGCCAAAGCAACGGAAGGAGTTGGTTTGGCTCTTGATGTTGTTAGTAATAATCGCCAACTGCAACGCCTAATACAAGCTTTACCACAAGCAGATTGGTTACTCAAAATTTTAAATGATGTGGATATTGTCAAAGCGGAAACTGATGTCAGACGGCTACAGCAAAAATATCCCAATGAACAGCCAAGCGCAATAGCTCATCGTGTAATGATCGAAAAAGCATTACTGGCAGGAGGAATGGGTTTTACAAGTAGTTTAGTACCAGGAGCAGCTACAGCACTATTGGCAGTTGATTTATTCCTAACTGCTACATTACAAGCAGAAATGGTTTATCAAATTGCCTGTGCCTATGGATTTGATTTGCAAGAACCAGCTAGGAAAGGGGAAGTTCTAGCAATTTTTGGTTTGTCAGTTGGTGGCAGTCAAGCATTAAAAGCTGGCGGTAGTTATGCCATCAAAGCTGGATTGAGTTTTCTGGAAAATATCCCTGTAGCTGGAGCGGTGATTGGGGCAAGTACCAACGTAGTAATGATCTATGCACTGGGATATGCTGCCTGTCGCTTCTATGAAGCTAAGAATCAGCCATTGATTATGGAAGCAACTCTAATTGAGGCTGAGGTAGAAAGTCAGAAATATTTAGAAGCAGCAATCGATCAACAAGTTGTGATGGATCAAATTTTAGTCCATGTTGTTTTAGCTGGCAATCCGGGAAAAACATGGACAGAGATTGTGCCAGAAATCCAAACTTTAAATCTTAGTCCGGCATCTTTGGAAGCGATCGCTGCTAATATTGAATCACCACCACCTTTAGAAATCTTACTCAGTCAAATCAATAGTGACTTCGCCATACCACTTCTAGCCCAATGCCAGAAAATTGCTCAATTAGATGGTATCACTACGCCAGCAGAAGCTGAGGTAATAGAAACTATCAACAAAAAGTTTAATATTAACTTAGATTCTGATTTGTCAACTCCATAATTGATATCTCTCAAAATCAATTCATTGCCGATATAGCGCGTCTGAATCATTTATGTAAATCTGTAGGGGTAGCGCCCCCGTGCCTACCCCTACACATCGGGGCAACCACGGGGGGATTGCCCCTACGGAATTGCACAACTCATTTAGACGCGCTATAGCACCAGACATCAATATCAAGTAATATGGTTGCACCGGACTGTCTAGAGGCTGTTTGGCACAGCCGTTACAAATTAAGATCCAATCGGGCTGAGGTTCTTAAGAATCCCGACCTCTATGCCTACGGCAGGCTACACCAGCAGAGCGGGGATTGTCAAAAATTCTTTATAATCTAGACGGCGATCGCGCTAGTGCGATCGCAGATCTTCGCCATATCTATATCAGGACTTACGCAGTGGCTCCGCATATAGCGTTTATGGTGCGTTACGCTGCGCTAACACACCCTACTAATAGAGGTATTGCGTAAGTCCTGTATATACTAAAATGGCTGAACTTCTAGAGAAATTGTCCCAAAGAAAAAATACTGAGCCAAACTATGGGAAAACCAACCGGGTTTATCGAATTTGTTCGGGAACTGCCTTCAGAACTAGCCCCCCTGGAGCGCATCCGCAATTGGGATGAATTCCACGTCCACATGGACGATGACAAGCTCCGCACCCAAGGCGCGAGGTGTATGGACTGCGGCATTCCCTTCTGCCACACCGGAAATCTGATTAGCGGCATGGCGAGCGGTTGCCCCATCAATAATCTGATTCCCGAATGGAATGATTTAGTTTATCGCGGACTCTGGCGAGAAGCCCTTGACCGCTTGCACAAAACCAACAATTTCCCCGAATTTACTGGGCGGGTTTGTCCGGCTCCCTGCGAAGGAGCCTGCGTGTTGGGCATCAGCAACCCCCCGGTGACAATCAAGAATATTGAGTATTCGATTATCGAAAAGGGCTGGGAAGAAGGTTGGATTACCCCGGAACCCCCCTCCAAACGCACGGGCAAGCGGGTTGCCATTATTGGTTCTGGACCCGCTGGTTTGTCTGCTGCCGCCCAATTAAACAAGGCTGGTCATTGGGTGACGGTTTTTGAACGGGCTGACCGTCCCGGCGGACTGTTGATGTATGGTATTCCCAACATGAAGTTGGATAAGCAACAGGTGGTGTTGCGCCGCCTGAAAGTTTTGGAAGAAGAAGGGGTTAAGTTTGTCTGCAATACGGAAATTGGCAAGGATTTGCCAGCGGAACAACTGCTGAAAGAATTTGATGCGGTGGTACTTTGTACGGGAGCCACTAAACCGAGAGATTTGCCGATTGATGGACGGCAGTTGCAGGGAATTCATTTTGCGATGGAGTTTCTGACGGCAAATACTAAAGCGGTTTTAGACAATAATTTCGAGTCTTTGCGCGGTACATCTCTCTACGCCGAAGGCAAAGATATTGTCATCATTGGCGGCGGCGATACTGGTACTGACTGCGTGGGAACTTCGATGCGCCACGGCTGCAACACTGTGGTGCAAGTGGAAATTATGCCCCAAGCTCCGAAGGAACGGGCGGCAGATAATCCTTGGCCTGAGTGGCCTAAAGTTTATAAACTGGATTATGGTCAGGAAGAGGCCGCAGCGAAGTTTGGAGCAGACCCCCGCACATATATTACGACGGCAACCAAGTTTGAAGGGGATGACAATGGTCATGTCAAAGCCGTTCATACCGTCCAGGTGAAATGGGAAAGAAACGAGAAAGGGCAGTTTATTCCCCAGCACGTTCCCGGTACGGAAAAAGTCATCCCGGCGCAACTGGTATTGTTGGCAATGGGATTCTTGGGTCCAGAACAACCTTTATTGGATGCGTTGGGATTGGAACGGGACCCCCGCAGTAATATCAAAGCTGATTACGGTCAATATGCCACAAGCATTCCAGGGGTATTTGCCGCTGGGGATTGTCGTCGCGGACAAAGCTTGGTGGTTTGGGCTTTCAATGAAGGACGCGGGGCGGCAAGAGAGTGCGATCGCTATTTAATGGGCAATACCGATCTACCATAGTATTTTGCCCTCAATCAAAAGCCCTCTCCCAGTAAGCTACCCATTAGTCACTTCTTTTTTTAAATCCTAAAACTCTTGTTGAACAAGAGTTTTAGGATTTATAGTGGATAATCTACTTGATTAATTTGGCTGTTTTCTGTAATAATGATAGTTGTAAGGCTAATTCCTCTGTGGACAAGTAGCTGACCAGTGGCAGAAGTAACACCAATTATTGTTTATGTATCTAAAAACAGTCTTCATCCGCTTCTATAAGTCTTTCAATGACGACTTCTTAAGAAAGAATCATAAGAGTGCAAAGCCTAAAAGTTGGGAGATGCCATGCAATCCTTTTTACCCATATATTGAAGTTCCCATTGATCCTAAAATCACAACAATTGTTGGTGCTAACGAATCTGGAAAGTCTCACTTATTAAGCGCAATTGAAAAAGCTATATTTGGCGAGAATATTAAGCGCAGTGATGTTTGCCGCCATTCTCCTTTCTTTACGGTTAAACAAGAAGAATTAAAATACCCTGACTTTGGATCGGAATGGGCTGGTCTTTCTAGAGATGAAGATGCAAAGTTAAGAGAAATAATTCAGTTTCCTGACAATACTATTCCTGATAGATTTTGGTTATTCCGCAATAATATTAGGAACTTAACGATATATTTGCCTGAAAAAGGAGAGGAAAGAGCATACAACATTAACGAAGAACAGGCTATCAAGTTACAAAGGTTACTGCCCAAAGTAATTAAAATTGAATCTAGTGTTGCACTACCATCAAGTGTGCCTATTAAAAAAATAATTGAATTAGGAAAAAAAGATGATGTGAACAGTAAAAAATTTGAACTTTTAGATCGAGAACAAAGAAACAGAATAGTGAATGAACTTGATGCTTTTAGTGGTAATCCAGAATTTATCACAAAAGTTCCTCTTGCAAATGTCAAGAAAGAAGAAATTAATAATTCTTTAGCACTTGAGGCAATTAAATCAATTATTTCTACATTTGGTGAAACCACATCAAGCGAAAAAAAGGAAAGAAGAGAAAAGGAATTTGATCTAGCCTACAAATTAATCTGTAAAATTGCCCAAGTTGATCCGGATGCTTTAGATGATTTAGCGAATGCAGTCGAAAAGGGAATGCAAGGTTATGCAAATGGAATCATTGAAAAGATTAATCGCCAACTGGCCATAAATCTGAATTTTCCTAACTATTGGGTTCAAGACCGCAATTTTTGTCTAAAAGTTATGGCAAGAGACTATGATTTGGTTTTTACTATAACTGACAGGACAGGAACTGAATATTCATTTGATGAAAGAAGTCAAGGATTAAAGTTTTTTCTCAGCTATTATATTCAGTACCGATCTCATGAGCCTGATCCGAATAAAAATGAGATATTATTAATGGATGAGCCAGATGCTTATCTATCTAGTCAGGCTCAACAAGACCTTCTGAAGTTATTTGACCTGTTTGCAAACCCTCAAGCAGGTTCGCATTTGCTCCATCCAATTCAGGTGGTTTATGTAACACATTCTCCTTTTTTAATTGATAAAAATCATGCCGAACGGATTCGAGTTTTACAGAAGGGGAATGAAGATGAGGGAACGCGAGTAGTTAAGGATGTATCTAAAAACCACTATGAACCTTTGAGGTCTTCAATAGGTGCTTATGTTGGAGAAACAGTTTTCATTGGCAATTGCAATCTAATGGTCGAAGGTATTAGCGATCAAATTCTGATTGCAGGAGCTACAAGATATCTTCGAGCAAAAGGTGTGCCTAATTTAGAAACCTTAGATTTAAACCAAATCACAATTGTTCCTTGTGGAGGGGCTTCACAAATTCCTTATTTAGTCTATTTAGCTCGTGGAAGAGATTCTGAGAAACCAGCAGTAATTGTTTTATTAGATGGCGACAATAGTGGAAAAGATGCTAAGAAAGAGTTGTTGGGTAAATGCGGTCAACATAGACGACCTGTGATTCAAGAACAGTTTATACTCCAACTTGCAGATCTAAATGAAGAATTCAGTTTTGCTGCTGAAAATATGACAAAAAAGATTGCAATAGAAGACATTATTCCATTACCAATTTGTATACAGGCAACAAAACTTTATTTACAAGAATTTCTCAACATAGACGAAACAGAATTGGCTTTCTTAACTGAAAAGTTAGTTATAAGTAATATAAATGATCGAAGTATTCTTGATGCTATACAAAAAAGCCTTTTAGAGGTTCCTGAGAAAGACTTGAAAATTAATAAGCTTGGCTTTAGTCGAAACGTTATTCGTGTGGTAAATGAGTGGGAGTGGTTGCAAAAGGCAAGTCGATTAGAGCAAAATAAATCTGATGCACTCCAACTTTTTGATAAAAATTTTAGGGTGTTATTTAAGAAACTGAATTTCATGCAGCGTACTGCCCAACAAAACCTAACAGATGAAAGATTATCCAAAAAAATAGATCGGTTTAAAAAAGACTTTATTGCCAATAATCCTGGCGTTCCAAAGCGGGAAAAGGGTGTTATCTTGCTCGATCAAATTGAAGCAACTTTAAAAAGTAATATAGAGAATGAATCGGAAAAAGAAATTGAAGCGATTCAGCAAGAAATTCAGAATTTGCGGAGGAAATATAAGCTTGATATTGATATGAATAAAGATATCGATGATTATGGCGGATTCAAGCAGGGATTGGAGAGAATAAAGTACGCAGGACTTTTAGCAAGTCAAGAAAAAACTATCGAAGAAAATCAAATAGGACAGCAAATTATTTCTGAAGAAGTAGAAGTAGATCAAATAAATAAATCGGGTGTGGATAATCAAACGCAAGCAGTTAATCAAAAATTGACTACTAATTCCGAGTCAGAAACGGCTGAAGTTACTGATAATCCTACAAGCTCTAAATATAAGAAAAAATAGTAACCAACCCAAAAAACCTTTCAATGAAGATTAATTTACAGCGTATCCCACTGTTTATGAGGTACAGCAATCAATCTTATGGGTAGGGGCGAATGCCATTCGCCCCTAGAGATGTATCTCACTAAATCGAGAACTGCTATAACAATAAAATTCTAATGCGATCGCATCTGGTAGAATAAAGAAATAATCTTGGCTCAAAATCAATATATAGCGTTTATGGTGCGTTACGCTGCGCTAACACACCCTACTAATTTTCGCAGATCTTGAGAGAGATTTAATCATTAAAGTTTGTACCTAAAATGATTCCCTAGTAATCATTTTAGGCACATCAATCGCAAATTTTTAATGATTCAGCAGTTCTACTCTAAAGAAGTTTGAACATTACCATCTGGGGAAAGAATCACCCGGATTCTAGCATTATTGCCACTTTCTAAAGGCGAAACAAAATTAGCCCCAATAACTGGAATTCCTGTCCGCTCAATATATTTTCCGGCAGCCGCCGTAATGGGAATAATTCGCTCAATTGTGCCATTGACTTTCAGAACCAAGCTATATTCCAGCGGTTCTTTCAACTCAGCGGGGGGTTGCCAGCGTGGTTGCAAGTAGTTTTTCACTTCTGCCAATTGCGGAAGAGTCGCAATAGCTATCTTGGGTGAATTAAATTCATTGCTGGCTCTGCCGCTAGTATTGACACTTGCCTGGGGCGCAACATTGCCTGGTAATTCCCGTTTAGCAGCATTTGGACGAGCAGCAGGTTGAGCATCAGCTTGGGCAACATTAGGCGATCGCCTGTTCTCCAAAGATGGTAAAGGTGGTAATTGGGCGATCGCTGGTTTCCGATTCACCCTAACAGGGGCTGGTTGAGATACCGGAGGCGCAGGCAGCACTGGCGGCTGCGGTTGGGGCTGAACTGGTGCAGTTGCAGGTACAATCGCAATTTGAGTATTTGGCGAACTAGGTTGTTTTGCCGAACTAGGTTGGGTGGGCGCACCAGTCTTTAAAGTAGGTGCTGGTGGGGTAATTGCTCCCGATGGCGGAGCTATTTTCTCCGTGGGCGCTAGAGGGGTGAGAGAAGGAATCGGAGAAACCGATGCCATTGGTGTAGGCAAAGCCGCTTCTGGAGCCGTATAGGGGCTAACCGCTGGATTCGCGGCGGTTTCCGTTACTGGCTTTTGATTCGATCTATCCAGGATTTTGAGGGCAGCAGTAGTTAATCCCACGGTAATTAGCACCACGGCAGCAGTCCGCGCCCAAACCATGGGAGCAATACGGCGAACAGTCCCAGGGTTCAGACTAGGCAACGCCACCACATCCGCCGCATATTGATCCAAGGCAGTGGATAAGTCAAATAATTGGGTAGCGCTGAGGGAAATTACTGCCCCCGATTCAGTATTTGCCAAGGAGCCTAATAATAAATCGTGGGATAGCAAGCCCCTTGGTTGAACTGAAATCCCGTTTGGTAAGGCTCTAATTTTGCTAGATGCCGAAGTTTGTACGGGCAACGGTGCTACTTGTACCGCCGCCGGAGGATGACCCAATTCCCAAGCATAATTCATTTGAGTCGAAGACTGGTCTAGAAAGTCTTGAACGTAGATATCAACTGCTTCTAAAAGTGCTTCTAACTGAGCGCGATCGCCCTGAATTGTCACCTGTTTATCTTCTGATTGGCGCGGGTCATCCAAGCGCAATTCAAAATGTAACTGTTTTAATACTGGTTTTCCCATCCAGCGCGAAAGGGGCGATTCCTTAGCCTGAATTTCTAAAGTGCAAGTTGGGGGAGTATAACGGCGCAAAAGCATTTGATTTTATATCCTTTGTCAGTGTCTGCGGTCAGTTTTCAGTCCATCCCAAATTGATTTCCTGATGACTGCTGACTAATAACTAATGAGCGCGGTCAATTAGTGTCAGCCAGAAACGGCGATGACCATTGGGAGCGCTGTAAAACAGCAAATCAATCAATAATTTCAGAGCGAGATTTGTCAACGCCTCCGAGGGCAGATTGTCCGCATCTTCCATCCGTTCCTCATAGGTATTACTAAAAGTGTCTAGATAGTCTCCTAATAAGGCTGCACGGTGGGGTTCGCGATTTTGTTCAGTTAATTGTTCTAGCAATGCCACAGCCCGACGAATTAATTCTTGATGCTGTTTGGCTAAATGACAACTAATTAAAACTAGCGATCGCGCCTCTTCCACATCCAGTTTTTTTCGTCCTCCCTGACTTTTTCTCAGGGGATTTGACTGGCGCAACCGCCATAGGGTAACTCTATCTGCCACCATCGATTCTAGGTGGAGATCCGCCGCCGCTTGCAGCATAGCTTCGGAGCCAATCCCCGTGAGTGCTTCTAGGGCAAGCAAAACTAAATCCAGCTGGGATTTGATATTATCCAATTGGGCTGGATCTGGTTCTTGAGCCAAAGATGAATCCCCCGATGGGGGATGGGGTGCGGATGACTTTACTGGGGAGCGCATAACTTTAGAGTAAAGAAAAGAATTAGCAATAGTAGAGCAGTTACCAGTATTGAAACACTTCTATGGCTTTAAGCCATTTTTTTCGCCTGTATATCCAGGATAATGCTCAAACAGAATTTTTAAACTGTGACCAGTTGGCTGGGCGATCGCTGAATCGTTTATAAAAAAAATAGCTGCCGTAAACCGAATTACAGACAGCTATAGCTAGTTTAAGTTGATTAATTAAAAGCCCATACCAAGCTCGCCAGACCTGGCACTGGACAATTTTCCTAATTTCCTGCAAGCGATGGAGACCGATCTGGGGCTTCGGCTTGCTAGAAACACTAGCTGGACAGTTGAGAACAAAAATTAAGAGTTGCTGGCTTGTGCCGCCAACAATTCCTTCAGTTTTGCTAATTCACCAGCCCAACGGGGATCTGGTTGAAATCCTTCGGAATCAGAGGAAGAACTGCTAGAAGAAGCAGAACGTTTAGTCTTCTTATTGCTATTGCGTCGTCCGCCACCGCCACCGCTGCTATTGCCGCTGCTGGCATTCCCGCCACTGCTGGCAACAGGTGCGGGTTTGGTGGTGGGAGCCGCTGGACGAGGCGCATCGTCCTCGCCTTGCCCCTTAGCGCGGGGTAAGGCTTTCTCAATTTTGAGCGGACTGTCTTTAAACGAATGGCCGTTAAACTTTTCAATTAGTTCATCTGCCTGTTCGTCGGTTTTGACGGTGACAAAGCCAAAACCGCGACATTTGCCTGTTTTCCGGTCTTTAATTACTTTGGTGGAAACAGCATCGCCCATTTCTGCAAACACAGCTTGCAGTTCTTGGCGATCTATTTCCTCTTTGGGCAAATTGCCCACGTATAGACGAATTGACATATTGAAGATACCTCCAGACTCGATCTGAAAACCAACTTGCTTGCAGGGGTCAACTTGATGTTAACTAAGGATGGACGCAGTTGACGGTTTTTTTTCGCAGGATGTTCGCGCCATTCTTAAAGGTATCATGCTGTATGGTAGCGAAATAACTAAACTAGAAAATTTTCGACTGAGATTTGGAAATATTTCTAGATTTCAGCACATCTGGATAACAATATCTGCAAATTTGCCCCCTAGTCCAGAGCCGGACGAGTCCCATAGTGGCGGTAATGCCAGTAATCTCGCAGAATCTGGTTGTGGTCAAAACAGAGGTTGGGGGGAATTTGCCAATGCTCGAAAACTCCTAAAGCCTTGGCATCATCAGCGGCTTGGGGTTCTCCGGTGGCAGTGGCAATAAAGATAATGCTGATGGTGTGCTGGCGAGGATCGCGGTTGGGATTAGAATAGGTATGGAATTGGCTAATTAATTTTACCTGCAAACCGATCTCTTCTTGGGCTTCCCGACGAGCTGCAGCTTCCACTGATTCGCCATAATCGACAAATCCGCCGGGAATTGCCCAACCCAGGGGGGGATTTTGCCGTTCAATCAGAATTATGGGACGATGGGGGCGATCGCTCAACTCCACAATAATATCCACGGTCGGCACAGGATTTCGATAAGCCATACAAACCTCAAAAACGTTATAGATACCAGAGATGCGCCACCAATCCATGATAAATTCGTGGAGTTTGCATTCCCTTGTTCAGGTTCATTATGCCCTTTCCTAGAGCTAGCGGTATTCTGCTGCATCCCACCTCCTTCCCTAGTAGTTTTGGTATTGGCGACCTTGGTCCAGGAGCCTATCACTTTATCGACTTCCTGGCCGACAGCGGACAAAAATTCTGGCAAGTATTGCCCTTGGTTCCCACAGGTTATGGCAATTCTCCCTATATGTCCTACTCGGCATTGGCAGGCAATCCCCTACTCATTAGTCCGGAGGAGTTGCGGCAGAAGGGGTTGTTAGTTCACGAAGATTTAGCCAATGTGCCAGAATTTCCTCCCGACAAGGCCGATTTTGAACCAGCAGCCGTCTTAAAACTAGATTTATTGCAGAAGGCTTGGGAGCGTTTCCAAACTCAGCCTCAAGAGGAATTTATCGAGTTTTGCCAACAAAAGGCGGGTTGGTTAGATGACTTTGCCTTGTTTATGGCAGTCAAGCAAGCCAATAATAATCAATCTTGGAATCAGTGGGAACCCGGCATTGCCAAGCGGGAACCGGAAGCCATCAAAACTTGGCAGAATTCTCTGGCGGCGGAAATCTCTTTTCAAAAATATCTGCAATTTGAATTTTTCCGTCAGTGGTCTTATATCAAAAATTACGCCCATAGTCGCGGTATTGAAATTATTGGCGATATTCCCATCTATGTTGCCCATGATAGTGCGGATGTCTGGGCAAATCCCCACCTATTTTGTCTCCATCCGGAAACTGGGGCGGCGACGCTGGTAGCCGGAGTACCACCGGACTATTTTAGTGCTACTGGTCAATTGTGGGGCAATCCCATTTATAATTGGTATGCCATGCGGCGGGAAAATTATGCTTGGTGGGTAAAGCGGTTTGCAGCGCTTTTGGAATTGGTAGATTGGATTCGGATTGACCATTTCCGGGCTTTTGAAAGTTACTGGGCGGTAAAAGGTGATGAGAAAACTGCCATTAATGGGAGATGGATTAAAGGACCAAGATCGGCTTTCTTTAAATCTATTGAACAGCAGTTGGGCAGGTTGCCGATTGTCGCCGAAGATTTGGGCGATATTACCCCAGCAGTAATTGATTTGCTAAATGAATTTGGCTTTGCGGGTATGAAGATTTTGCAGTTTGCCTTTGGCTCTGGCTCTGGCAATCCCTATTTACCGCACGGTTTTGTTCGCAATTGTATTGTTTATACGGGAACTCACGATAACGATACAACGGCAGGTTGGTTTGCCCAATTATCGGAATCCCAACAGGAATCGGTGCGGGATTATTTGGGGCGAATTGATGAGGAAGATATTGCTTGGGATTTGATTCGAGCTGCTTTGAGTTCGGTGGCGGATTGGGCAATTTTCCCTTTACAAGATGTTTTGGGTTTGGGAACAGCTGCGCGGATGAATACTCCCGGTACATCGGAGGGGAATTGGAGTTGGCGCTATCAATCTGAAAGTTTGACGCGGGAATTAGGCGATCGCCTGCGAAAATTAACTGAAACCTACGGTCGCATCCCTTCATAATTTAGCATTCAGATTCGGGTAGGCACGGGAGCGCTACCTAGGCTGTTGACTTTGGGTCTTTTTAGGGGTTTTATTCCAAAACTCACAAAGTCAACAGCCTAGCCAGAGCCTAGAAACCAGTTCAAAGAGCCTGGGAACCAGTTCAACCAGTAATCGACCGCAGCCAGAATCTATGAAATTGCTATTGACATTGCACAACTAAACAGTTATATAGTTAATAGGCGATGAGAAATCGTCAGTTGGCAATACTTGATTATTTGGATTCATTGAAAATTATGACAGCTACCTTAGAACGGCGCGATCGCGTTAATTTATGGGAACGATTCTGTAACTGGATTACCAGTACAGAGAATCGCATTTACATCGGTTGGTTTGGGGTGCTTTTAATTCCCACCGCCCTTACCGCCGCCATTGTCTTTATTCTGGCGATGGTAGCAGCTCCTCCGGTGGATATCGACGGACTGCGGGAACCTGTATCGGGTTCCTTGCTCTATGGCAACAACATCATCACTGCCGCCATCGTGCCTAGCTCCAACGCCATTGGCTTGCACTTTTACCCCATTTGGGAAGCCGCCTCTTTGGATGAATGGCTGTACAATGGCGGTCCCTGGCAACTGATTGTGTTCCATTTTCTGATTGCCATCTATTCCTATATGGGACGGCAGTGGGAATTGAGCTATCGTTTGGGAATGCGCCCCTGGATTGCCGTAGCCTTTTCTGCGCCCCTGTCGGCAGCCACCGCAGTGTTGTTGGTTTACCCGATTGGGCAAGGAAGTTTTTCGGATGGTTTAATGCTGGGCATATCTGGAACCTTCAACTTCATGATTGTGTTTACAGCCGAACATAATATCCTCATGCACCCATTCCATATGCTAGGAGTGGCAGGGGTTTTTGGAGGAGCGCTTTTTTCTGCCATGCACGGCTCTCTGGTAACTTCTAGCCTAGTGCGAGAAACTTCGGAAGAGGAATCGCAAAACTGTGGCTACCATTTTGGGCAAGAAGAGGAAACCTACAACATTGTTGCTGCTCACGGCTACTTTGGACGGCTGATCTTCCAGTATGCCAGCTTCAATAACTCGCGATCGCTGCATTTTTTCCTAGCAGCTTGGCCTGTCATCGGTATTTGGTTTGCTTCACTGGGTATCAGCAGTATGTCTTTTAATCTGAACGGATTCAATTTCAATGATTCCGTTTTAGACAGCCAAGGACGACCTATTCCCACCTGGGCAGACATTCTCAACCGTGCCAATATGGGCATTGAGGTGATGCACGAGCGCAACGCCCATAATTTCCCCCTAGATTTAGCTGCTGCCGAGTCCCAACCAATTGCACTAGCGGCTCCGGCGATCGCCAGCTAAACTCGTCAATAGTCTAGATTATCAGGACTTACGCAGCTACGACCTATACAGTGTCTTGGTGCGTTACGCTGGCGCTAATGCACCCTACTGATAGAGGTGTTGCGTAAGTCCCGTCTATAATCCTAAATCTACTGCAATTCGATGGGCGCAGGCAAAACCAGAAAACGCCACCGCATTTAAACCTTGTCCTGGAAATGTACTATCCCCTACACAGTATAATCCCGGAATAGCAGTCCGATTAAAGGGCATTCCCAATAACCCCCTTAATTTCCGCCGAGGAATTGGTCCATAACTGCCTTGAGAGCGATTTAAAAAGCGGCGATGGGTGCGGGGAGTTCCCACTTCCATCAAATCTAAACCCGCATCCAAACCGGGAAAAATTGCTTCTAATCTATCGATAATGCGCCATGCAGCAGCTTCTTTCTTATCCTCATATTCCTGGGGAGATAAATCTTGCCAGTCATCAAACCAACTCGGTGAAAAGGCATGGACAATATGATAACCAGTGGGCGCTAAACTAGGGTCAAGTAATGTCGGAATAGAAACGAAAATTGTGCCTTCGGCTAGTTCCATTTGCTGCCAATCTTCTAGCAAAATGTGGTGACATTCTGTTCCTGGTGGTAATACGCTAGCTTCTACCCCTAAATGCAAACTTAAAAAACTGGGAGATTTTTGATAGCGTTTTTGCCACTTCTTTTCTTGGGCAGGCATTTCTTCCGGTGGCAGTAACTTTTCAAAGGTATCCCAACGGGTGCTATTAGAAACTATCCTTTGAGCGCGATAAACTTTGCCATCAGCTAATTGCACTCCCACGGCTCGCCCCTGTTCGGTAAGAATTTTGGTTACTTTGGCTTTATACTGAATTTTACCGCCAGTTTTCTCTAGTCCCTCAACCAGTTTTTGGGCGATTTGTCCAACTCCTCCCTTGGGATAGTTAATTCCTCCATAATGGCGATCGCTAAACACCATCCCCGCATTAATGGCTGGAGTCATATCTGCTGGCACTACCGACCAACAATAGCACTCAATATCAATAAACTTCAGTAAAATTGGATCGCGGATGTATCTCCGGGCAATATCCCCCGCATTTTGGGGCAAATACTTCACCAACCCCAAACAAGCCAGGGGATGCTGAAAAAATACCCGCGCCAGATAGCGGGGTTCTTCCAGAGAGAGCAATTCCATCGCATTCAGACAATTGAAGACTTGCCAGCAGGCATCATAAAACTGTCTAATCCCTTGTTTTTCGTGGGGAAATAGGGCGGTTAGTTCTTGCAAAAATTTCTCATAATCCCGATGGACTTTTAATTCTAAGTTATCTGGCAGATGATAGTGAATTTGGACGGCATCGGGAATCGTTTCTAGGCTGACATTCACCGCTTGCAGGGCGCGGGTGAGCAGATTGGTAGTACCTTGGGAACCAAATCCAAAAATCATTGATGCCCCGACATCAAAGCGGTATCCGTCGCGCTCAAAATAACCTGCACTGCCACCAGGGATCAGATAACTTTCTAAAACAATTACCTGAGCGCCTTTTGCTGCTAACTGGGTAGCGGTAACTAGCCCTCCAATCCCAGAACCGATGACGATGACATCAAAAGCGGGGGCAGACTCTAGCAGGGATGGGGAAAAATTAGCAGGCATAGGCGCAGGAATCCCAGAATATTTTTGGAACGTCTCTGAGTTTAGCGCTTTAGTATCCTCCATTGAAAAAAAGAGGGGACCAGTTTGCGAATGCTCGCTAGTCCCACCTGCCAATCCTTAGAGAGGAGAACACTACAATTGACTATAGCCTCTATTGCAAATTACTGTCAAGAGTAATAAAAATATTTCTCAATAACTAGGCTATTCCTATTGAACTGGTTCCCAGGCTCCAGTAGTAGGGTGCGTTAGCGATAGCGTAACGCACCGCATACCAGTTAACGGTGCGTTACGCTGCCGCTAACACACCCTACTATTCCCTCATTCCCTCATTCCCTGTTCCCTATTCCCTGTTATAGAAATCGCCTTATATCCCACGGCTGAAGCCAGTGGGATATAAGGCGGGTTAGCGGAGGTACGAAGCTAACCATCCATGCTATAATTGAAAGGTACAGGGACTGAAAAATCAGATTCTGGATTCTTAAAGAATCCCACGTGCTTTAGCCGTGGGAGTGTCAAGATATTGCAGGTCTTCTAGCTAGTTTTTTCCTATGGCTCCGCAACTGCGCGTTTATGTTCCCCCCCACCCCCTAATCAAGCATTGGCTCGCGGTGGCGCGGGATGCGGCTACTCCTTCCGAACTGTTTCGCAGTGCAATCACAGAACTGGGGCGCTGGCTAACCTATGAAGCGGTGCGGGAGTGGTTGCCCACGATGGAAACTACGATTAAAACTCCCCTAGCATTCTCTCCCGTGACGTTTATCAATCCGGATGTCCCGATTGCCGTAGTACCAATTTTGCGCGCAGGGCTGGGACTATGGGAAGGGGCGCAAACCTTATTGCCCCTGGTATCCGTTTATCATCTAGGTTTGGAGCGGGATGAACAAACCCTGGAACCCCGATGTTATTTGAATAAACTGCCTGCCAAATTTGATCCCCAAACCTTGGTCTTGATTCCAGAGCCAATGCTGGCCACTGGGGGAACAATGATGGCAGTATTGGGGGAGTTAACGGCAAGAGGGGTAGATCCCGCTTTGGTAAGAATTATTTCCGTGGTGGCTGCTCCCCCGGCGCTGAAGAAATTGGGGGCAGCTTACCCTAGTTTAGTGATTTATGCGGCGGCAATTGATGAAGAAGTAGACAGTCGTGGGTTTATTGTTCCCGGATTGGGGGATGCTGGCGATCGCACCTTTGGAACCTGAATTAGGTGAATTGTCGCTGAACAGAAGTAGGTATCTGAGCTAACCTGGAATTAAGTGCTATTCAGATCGCAACAGGATATTAACCAATGAGTCAGCAGGATGGGTTTGCGGGGGGATTTTTGGCGGGAGCCTTGGTGGGTGGGGTTGTCGGAGCCTTAGTGGGAGCCTTAGTTGCTTCTGGACGAACGAAAGAAAGCGAATCTTCCGAGGGTTCTTTGCTCAATCGGAATTTATCAGAGGCCAAGCCCAGTAAGACTAAAAAGCCGCAACAACTGAAGGATGAAGATAGTATTGAAATGGCGCGGCGCAGTTTGGAAGATAAAATTGCTCAATTGAATTCTGCCATTGATGACGTGCGCCTGCAATTGGGAACAGTTAACGGTAATGTGGCAGAGGGTTCCTACGAGCGAGGCTACAATTCCTCCCCCGGAGAATCCTCTCATCAGGATAGCTAAACCAGAACGGCGATCGCGTAAACTTTTAGTGGTCTCTAAATCAACACTTTTAATAAGGAAGCTTGAAAATTCATGAATGCCCCAGCAGAACTACTAATTAATACCCTGTCCAACTTTTTGCAAATTTATTCTTTGCTGCTGATTATTAGAATTCTGTTAACCTGGTTTCCCACCGTTGATTGGATGAATCAGCTAGCAGGATTTTTGAGTCCCATTACCGATCCCTATCTGGATATTTTCCGCTCGTTTATTCCCCCCATTGGCGGGATGGATTTTTCGCCAATGTTGGCAATTTTGGTAATTCAAATTTTGTCTGGTTTAATTTAAGCTTGATTTAGCGACCGATTGTGCCTGCAAAACCAGAAGCTTTAAACTGTTTTAGCTCTAGAGGGGTTGGCTGATTGACAGGCACAGAAATCCTAATCTCAAAATCGCTAATTCCTGGGGGTAATTTTTCGATTCCCCCTACCCGGGTGCGATTTTCTAAGATGGCGTTGTGGTTGGCATCGTAGATGCGCCCAAAGACATCGGCATCATAGACAGTTTTACCAGAGTCATTCTGAGCTTTGCCAGTAATTAAAAAGCAATTAGCGGCTCTACCAGAGCCATCAGAGGTGACAGCGCCTGCGCCTATCTCTGGCGGACAGTCGTGATAGTCAAGCTGGGAAAGTTTGATGGGGATTAAAGCCAGAGCTTCTGGGGGCAAAATCCCACCTATGAGGGAGATGAAACAGGCGATCGCGATTGATAATATGGCTCGAAGCATAGAAAACACCGCTAGTTAAGATTGTTTTTTGACCAAGAAAAGGTTGAAAAGGTTTTAAAAAACTGGTTAGACTGATTTTGGCGGTTCTAATTTTAATACAGAGCCAACAGTCACGTTTTTATTGTGAGTTTCTACCACCACTGCACCCCCCAAACGAGGATCGTAGCATCCTACCCAGGCGGTAGCGTGTAGTTCGTGGGTGAGGTAGCAGTAGAGCCAAATTGGACTTTTCCCATCAATGACTACACCTAGAGTAGCATTAATGCCATCAGGTAGTTGCAGGGTGTTCAAATCCTCTGGTTCGATAATGCCGTCAGGATTGGTGATGCGAATCCGCAAGTGTTGATAGGGAAGTTGCTCTAGGGTGTGATGGGATATCAGGTCAAGTTGAATTGAATTCATGTTATGGCAATTGCGATTTCACCAAACTAGAACCAAAAGTATAGCACTCTTGGCGAATTGATTCCGGGACAAGTAATAATCCAATATTGTGCGGGTAAGTAAATCCTTCTTTGAAGTCTATACAAGATTTTACCGTAGTCCAAGCATCATTAATCGCGATCGGTAAGTGTTCGGCATAACCGTGATTTGTTTGGTCTTGGTATTCTTCAGTTAACTTTCTGAGATCCTCGATAAATTGGGCTTTTTTTTGAGCGTGTTGGCGGCGAGATTCGCACACATTGTTAGCAGCGTTTTGGGTTTCCTCTTCACTCCAAGAGGTTACTTCCCGAACATCTGCTAGACATTGCGCCATTTTCACTCTCTCTGGATGGGATTCGCCATCAAGATTGGGATATTTTTCTTCAGCGGTGGCAGTCGATGAGAGCAAAGACACTAGAATTAAGGCACTTAGTCCGACTTTACAAAGTTGAGGTAGAGTGGTGAAATTGAGGAAGTAATTGGGCGAAGCGCAGCGCCAAAGGCGATCGCCCATCCTATCCCCTAGCTGCAAATAGTCCAGCAATCCGGTTCGATCAATCATTTTTATTCATCCCCCAAATACATCACTGTGATTTTTTCTTCTTTCTTATTCTATATTCGTCTTCATACTCTCTTACCGTTTCATCTTCAGTTCTATTAATGACTTCTAAGGCTTTTTTTATAGATGAAAGAGGTAATTCAACAAACCCTCCTCGGTTCTGATTAGGAGAACCCCAATTAAAACGAAGATTAGTTTCAGATTTATATAAATTCACTAGAAAATCTCTATATCCAGAAGCCACTCTACTTTTCAACCTCCAGAGCTTCTGGCGTAAAATATCTGCGTTATCTTCAGGATTACCACTCATTTTAACCAATTCCAAAAACTCGTTAAGAGCAATTCCCACTAAATAATTAGTGCATCTTTTACTTCCCAAATTGGAGGTAATTCGTTACCAACCTCAATAAACTCATTGGGCATTGGCAACCAATCGTCAATTAGATTTTCACACCAGATAATTTCAACTATATCTGGACTATTATCTGAATTAATAATAACTTCATAAACAAATCCATCTTCTGACTTTAAAAAAGCATCTCGTATATCAATTAAGCCTGCCCGAATATTTTCAAATCTACGTTGAGACATGGGGGCGTAAAGCCATTTTTCTAATTTTTTTGTTTGGTCAAACAAAATAGCTATAAATAAATGTCCTGATGCGTTACGACACGAAAAAAGGCAGGGTGTATCATAATATTCATACACCTCAATTAATTCCAGCTTTCCTAACTGAGTGGATTGTGGAAGAAGTTTCATAGGTATGCCTTATTCAGGGATTTGGGCAAGTAATAGTGATGACATGAAACACTTTCCAGGGTTCAGCATTCAGGGAAACCCACCAAGTGTGGTGATTTTCACCTGTTCCTTGGGAAGGTGTATTCAGTATCACTCCAAACTCAGACGTTAAAGTACCTAATGCTGGTTTCTTTTTCCGCAGGAAAGGGGTTCTCCGGAGCGCAGTACAGACACCTTCTTCTGTAGTAAACACAGTAGTCATCTTACCGAATCCTTGGTATTTTTCAACAACATTAGGCACAATCTCCCGGTCGCCGGAGAACCATAAACGGGTTAGCAGCCTCCACCTGATAACCAGGATACTGCGTATGCGCGATCCGATCCCACCGCTGCAATCGACTCTAGAGGGCGAGGCGGCGGTTTGGCGCTCTGGAGCAAAAATAACTAGCAGCCATCTTGTACAATAATTGCCTTATCCATTATCGATTGAGACTTTGATTGCGATCTATCCTGGCAGTTTCGATCCCATCACCTTTGGACACCTCGACATCATTCAACGGGGCAGTCGGTTATTCGAGCGAGTTATTGTCCCCGTAGTCCAAAATCCTAATAAAACTCCCCTATTTACCGTTCAAGAGCGGATTCACCAGATCCAACGAGCCACTAAGCATCTAGCGAATGTCGAAGTGGATAGTTTTGACGGTTTGACCGTAAATTATGCCAAAATGCGAGGTGCAGCCGTATTGTTGAGGGGACTGCGAGTGCTTTCTGACTTTGAAATGGAACTCCAGATGGCTCATACCAATAAAACCCTCTCCAGCGAGATTGAAACTGTTTTTCTGGCGACTTCTAACGAGTACAGTTTTTTAAGTAGTAGCGTAGTAAAAGAAGTTGCCAGATTTGGCGGCTCTGTCGATCATCTTGTTCCCCATCATGTTGCCCTAGAAATCTACCGATGTTACGCCAAAACAACACCCGCATCGAACCCGACAGCAACGGAACCAGCAATTCCAGCGAATCCTCTCCCAATGGCACAGCCTATGGAGCGCCTGCCCGAAACGGAAATGTAGACATTCAGCGGGAACTCAACCGGATTGAGGAAATTATTCTCGACAGTCTGCATATTCCCCTGACTCGGCGGACTTTGGTGGATGAAGAGCAGTTATTGGATCAACTGGATCTAGTCCGGTTGAATCTCCCGGCGGCTTTTGTGGAAGCTGAAGAAATTGTCCTCCAAAAGGAGGAGATTTTGCGGCAAGCCGAACAGTATGCTGAACAAATTATTGCAGCAGCAGAACAGCGAGCCGATCAGATCCTGAGTGAGATGGATATTGTTCGACAGGCAGAAATGGAGGCGCAACAAATTCGGCAGCAGGTGCAGGAGGAGTGTCGGGCAATTCAGGAACAAACTTTGGCAGAAATTGAACGGATGCGGTTGCAAGGGCAGCAGGAACTGCTACAAATCCGCGCTAGGGCCTTAGAAGAGGCAGAAGATATTCAAAATGGAGCGGATGATTATGCCGATCGGGTGCTGGGAAGTATTGAACAGCAACTGAGTGATATGCTCAGGGTGATTCGGAATGGACGGCAGACATTGCAGGAGCCAACCAGGGAGTCAGGAACATCACAGAAGAAAAGCTAACTTTCAAGGACTTACGCAACTATTAATCGAGCAATGAAACAGATCCTTGGTCTATCCATTCATTTTTCAACGGTTAATTCCTATGAGTTACGATTACGATTTATTGGCAATTGGGGCGGGTTCTGGGGGATTGGCAGCAGCGAAAAAATCCGCTAGTTATGGGGCAAAAGTGGCGATCGCTGAACGGGAATTAGTCGGGGGTACTTGCGTGATTCGCGGCTGCGTTCCCAAGAAACTGCTAGTTTATGGTTCTCAGTTTTCTCACTTGTACGCTGAGGCTGTGAGCTATGGTTGGAGTCCGGTTGAAAGCAGTTTGAATTGGCAATATTTGATTACTGCTATAGACAAGGAAGTGCGGCGATTAAGTGAAATTCATATTGGTTTATTAGCTCAGGCTGGGGTAGAATTGTTGCGAGGTAATGTGACTTTTGTCGATGCCCATACAGTAGCAGTAGGCGATCGCCAAGTCACGGCAGAAAAGATTTTGATTGCCGTGGGGGGAGAAGCTTTTAAACCCGCCATTCCGGGGATTGAATTGGCGCTCACTTCCCGCGAGATGTTCCATTTACAGGTACAACCACAGCATATTGCGGTGGTAGGTGGCGGTTATATTGCGGTAGAGTTTGCTGGAATTATGAAGGGGTTGGGTTCTAAAGTTACCCAAATTGTCCGGAGAGATTTGGTATTAAATGGGTTTGATGATGATATTCGCGCCTATGTGCAAGCGGGGATGGTGCAGCATGGTATTGATTTTCGTTTCCATACTAATGTGGAGAAAATTGAGCCAGTGCCAGCAGGTTTGCAGTTAACTTTAACTGGAGAGTCAGAAACAACTTTAACAGTTGATGCGGTGCTTTATGCTACCGGAAGACTACCGAATTTAGAAGGTTTGGGACTAGAAAAAGTTGCAGTGGCAGTGAAGGAAAAGGCGATCGCTGTTGATGAATATAGTCGCACTTCCCAACCCCATATTTTTGCAGTGGGTGATTGTACCAACCGCAAAAATTTAACCCCGATTGCCATTGGCGAAGGGCGAGCTTTTGCCGATACTGAGTTTGGCAATCATCCCCGCCATATCAGTTATCGCAATGTTCCCTCTGCGGTGTTTTCCCACCCAGAAGCTGCTACAGTGGGGTTAACGGAAGCCGAAGCGAGGGATTTATTTCTAGAAGTTGTAGTTTATCAAACTCAGTTTCGCCCGATGTTTCATAGTTTAACTGGGGCGGATGAAAAAACTTTTATGAAGTTAATTGTTGACAAATATACCGATGTGGTATTGGGCGCTCACATGGTAGGAGATAATGCTGCCGAAATCATTCAAGGGGTAGCGATCGCCGTTAAAATGGGAGCAAAGAAAAAGGACTTTGATGCCACCATTGGTATTCATCCTTCTACTGCCGAAGAGTTTGTCACGATGCGATAGAAGGGCGGGACTTAATCCCAATGAACTGATTTAATTTTACCCCAACTTTGAATGCAATGGAGTCGCGATCGCTACTACCCCACAAGTCGCAATCCCCTGCTGCTGCAAAGCCTTTGCTGCCTCTTTTACAGTATTGCCAGTCGTATAAATATCATCTAATAAAATTACCTGGGATTGGCGGCGCAAACCTTTTCCTACCCGAAAGGCATTTTGCAAGTTTTCGATGCGCTCTTGCGGCGAAAGTCCAAATAGCGCCTCAGTTTCCTTAATTCTTTCTAAACCCTTCGCTGTTAACTTCAAACGAGTTACTTCGCAAAAACTTTCTGCCAACAATTCCGCCTGATTAAATCCCCGTTTTTTTAACTTAGTAGCGTGGAGGGGAATTGGCACTACTGTGGGTGGATGGGAAAACTTCTCTGGGAAAGAAAGTTGGGCTTTTAACCAGGCTTTACCCAGATACTGCCCCAAGGGGCGAGCCAACTGAGGGTGATTTTCATATTTTAGGGCAGCGATCGCCCTTTTCAATATGCCCCCATAAACTCCCCAGGCAAAAACAGGTAAATCTCCTTGCCATAATTCTTTACAATTAGGTAATTGACATTTTTGCAATTGCCGCTGACAAAAATCACAAAGCTCCAAATCTGCCGGACGCTGGCACAGGGGACAATTAGATTTTAAAAACAGACTGAGAAAACTTCTGAACATTTTTCCAAATCTTAAATTTTTCTTAACTTTATCCACTCCAACCCAAAGTATAGCTTAGAAATAATATATATATTTCTAATTTTAGCTATCAAGTAACGGAATTAACCCCATGAAGATTTTTTTATGGATTGGTCTAGCGATACTCGCTGTAATCTGTTGGTTAAATATTCCAGACAGTTTTTGGCAATATTTATTTTTCTTGCGCGTCCCGATTTTAAGCGGATTGTTTCTCATTATCTTCCCATACATTGCGACTCAGGTAGTGCCAAATATCCTCAGAAACCTATTTGTACTGAGATCATTTTGGCAAATAGCTTTAACAATTGCTAGCACCTTTGCCGCCGCAATAGCGGTGACATTAGTTGCTTATATTGTCATCGCAGACGGGCCTAGTCGTTTCGGAATACCAGTATTATTTGCGCTTTCAAAAACTGAGCAATATATACTAGCGATCGCCCTCAGTTTGCCGATCTCCATTACAACAGTTGTTCTGTATGAAAAGAATCCCGATAATAATGAAAGAGATGGGAGACAATTCATCAATGAAAGATTTTGGGGAGCATTCCTTGGAATTGTCTTTGCCATCATTTTTTTTGGGAGCTTTGATTTAACTCGTTATTGGTTATCTACTCATAACGAGTTAAAAGAGTTATTGGGACAGATAATTTCCTTTTTGACTAAACAGCAGACAGATGGTTATATCGATCCGGTAACAAAGTCACTCACTACAGGGCATTTGACAGCAACTGCCTTCTTTTTGAGCGGTATGTTAGCCTATGGATTAATTGCTTATATTTACCGACCACAACCAGATTCCAAACGAAGGGAGACCCCAGCTTTATTATATCTCATGCTGATTGCTACAGTGCTAACTCTAGCTTTTGGTGGACTGACCTTCTTTTTTGACTTCTATCACATTTTGCCTTTGCTCTTGTTAGTAATTACTTCTATAGGTAGCTACATTCTATTTAATGTGTATCAATTTTTTGCCCTGAAACCACTTCGAGATAAAAAGCCTGATTCTGAGTTAAGAGATTTTGAGAAGGTACTAGAAAACCGCCTGGGATGGCAGCCAGAAGGAAATCGCACATTAATCATTGTTTGCGCTAGTGGTGGCGGCATTCAAGCTGCTGCTTGGACAGTGCAAGTGCTAACCGGATTGCAAGAATGGTTAGAGAAAAACAATCAAGGGGCAGGAGAAAAGTTTGCCAAAGCCATCGGTTTTATTAGTTCAGTATCGGGTGGTTCGGTTGGGTCAATGTATTATCTGGATCGGGTGAATCTTGAAAAACATTATCCCGACAAGAGTGATTTCAAGGATATTTTTAAAGCAACAACTCAAGATAGTTTAGATGCCGTGGGTTGGGGATTAGCATATCCAGATTTATGGCGGTTAGCTGGATTACCATTTTTAACTGATTTTCTGCCCCTAAATTTGAGCGATCGCGGCAAAGCAATGGAAACCGACTGGCAAGGAGAACTCAAAGAGCCAAATCAATCGAAATCCTTAGATACTTGGCGAACTCAAGTGCTAGCAGGACAAATTCCGATCCCAATATTTAATGCCACTATAGTTGAAGATGGACGGCGATTTTTGATTTCGCCAATGACCTTTGCCAGTGAGGATAAAAAGGAAGTAGAAAAAAGTAAATTTCTGGATTTTAACACTCTTTATAGTGACTATGACATCAACATAGTCACCGCCGCCAGACTATCTGCCACGTTTCCTTATATTTCGCCAATTGCTCAAGGTCGGGTATTAGATAGTAAGGGCAAAAAATATACTCCCATAGATGATTTTCAGAACAAAAGCTATCACATCGCTGATGGGGGCTATTTTGATAACTCAGGTATTTTTACGATGGTAGAATGGCTCGATAAATGGCCAGATAAATTGGAGCAAAAAAAACAAAAGCTCAATTTTAAAAAAGTCATTTTTATCGAAATTAATGCCTTTCCTAAAGAGCAATCAGAATTGCCCAATGCACCCCAAAACGGTCTTTTTTTACCCCTTGAAAAACTATTAGCTTTATTGGGTTTTTCTCAATCAAAAAAAACTAAAAGTGGCTGGGTTATGGCAATACTTGGACCACTATTAGCTTTATATAGCGTTAGCAATTCCACGCAAACTTCTAGAAATAGCCTAGAGATTGAATTGATTCAAGAAAAATATAGCAATCGCCTAGATATTCACCACATTCCGATCTTTTTCCCTTCCTACAATGAATTTCTTGGATTTGATAAATCCAAGAAAAGTGAAGTTTCCGATTTATTTAACGACCAGGGTAAATATCAGCCACCGCTGTCATGGAAATTAACTGAGGGGCAAAAACAGGCCGTTAAAGATGGCTGGACAATCATTACTGAAAAACCCAAAGATAATTTGGAACTTTTGCAAAAGCTAGTAGATGAAATTCAACTCTCTTCCAAAAGTGAAATAGAGTAACTTCGTAATTACTGCGAACAAAAAACCCTACTTTTAAGTAGGGTTTGTCATGTTATCTATTGCCTATTGACAAAATTATTTCAAAGCTTGGGGTCCAGCCCAAAGATTATTCACAAATTGCCCAAATACAATTGGTTGCGGATCTTCAGTTGCCGCTACGGTTTCACCATTTTGACCCACCGCCCATAAAGGCCATTTATCATCACCTAAATTACCCGCTCGAAAGAGAATTCGATCGGCTTGGCTTTTACTCCAACCTAATAATACCGCATGGGTATAATCAACCTTGGTAGGTGTCAGGGTGCGAGTAGTATTTGTCTGTCGATCCCAAATCACCGCATAATCAGAAGCATCAGAAGTGCTAAATATGCCTTCAAATTGCCTTGCTAATAGTAGTTCGCCAGCGGAAGACCAGGAAATGGGCATCAAAATTGAGATTGTCCCTGGCATATCGGCTTCTTCATTATGAGCAAAAGGATTGCTCGCCAAAGGAGAAGAAGCAATGATGGTGCGTAAATTTCCTGTCCGCAAATTTTCCAAGAACAGCACGCTAGTCACCCGACTGCGATGCAATTCTGGCTGAATATCCATTTGAATGCGGGTGTAGGCGGCAAATTGTCCGTCTGGCGAAATTAAGGAAGGACTGCGATAGTAGCGCAATCCGGAACCGCCATTAGCGGCGACTTCAGCGTGGGTAGTTAATACCCAGTTCCAAGGAATCGGATGGGGGCTATCAAGAGGATCGATCTGCACCGCTGGTTCACTCCTATTAGGGGCAGTTGCAGTAGCAGGCACTTTGATTGTGGATTCGGCGGGAGGTAAAGTATCTTGGCTAACTTTGGTAGAGGCAGGGACTTCAGCTAATGCAGCTTGGCTGTGAAGAAGCAGATTGGGAGCAACTAACAGCGCAGCAGCCAAAAGAGAACGGTATGGTGGCAGAGGGAACCATCCTGAAAAGTTGGCTTTTAACATTGATTAGGGGGGGTAGCTCTTGAAAAATGGCGTTGATTGTGCGAGGAACAGCGCCAGAATACATAGTGCGATGCCCTTCATTGTAGTGGATAAAAACGGAATAATGGATCAGTTTATCGATGGAATTAAAGTTTTCTACACAATTCGCAATTTACACCTAAAGCAAATTATAGTTAGCCTATCTCAACGGCGGGAAATTTGTCTTCCGCAATTCCAACAGTGATGAGATTTGGATTTTAATTCTTTCTCTGGAACCTCCGATTCCAACCCTGTCTCTACTTTAGACAGAATTTTTCGCCTTGAGAGGGGAAAAAAGTTGGTATATACTGCAAGGAATTGTAATCCAGTGTGCCACTTTTGAGGGTGGAGATAGGACGGTGAAAGTGCTAAGTTTTTTCTAGGATTTAATTGTTGTTTGGATCAATTGTAGGAAACCTGGTGGCTAAATCTCCGCGTTCAGTCGATAAAACTCCTCCTCCCCCAGCATCTGGCGATCGCCCTTGGTTGCTAGTTTGGCTCTATCGATTGCTGCTGTTGGGCGTTGGCGGCAGCTTTGCCTGTTTGGTGGGGATAGTGGTGGCGGTTTTTTATCCCCAATCGCGCCCGCAAATGCCTTTGGTGGTGCGAGGGTGGCGGCAAATTGAGCAATGGCGATCGCCTGCTGTGCCTACTTCTAGTGGTTTGCCAGTTCCCTCGGCAGGGGGGAAAGAAGGGGCGGCTCTACTGAGTGCCGAACAAAAAAAGCAGTTACAGGAACAAGTTCAGCAGTTGCAGATGGAGGTGAAGGCGATTCGCGATCGCCTTACCGCCTTGGAAAATCAATTGGGCAATCCCCTCCCTAACACTCCCTTGGAAACGCGGTTGCAGGCACTGGCAGGACAGTTACAGGAGACAGTAACTATTCCGGCTGCGACTCAACCCCTATTTCAAGGGGGAAAATTGCAGGTAACTTTACCGAGCGATGTTTTATTTCCCAAGGGGAATAGTTTGCTGCGAAGGGAAGCTGGTTTAATTTTGGATAAAATTATTAGCGATTTGGGCAGTTATCAGGGAGCGACTATTTTGATTGCCATTCATACAGATAATGTGGGCAATCCGGAGGATAATCGGGGGTTATCTTTTCGGCAAGCTAATGCTGTGGAGCAGTATTTATCGAGTAGTTTGCGCGATCGCTTTCGGTTTATCTCTGTCGGTTATGGTAGCAGTCGTCCTCTGGTGGCAAATAATAGCGATCTCAACCGTCAACGCAACCGCCGCGTGGAAATTTCGATTAGCAAAGAATAAAGCGATCTCTAGAAAAAGGTTTGTAGTTGGGCTTTAGCCCTCCGGATTCGGGCTGAAGCCCAACTACAAACTTTCGGTTATTTTTACTTTAATTATTGCGATGAACTGGTTCCCAGGCTCTGCCTGGGAACCGATTCCAGAGGCTCTGCCTCGCTTTGTCATCCGCGAGGCAGAGCCTCTCAATGGGCATTCCCAGGCAGAGCCTGGGAACGAGTAATGCTAAATTTTGGGTCTGGTGGGGCGGGTTCAGATCATTCCTAAATTTAAAGAAAGTTGTTGGAAATCTTCCCCCCGTTGCTCGAAGTTTTGATATTGGTCAAAACTAGCGCAGGCTGGCGATAACAGTACCGCTGTGGCATGATATTGTTGAGCCAGTTCTGCCCCCCTGGTAACAGCTTTCGCCATTGTTTCTACAATTTCATAATTGGTATAGCCTACCTGTTGTAAACGATTAGCAAAGGCTTCAGCCGCCGCACCAATTAGCAATACTTGAGCAGCTTTGGCTTGAATTGTTTCCAACCACAAACGATCGTCGCCTTCCTTGGCTTCGCCGCCAGCAATCAAAATGACTGGGGCATTAACTGATGCTAACCCGACTTGAGCGGCATCGTAATTGGTGGCTTTACTATCATTAATAAAGTCAATGCCTTGCCAAGTGCAGATTTTTTGCAGGCGATGGGGAACTCCGGGAAAGGTGGCAATGGCTTGGGCGATCGCTTCTCGTTCAATTCCTGCTAATCTGGCTACTGCTACTGCCATCAACAGGTTTTGTTGATTGTGCGCTCCTACCATTTGCAAGGCATTAGCTTTCAGAATTGACTCTCCTTGAGAGATAATCCACCCATCCTCAATATAAGCTCCAAATTGGGGATCTCCTAACAATTTTTCCTTACCTTGAACGCTAGTCCAACAAGCACTAGGCCAATCTTTAATCCCAACTTGTCGCAGATAAGCGTCATCGCCATTAATAACTTGAACTTGGGACTTTTTCAGCAAACCAGCCTTGATTTGATAATAGTTTTCCAAAGTTTTATGACGACTGAGATGATCGGGGGTAAAAGTTGTCCATACGCCAATTCTAGGGACTACAGATGGGGAAGATTCAATTTGATAACTGCTGGCTTCAGCAATTATCCAATCAGGAGTTTTTTCTCCTAAAGCTAGTTCGCAAACTGCATAACCAATATTGCCGCAGGCTGGGGCATAAAAGCCTGCGGCTTGAAAGATAGCTTCAATGAGGGCGGTGGTAGTAGTTTTGCCATTTGTACCAGTTACAGCTACCCAAGGACGAGATTGGAGATTGCGCCAAGCTAGCTCAAATTCACCAATGGTTTCAATGCCCAAATTGCGAGCTTGGATTAATCCGGGGATATCCCAAGGCACTCCAGGACTAACTACAATTAATTCTGGGCGATCTGGACTATCTAAGTTTAAAGAATAGCCTAATTTAACCTCAATCCCTTGGGCAGCTAATTCCTGTTGTTGGCGTTGCAATTCTGCCGAAGATTTAGCATCGCCGATAGTGACTAACCAACCGGATCTTTTCAGCAGTTTGGCGGCGGCAATGCCTGATTTTCCTAAACCAATGATATGAGCTTTGGGCATAGAAGAATAAATTTTTTAACTTGGTTCGCGAAGGGTAAAGGTTTTGGAAGAGCTAGCTCTGCCGCCGCCAACTTGGTCATAAATAGTTAATTTAATGCTATATCGACCGGGCTGTAAATTAACAACATTTGTGTCTAATGAACCGTAGGGGCTAGCCGCAATATCATCAGTTAAGAGAAGATGTCCTTCTTCGCCTAATAAGTTCCGTTTAGAACCAATAACTCGTCCTCTACTATTTTTAATTTCCATATCCATATCAAAATGATGCAAGCCATCGGAACCTTTTCTAAATTTGCCCACGTTGATTAATACTAAGGCGACAACATCACCTTGTGTAAATACAGGTTCGCTAACGGGGTCGATTTTATCCGTGCTAGGATTTTTAATGCCTAAAATACTCTTTTCAATTCTTAAGCTTCTGGCTTTGTTGTCAGCGCTTGCAGGCAGATGATGGCGTTTGGCAATGGTATCAGGAGTAGTAGTTTGGGCTAAACTGACAGGAATGGTTAAACCCATGAAGGTTAACAAGCTAGTGGCGGCAAGGAATTGGAATTTCATAACTTTTATGTTTGGGGAAATGAAATTTAAGCGATCGCATTACTCAGCAAAAACTTTTAACTGTGGGTGGTTGGGTTACGCCTGCGGCACGCTCCGCGAACGTTGCCTTAACCCAACCTCCAATTTATCTTGGAATTAGTCATTTGGAAAGGTAGTCTAACATAATTTTGGGGTTGGGTCAAGTCGCTTCGCTCCAATTCAAAATTATTTCCATTCTTCATTTTGAATTTTGAATTTTGAATTTTGAATTCAAAAAGATCGCCTCTATCCCCTAACTTTTGACAATTGCCCCAAAGTCTGCTAGAATCCTGGCATGGTTTCTCAACAATCCCAGCAGATTTAAGCGGTTGCGCCGGATATCAAGATTTTCGTCCATGACTAAAACGCTGTCCGCACCATCAAAAAAGAGACTGATGGTGGGGGCAATTTGACTTAAGGATTTTACCAGTTGTTGATAATTGCGCGATCGCTTCGCAGCTTCGGTTTGGGGTACTAGCTGCACTAGGGCATCGTAGAAAGCTTGTTCGCAGTGCTTTTGAAATAGTTGGGGATTCACCGTGGGTACGGGATCTAATTTAATCGTATCTAAATTTCCTTGGGCTGCCAAGCGAGTTGAGCGGTTAACGGTTTCATAGATTTCTGCCAATTTGCCATTATGACGGATTTGTTGCAGGAATAGGGCGCGATCGCGGACATCTAATAAATCTTGCCATGCGCGATCGCTATATTCGGGATCTCCTTCTCCCAACACTGCATTTACCAAGTCGTAATCAATGCCTTTTTCTTCCTGGAGTAAGGTGCGAATTCGCTGCAAGAAAAATTCCCGCAACTGCTTTAATAACTCTTCGGATTTTGTTTTGGGAAATTCGGCGGCAAAGTCGGCAACGGCTTGGGCGAGCAATGCCGACAAGTTAATGCCTAAATTCGCTGTCCAAGTAATATTTACTACAGCATTGGCAGCGCGGCGCAAGGCAAAAGGATCTGATGAACCTGTCGGCAACATTCCCAAACCAAAAATGCTGACTAGGGTATCAATTCTATCTGCCAATCCTACCACTTGTCCGGGGAGGGATTGGGGTAAGCGATCGCTGGCTCCCTTGGGTAAATAATGTTCTACAATAGCGGTGGCTACGGCGGGAGATTCGCCGCTGGCTAAAGCGTATTTTTCCCCCATTACTCCTTGTAATTCGGGAAATTCCCCCACCATCTGGGTGACTAAATCGGCTTTGCAGAGTAAGGCTGCTCGTTGAATATCAGCACTTGCCGATGGATTTAATTGTAATTGCAGAGCGATCGCGGCGGCAATCTTGCCCAATCGATTCACTTTTCCTCGGACTGAACCCAAATCCTCTTGGAAAGTGACTTTTTCCAATTGCGGCAAGTAACTTTCTAAGGACTTTGCCAAATCAGTTTGATAGAAATACTGTCCATCCGCTAATCGAGCGCGGATTACCCGTTCATTCCCCGTGGCAATAATCGCTGATTTGGTGGGATCGCCGTTGGAAATGGTGATAAAATAGGGCAGTAATTCCCCCATCTCCGCATTGGTAAATACTGGAAAATAACGTTGGTGCGTTACCATCACCGTCGTAATTACTTCCGGCGGCAAACTGAGAAATTCTGGATCGAATTTTCCCACCACTGCCGTAGGCCATTCCACCAAATTAGTCACTTCTTGTAATAATTGGGGATATATGGCAGCATAACCGCCCAACTTTTCTGCCGCTGCCACTACTTCCGCTGCAATCTGCTTTTTTCGCTCTTGGGGACTAACTTTTACCCAGCCAGTCGCCAACTTTTTGATATAGTCAGTGGCTTTTGCCAAAGAAACGGGTTTAGGGTGTAAGATCCGATGAGCGCGAGTCAGGCGATCGCTTTCCACCACATCCGAGCCGCTGACCAACTTGACTGGCAAAACTTGCTTGTCTAGCAATACTACCAGCCAGCGAATCGGACGGGGAAACTTGATATCTCCATCTCCCCAGCGCATCAACCGCTTGCCTTCCAAACCCAAAATCCATTGATTGACCAATTCTGGTAAAATCTCTGCCGTGGGCAATCCGGCAATAGTTTTCCGCACAAAGACAAAATCTCCTTTATCCGTCGGGCGTACTTCCAAAGCATCCAATTCTACCCCCTGTTTCTTAGCAAAACCCGCCGCTGCCGGGGTAGGCTTGCCATCCTTGAAAGCCGCTTGCGCCGGAGGACCTTTAATTTCCTCATCCCTGTCTGGTTGCCGCTGGGGTAAACCTGTAATTAGCACCGCCAGACGACGGGGAGTACCATAAATTTCTATCGCCTCAGTGCTAAGGGAAAGTTCCCCAAGGCTTTTAGGAATGCGGGTTTGCCACTGAGCGATCGCTTCATCAACAAAACTTGCAGGTAATTCTTCTGTACCAACTTCTAATAAAAATGCAGGCATACACCAAGGCTGTAAAAAGATTACTTCCACAGTTTACCCCGTCATCCCGCCCCCAACCTACCGATCTGGCTAAATTTTCCTGGTTCCGCAAATAATAGTTTCCTATGCAGAGCCTAGGAAACCAGTTTAAACCGAAAATTTAAACCGAAAATTTCCTCAAAGTCACCCTTTTGAAGGGTAGTTTATAAAATTGATCAGGACTTACGCAGGCACTTATTGTCATCCTGAGCGAAACGCAGTGTAGCGAAGGATCTCCGAGATTCTTCACTTCGCTATCGCTCCGTTCAGAATGACAGAATCTCGTTAAAATGCGTAAGTCCTGTTGATATTACACAACACTTCTATCGCGCCACCCAACCTACTCGCTCGCCTGACTGGCAAGGTCAACTGGCTGCCAAATCTTAATCGTTTTATCAGCACTACCACTAACAAAAAACCGCCCATCTTGACTAAAAACAATTGAATTTACATCGGCTGAATGTTCGTAAAGTACACCAATTAACTTACCTGTAGAAAAGTGATGCAATCTGATTGCGCCATTTTCTCCTATACCTGCGATGATTTGCCAGTCTGGACTAATCCCAACACGCCATTGACGTTTTAAATGTACTGATAAAGTACGATGTCGCTTCCCTGTGTTTAAATGCCAAACTTCAACTGCTTCTCTAGCGCTACTGCTGACCAGGGTTTTACCATCAGAAGTAATGGCAACAGTGTAGACTGTTGATGGATACCAAAATCTACCTATTAACCATTGTATCCATCGAAATAAATTACTAGGAAAAGTATTCAACAATTTACCTGTAGCTGTTTCCCAAACTTTAATCCTTCTATCGGTACTACCGCTAACTAAAACTCGACCATCAGGAGTAAAAGCTAAACAATTCACTTCTAATGAATGTGCGGAAATGCTCTTAATTAACTGCCGTGTAGGTAAATGCCAAATGTTCACTACTCCATCCCGACTGCCACTAGCAAGGTGCGTGCTGTTAGAAGTAATAGCTAGACACCAAACTGGGCTTGAGTGTTCTTTTAGAGTGTCACATTTCTCGGTATTGATATCCCAAATTTTCAGCGTCTTGTCGCTGCTACCACTGACCAGAGTTTGACTGTCGGGAGTGAAGGTAACGCAAGTTACTGGAGCAGTGTGTTCTTTGTAGGTACGGAGTAGAGATGCTTGACCATCAGCAGATAAACGCCAAAGTTTTATAGTGTTGTCAAAGCTCGCACTGACCATTGTTTTGCTATCCCGACTGAGGGCAATATCAAATACAATATCAGCATGATCTCTGAGAGTACAGGTACACCTCCAAGGTTGTACGCCTGCCAAATACTCCCGCAGTAAATCGTGAATAAAGCGATAGCGCCCCCCTACTCGTTGGATCATTCGGCATTCGGTGGTGTAGCTGAGAAAGTCAACGTAGTTGAGGGGAGTATTGCCACTACACCACAATACAAACCGTAAAGTGTAGTGTTGAATGACAGCCAAGCCACCACCAGAAAAAATACCTATAATTAGTGCCAAACAAAAGCCATTGGTTAAAGCAAAACTCCAAACTGGTACATTAATTACATTGTTTATCGGATTATGCAACCAAAGCAACAATGTAGTTAATGGAAATATAAGTGAAATCAAAATAACTGCATTTTTAGCTGATTCGATTATACCTTGATTCGGTTTGTTTTTAATTCTTATTTCATCTCCGTGTATTCCGGCAATCAGCGCTGTAATCAGCCCTATAATTAATCCAGAAATTAAACTCCAAATTAAACTCGAAATTGATTCACCTATTAGCAATATAATCAACGATATAATCAGTGCTATTATCAATCCTCCAATCAGTCCTAAAATCAGAAATACAAAAATCCGATTGAAATTTAAATTAATAGTTTCTACAGGTTTGATTTTTTCACCAATAAGCATTATAGAAATCACAAATGCAATAATTATTCCTGCAATTAGCCCTGCAATCGTCCCCATAATTAATCCACCAATTAGCCTAAACATAAAACCTACAGCTAGCCCTATAACTACCCCTGTAATTAGCCCTGTAATTAGAAAATAAAGCAGCCTATATTTAGGTGATTCGATTAAATCTGGCTGCATTGTTTCCAACAGAAATTCCGTTTGGTTGCGTTCTCTCAGTTGCCACGCTAACCACTGCAACCACTTTTTAGTATTTTTAGCCGAATAGCGATTATCAGGTTTTTCTAATTGTCGCTTAATGTATGCTGCAAATAACTGATGGCGACGCTTTTCTAAATATTGTTGGCTATTCTGTTGCCTCCCTAAATTTGGTTGTAAATATCCCTTTGGATAAGCCACCGGAATTAAATGCAGAAATAGCGGAAGTTCCGCTAATTTCAATAAACCATTCGGGTCATTTTGAATTGACTGCCATAAATCAGTACGTTCCAGTTCTAGCAAATAGTTTTCAATCTGTTTCGGTGTCAGCGGATGAATGCAAATCGCCCAACGCAACTTCTCAAAACTAGCTCTCCCCGCTTGATATTCTTGCAATCGACAACAAACCGTTACCTGTAAACTAGGATTGGTTTGCAAATATTGATCGACCTTAGTAATACACTGAACTTGCCTGGTTAAACCCAATTCATCCAAACCATCTAATAAAGGCAATAACTGACCGCTTTCCAGCAAGTTTTTAGTCTCATCTTCAGGAATTTTATAACGAGACTTCAAATCCGCCGCCAACCAATCGCCAATCGATAAATCATCATCTTTCCAGTTAGAAAGTTCAAACAAAAATGGAATAGTTTGATTCCCCGGTTGTGCAGCCTCCTGCAACAACTCCCAAGCCAACTCTAATAAAGTCGTAGTTTTGCCCGAACCCGGCTCTCCTAAAATCAACAATCTGCCCGCAACGTCAATCCGCTTAAAAATACTAATTACTTTTTCATCTTCTGAAACTTCCGTTGGTGTCGCTCCGCTTTGGGATGACAAACCAAATCTAGGTTTAGTCTTTTTAGATTTTAACGGTTTTAACGGTTTTAATTGCTCCGCTCTATGCACCAATTCTGGCTGATGTTCTTTCAACAACTCGATCCAAGTTTCATAATGGAGATTGTCTTGCAACCGTATTGCAACTTCTGTTGTCATCGCTCTCAGCAAAACTTGTCGCGCATCTTTCTCCACCTTTGCTGATGTCGTCGATTTATTTCCCCGCCAAATATTGAGACAGACAATCAATACTGGTAAAATAGTTCCAGTCACAAATAGGAATAAACAAGCCAAGCCGACATATTGAATTAAATTTGTCGGTAAATAACTGCTTTTCAATAAACCAAATAAAACCATACTACCGCTCATCGGCAATAAACCTACTACCCAAGGGATATTGTTACTTTCGGCAGCAGCAGATGAGCTAGTTGATTGACTGCTAAGAAACCCAATCAGGATAACTGCACCAATAACTATTCCCAAAAATATATTGGTATCAATATTGAGATCGGATTTGCTCCATAATTGGTTAATCCCCCAACACATCACGGCATTAAAAGCCGCAAGAAAGATATTTGGTAAAGATGCTTGTAGTTTCTGCATAATATTAAAGGCCAGTGTTGAAGATCCGCATAAAAGTGAAAGAATGTTTCTAGTTGGGCTTGAGCCACTATCCGGATGGCTGAAGCTAGGCTGTTGACTTTGCGAGTTTTTGAGCAATTTTATTCATGCAATAATCGTGTCCGATCCCCCCTAGCCCCCTTTCAAAAGGGGGGAACCGGAGATTTGCTCAAAGTCCCCCTTTTTTCTAGCGCAGCGGCGCGTTAGCGCGGGGATTTAGGGGGATCTAAATTTAGAACGGTAGTCATAAAAGCCAATTCACCGATCATAAACTGCATGAACAGAAAGCCCCGAAAAGGCACAAAGTCAACAGCCTAGGCTGAAGCCCAACTACAAACTTTTCTGAACTAATTCCTAGGCTTCCGCCTGGGAACGAGTAGAATCAGAAATCATTAGCCAGTAATCAAAACACTCGGGAAAATCTCCATGACTAAAGCAGCTTACGTCCAAGATAGTGAATTCGCAGAGCTTTTAACCTATGAAGGGCCTGTGGTTGTGGATTATACCGCCAGTTGGTGCGGTCCATGTCGCGTCATCGCTCCTTTAATTGACAAATTGGCTGAAACCTATGAAACTCGCGCCAAAGTCGTCAAAGTAGACTTAGAGAAAAATAAAGAAAATGCCAAAAAATACGGGATTAAAAGTATTCCGGCAGTTCTAATTTTTAAAAACGGCGATGTAGTGGAAACTTTGGTGGGTAAAGCACCTTATGAAACCTTTGCTGAAGCGCTGGAAAAGCATCTTTAAAGAGTAGAAGATCGATTGCAGGGAGCAGGAAATCATTATTGATCTCAAATTCTAGCTCCTTTCTTGCACTACTTAAATAATAGATTTATTTTAAAACAAATTCATCTAAAATATAAATCTCGCCTTGAATTACTCGTTGCAAGAGGAGGTCAATGGCATCGCGTTCGCCTGCGGTCAAGTGATTTCCTACCAGTGCTGCCATTAGTACATAGCGGTCAATTTTGGTTAAACAACGCGATTTAATGACACCAAAGAATTGTTCTGAGAGAGCGGTGGGAAGCAAATTCATTGGACGCATGGTTAACACTAGAACCCGATAGGAATCAATATCGGGCAAATTATGGATATGATAAGCGATCGCTACAACCCTTGCATAGCGATCTAGATCGCAACCAGAGCGATCGCCTATTAGTTAATTGCCGCTCAAAACCTTACTATATATAGATTGTAGCTAAACTGCTTATTTCTACTGAAGTCCCGAAACTTTCCGCTGCACTCCTCGATCTATAATCGCAATATGCCATTGTCCTAGTTTACTCGTCTCAAAAGCCACATAGCGCCCATCACCACTAATGGTAGGATGGCGCACGGAACCTCGATTATCCGCAGTCAGCAATTGGGATTTTTGGGTTTGGCGGTCATAAAGAAAAATATCGCTTCTCCCCCGTTCGTTAGAAAGATAGGCAATTAACCTGCCATCGGCATTGACAGCGGGTTGGTCTTGACTAGAATCCCAGCGATTCAGATTCGGCAAATCAATCAGACGGCGTTGGGGTAAATCGTAAAAAAAGATATCCCGGTGGTTATTCCGGTCGGAAGCAAAAGCTAAATAATGACCATCGCTGCTATAAGCTGGATATTGATCGGCAGCCCAACTATTAATATCGCCGCTGAGAATGGCGGGAGGGGAATAAAATAGGGTATTGGCACAACTATTTGCCCCTATCAACAGCAATATAATCAGGCAACTGCCTAAAAAATAGCGAATTTTGAATTTATCCCCCATATTTGGCAAACCCTAAAATAGCGGTTGTCCAGATTTATCAAAGATGCGAATATCCCATTGTCCATTTTCGCTAGATTCAAAGGCAATTTTACTGCCATCGCTGCTAATACTGGGATTGCGGACTTCTGCTAACAAATTTTCGGTCAGATTTCGCAATTGCTGGGTTTCTCGGTCAAAAAGATAGATTCCCGAACGACCTTGGCGAGTGCCTGCAAAAACTATATAACGTCCATTTTCCGAGATGCCGGGATGGGAAGCAATCATATCCAAACCATTCAATCCCGGTAAATCAATTAATCTTTGCTCAATGGCATCAAATAAATAGATGTCTTGACTGCCGCGACGGTCGGAAGCAAATACAATGTAGCGAGTGGCAATTTGGGGATTTAATTCTGAAGCGGCACTATTTAAACTTCTTCCCCCTGGGTCAAAGGGAAAACTCAGCAGCCTGCCAGAACTGCTACAACCGCTTAATAAACAGAGGGCGATCGCTACTAAGTATTTACCGATCATATCCCAATTCCCCCATTCCCAATTCCCAATTTCTCACCACCCCAACTCCCCAATTCCCAATTCCCAATTCCCAATTCCCAACTCCCTATTCCCTCTATTCCCTCTATTCCCTGTTCCCTCTACCCAAAACCGACAACCATGCACCCTACATACTAGGCTGTCCAGGCAAGGCCAAACGTAGAGCCAGATCTAACACTT
>CAKZHE010000141.1 GCA_936920195.1 uncultured cyanobacterium | reverse complement strand
CAATACCCCGGATGTTTCAGGAAATTCTGTTTCCTAGTTACAAGCCCCATCCCCTTGTGGGTGGGGCAGTTGACATTAAATGGCTTTATGAATCTTTAAAATGGTGTTGATAGATAGAATTGGGCGATCGCGATCGCCCTTGAGCCACCTTCACTACCTATATACTCAATATTAAGCGGCGATCGGGATCAGGATCGACGATTAGCTTCAAAAGTTACTTCCTGGACTTGACCAGGATCTCCCAAGGTTTTGGCCTTTTGGTCGTTAAAAACAACTAACACTCCCCCAGCATTGGCAGCACGGACAATTAGTTTCTCTTTAGCTACCCAAGTCCTTTGTTCTCCCTCATTCAGCACCCCTTCAAACTCAGTTTTACCATCAGCAATGACTTTGATCCAAGATTGCTCTTTTAGCGTTACGCCCACTTTGACAGGCTGATTGGGGGTGGAGGGCTGACTCCCTGGTTTCACTGCTGAGGCAGAACTTTTGGCTTCAAAAGTAATCTTTGCAGCTGATTGAGGGTTGCTTTGCTTGCTCTCTTGTTGGGCTTGAACTGCCGAGCGGTTGATCGTATAGGATAGTCCTTGGACGGCAGCAATGACCAGCAATATGTACAGCAAGTAGAGATGGATTGGTCGCAGTTGGGCGGCGGGCAGATCTCGCCAGGAATAATTAATGCGGAAAAATCCTACTCCGGTGGGAAAGTCGCTGGCAAATTCTTCCCCATCCATACCCAAGACATCGGCGAATCGGCGAATAAAACCTTGGATATAGACTGGTTCTGGCAGTTGCTCCAGCCTGCCTTGTTCAATGGCTCTGAGCAGACGAGCGCTAATTCTGGTTTTACTGGCTACGTCTTCCAGGGGAAGAGATCTTTCCTGCCGCACTTGCCGGAGGTAAGCCCCTAGCTCTTTCAGCTTCTCTACCTGTCTTTGCTGAAGACTTAGTGGTTTCTCCTTCATACACGCTGCTCCTTGATGTCTGCTGGCACTCTTATTGATGTTAAATTCACTTGGTCTTGGAGAAAACTAATTTCAAAATCTTCTAAAAAGCGGTAACTACTGGGCGATAAATGCTGGCCTGGTCTTTGCAAGTAGATATTGCCAATGGCGGTACGATGGAGATGCACTACTGGATAGCCTAACCTATCTGCAATGCGCCGGATTTGCCGATTGCGGCCTTCGGTCAATATAATTTCTAAATGAGTTTGAGTAGGGTTTTGACCTAATACTTGGACTTGGGCTGGGAGGGTTTTTTTCCCTAATAAAATGATACCTTTGCGCCATGCTTGGAGAACTGATTCTGGGGGATGTCCCTCTACCCAAACTTGATAAGTTTTGGCAATGTGATGGCGGGGATGGGTTAAACTGAAGGCGATCGCGCCATCATTAGTTAATAGTAAAGCTCCTGTGGAATTAGCATCTAAGCGTCCTACTGGGCGCAATCCTTGACCTTTTCGGAGTTCTGGGGGCAAAATATCTAACACTGTGGGGCGATTTTGGGGGTCGCGGCAGGTGGAAACGGTTCCGGCTGGTTTATTTAGTAAAATATATAACCGTTTGGGGCGGTTAGTCGGTTTCACAATTGTGCCATCAACTTCGATGCTGTCAATATCAGCATGGGCTTTTTGTCCCAGATGGGCGATAGTACCGTTTAAGCGCACTCGTCCGGCGAGGATCATTTTCTCGGCTTCGCGCCGAGAGGCAATACCCCATTGAGAAATTATTTTTTGGAGCCTTTCAGGAGGCATAGTCGGGACTGCCAAGCTGGACAGGGGATTTAGGATTGAGGACATCCGAGAGGGGATGGTGCGTGTAAACTATGTATAAATATTACAGGAATAGTAAAATTTATTGACTCCTAAGCATAGCCGGATTATTGGTACTGTCTTGTCGCCTGCATTGCATCTGTGGCTGCGATCGCAAGTTTCTCAGGTGGCAGATTTGCACGTGGAGATTACTGGGGGCGATCGCCAAATCATTTCTGGACACATTCCCCAAGTTAATCTGGCGGCTCGTCATGCGGTTTATCAAGGGTTGCACCTCAGTCAAATTCGGGTGACGGGAGAGAATATCCGCATCAATTTGGGGCAAGTTCTGCGGGGTCAGCCCCTGCGCCTGCTAGAGCCAATCCCAGTGACAGCAGAGTTGTTTTTGGAGGAAGCTGACCTCAAGGCTTCTCTTGGGTCTTCCTTGTTGTCAAATGCTTTGACTGAGTTGTTTAAAACACTGCTGACACCTTCAGTTACTACTATTCTAACAGATCCATCCTCTGATGGGAATATTAGTTGGTCAAAAGTGGCGATCGCCGAGAATCTTTTGAGTTTGGAAGGAGCAATTCTAGGGACTGAGGGAGAATCAACCCCGGTACTGGTGAAAACTGGCATTCAATTAGCTAGCGGCAGGGAACTGCGGTTAGCCCCCCTACAAATCTATATTGCTGGGGAATTAGTAGAGAGAGATTTAGATAGTTTCCCGATTGATTTAGGGGCGGAAGTTGATTTTAAAGAATTAGCTCTCACCCCAGGACAGCTAATTGCTAGGGGGAGCATTAAAGTTATGCCTTGACACTCTCTGGGCTAAAGCTACTCGGTTTCCAAGCTCCCGTGAGGTTTTTTAGGATGCGGACTAGGAGTGGCGACAATAGAATTTGCTCAACTTGGTTTTTCCATCCTTGGTTTAGAAAAAATCTGTCCAGATGGTGTCCCCATTTCCTATCTTTCCGCTGTTCAAGTTGCTAAAAAAATCAACCTGTAGATATAGCGCATCTAAATGAATCAGATAATTTTTGTAGGGGCGGGTTTGGGGATAAATTTTGATCCTCACCAATAACTTAAATAAACCCGCCCCTTGTATCTTAGAAGCAGTAGTGGCGTGACAAGCCTAAAATATTGCAATAGCGTAACGCCCTGTGCTAAAAATAGGAGAATTTGGTACACTCGCTTTCGGCTGGTGAGTTATGATCGAGTCTTTGATTGCTTTTGGGAGTGCGATCGCGCTAGAATCTACAAGCTGGCAATCTAGCCAACCTAGGCCATTGGAAAATCAGTCCAATTTAATTGCTCAATCATCAGAAAATTCCCCAGAATCTCTCCGCTTTCCCATCAAAGAATTTCGACTGCAAGGCAACACTTTACTTTCAACGGCAGAATTACAAGCTCAACTGCAAATCTTTTTAGGGGAAAATCGCACCCTTTCAGATTTAATTGCGGCTCAAGAAACCTTACGGCAAGCTTATCAAGCCGCTGGCTATGGATTAGTCAGCATCAACTTGCCCCAACGCTTAGATTTAGATGGCATATTTCAAATAGAAGTGGTGGAAATTCGCCTTGCCAAAATTACGATTACAGGCAATCAGCATTTTAGTAACGAAACCATTCGCGCCGCTTTACCAGCATTGCAAGAAGGCAGTTCTCCCAATCTAAATATTTTAGCTCGACAATTATTTTTAGCCAACGATAATTCCGATAGACAATTAATTCTGGATTTTCAATCTGCCGCTCCCGGCACTAGCAAAGTAGAAATTAAAGTTCAAGATAGCAATCCCCAACACTGGGCAATTAGATTAGATAATACTGGTACTGAATTAACTGGGCGCACTCGATTAAGTTTATTTGGACAAAATAGCAATCTTTGGGAAAGAGGACATTTAGCAGCTTTTAGTCTTACCCTATCCCCAGAAAAATTAGACAAAGTAAGACAATTTGGTTTATTTTATCAAGCACCGATCCCAGAATGGGGTGATGAAATTAACTTCAATGCCAGTTATTCTGATGTTAACAGTGGGCGAATTGCCGATATTTTTAATGTTACTGGTAGGGGTTATGGCACAGGATTGCATTTATTACACAATCTCAGCCGTAGCGCCCTAGAACGTCATACTCTAGATTTAGGGTTGGATTATCGATTATTTCAAAATACCATTGATTTTTTTGGAATTAATTTAGGCGCAGACGTTGCTGCTGTGCCGATTAGTTTGGGCTATCAATATACTGCTCGATGGGGAGAAGAAAATTTTGGGTTTGGGGTGAACTATCAGCGGAATATTCCCGGTATTTTGGGTAAAAATGATGAGCAAACCTATAATAATAGCCGTTTAGGAGCAACAGTAAATTGGAGTTTAGTGGAAGGAAATTTAAGCTATCAACGACAAATAGCAGGTTGGTTGTTGAATTTTCAAATCGCTGGACAATATGCTGGACAACCGTTAATTGCTGGAGAGCAACTTGGCTTGGGTGGAGCGAGAACAATTCGCGGTTTGGAAGAAAGAGAAGTTGCTGGAGATGATGGCATTTGCGCCAGTTTAGAAATTTATACTCCTGATTTGGGTGCAGGCGATCGCCTGTTGGTTTTTACTGACTTTGGACGCTACTGGCGACAAAATCCGTTGCCGGGTGAGGTTCGCCATGATAATATCTGGACGGCGGGGATGGGATGGCGGTGGAATTTACCCAATCAGTTCAATGCGGGGGTAGATCTTGGTTATGCTATCGACGGTGCTACATTAACCAAATCTGGCGATTTGCGCCTGCATTTTAACCTGCAATATCAATTTTGAATTGCCCAAAAACACCACCCGAAAGCCATAGAGGTTTATACAGGATGTCTATGATCTTTTCGGCAGGACTTACGCAATACCTCTATCAGTAGGGTGTGTTAGCGCAGCGTAACGCACCATCAACGCTATATGTGGAGTAAATGCGTAAGTCCTGTTCGGTTTGTTCTCCCCCTTCATTACTCCTAAGTCCAAAAGAAAAAGCGCTCTCCAATCGGAGAGCGCTTTTTCTTTCTTCTTCAGAAGTTGAGTTAATCAACTTCTGGATTTTGGAATTAACCGTTGATAGCAGGAGCAGAGAGAGCAACGGGAGCAGCTTCACCAGCGGCTAAGTCTAAGGGGAAGTTGTGCGCGTTGCGTTCGTGCATCACTTCCATCCCTAAGTTGGCGCGGTTGATGATGTCTGCCCAAGTGTTGATCACTCGGCCTTGGCTATCTAGAACTGATTGGTTGAAGTTAAATCCATTCAGGTTGAAGGCCATGGTGCTTACGCCTAGGGCGGTGAACCAGATTCCGATTACAGGCCATGCACCCAAGAAGAAGTGCAAGGAGCGGCTGTTGTTGAAGGAAGCGTATTGGAAGATCAACCGACCGAAGTAACCGTGTGCAGCCACGATGTTGTAGGTTTCTTCTTCTTGTCCGAATTTGTAACCGTAGTTTTGGCTTTCAATTTCGGTGGTTTCCCGTACCAACGAGGAGGTCACTAAGGAACCGTGCATGGCGGAGAATAGCGATCCACCGAATACACCAGCTACTCCTAGCATATGGAAGGGGTGCATCAAGATGTTGTGTTCAGCTTGGAACACGATCATGAAGTTGAAGGTGCCGCTGATTCCCAGGGGCATACCGTCAGAGAAGGAACCTTGACCCAAGGGGTAGACTAAGAATACTGCGGAAGCGGCGGCAACTGGGGCGCTGTAGGCGACGCAGATCCAAGGACGCATTCCTAAGCGGTAGCTGAATTCCCATTCCCGTCCCATGTAGGCGAAGATGCCGATCAGGAAGTGGAATACGACTAGCTGGTAGGGACCACCGTTGTACAGCCATTCATCCAGGCTGGCGGCTTCCCAAATGGGGTAAAAGTGCAGGCCGATGGCGTTAGAAGAAGGTACGACTGCGCCAGAAATAATGTTGTTGCCGTAGAGCAAGGAGCCAGCTACGGGTTCGCGGATGCCATCGATGTCTACGGGAGGTGCAGCGATGAAGGCGATGATGTAGCAGATGGTGGCGGTTAACAGGGTGGGGATCATGATGACTCCGAACCAACCGACATAAATCCGGTTATCGGTGCTGGTCACCCACGAGCAGAAGCGATCCCACAGGGAGGCGCTTTCGCGACGTTGTACTGTTGTGGTCATGGTTTTGATGAGTGCGTTAAGAATGTTCGGGAATAATATGCGGTAGGTTTTTTTCTACCGTGCTTTGACTATAAAACAGATTGTTACCGTTTGTAAAGTGTTTGCTCAAAGTTTTTTTACAAATCTTCACTTTTCACGCTATTTTACTGCCCATCAAACCCCGGAAAGTCTTTCTGTAAAAGCCTTTAAAGAATTTTATCTTCTGTTACTCTGATGTCAAAAATTGTTACATTTAGCCCCGCCTACACCCTGGTACCGACTTACGAGTGCTTTAACCGCTGTACCTACTGCAATTTTCGGACTGATCTTGGCAAGAGTCCTTGGCTGACTTTGGCAGAGGCAGAGAAACAACTGCAAAGCCTGCAACAGCAAGGAATTTCGGAGATTTTAATCCTGAGTGGAGAAGTACATCCCCAAAGTTCTCAGCGGCAAGCTTGGGTGGAACTAATTTACCAATTGGGAGAGTTGGCGCTGGAGAGGGGATTCTTGCCCCACACGAATGCTGGTCCCTTAAGCTGGGAGGAAATGAGCCAGTTAAAGCGGGTAAATGTGTCGATGGGGTTAATGCTGGAACAACTAACGCCAGAGTTAGGGAAAACTGTTCATCGTCACGCACCGAGTAAAGTGCCGGAGGTGAGATGGCAACAATTAGTACAGGCGGGAGAGTTGCAAATTCCTTTTACCACCGGATTGCTGCTGGGGATTGGGGAAACGGAGGCTGATTGGTGGGCAAGTTTAGAAGCGATCGCTCTTTTACATTCTCGTTACGGTCACATCCAAGAAGTAATTTTACAACCCCATAGTCCCGGCAGTCAGCAAACTTGTCAAACACCAACTTTTAATCTTCAGCAACTACCCGGGTTAATTCACCGAGCGAGGGAAATTCTACCAGCAGAAATTACCATCCAGATTCCGCCTAATTTAATCACAAATACTAATTGGTTGCTATCTTGTTTAACCGCCGGGGCGAGGGATTTAGGGGGAATAGTCCCCAAAGATGAGGTAAATCCAGATTATCATCATGGCGATCGCCAAACCCTGACCCAAATTTTAGCAGCGGCAGATTGGCAGTTAGTTGCTCGATTGCCAATTTATCCTCAATGGGATAGTTGGTTATCTGAGAAATTGTTAGCAGTTGTGGAACAGTACCGAACAAATCTAGCAGCACTAAAGTATTTTAACGAAACTCTGTCATAGCGATCGCTGTATAATTCTCTTATCTCCAAAAAAATCTCCCGTCATCCATCTAAAGTATGAAATTACCCCTAAAAGCCGTTAGTTGTTTACTGGCGACCCTTCCCTGGATGGGAGCAGTAGCCCTTACCCCAGCCATTGCCCAAAACATCACCACCGCACCCGATGGCACAGGCACAATAGTCAACATTAACGGACAAACCTACAACATCACAGGTGGGAGTTTGTCCGGCGATGGCGCGAATCTCTTTCACAGCTTTAGTCAATTTGGCTTAGATGCCAATCAAATCGCCAACTTCCTGTCTAATCCTAATATTCAAAACATTCTCGGCAGAGTTACAGGCGGCAACGCCTCCATTATTAATGGACTTATTCAAGTTAGTGGTGGCAACTCCAACTTATATTTAATCAATCCTGCCGGAATTGTCTTTGGCAACAACGCTAGTTTAAACGTTCCCGCCTCCTTCACTGCCACAACTGCGACAGGAATTGGTTTTAGTAATAACAACTGGTTTGATGCCACCGGAAATAACAATTATGCCACCTTAATTGGAACACCCAGCGTATTTGCCTTTAATAACAACCAACCAGGCAGTATCATCAACGCTGGCAACTTAACTACTACCGCTGGAGATATAAACCTTTTAGGCGGCACAGTCATCAACACCGGAAATATTGCCGCCCCAACAGGCAACATTAACATCGCCGCCGTCCCCGGTTCCAACCTGCTGAGAATTTCCCAACCCGGACATCTCCTCAGCCTAGAAATCATCTCCCCCACCAACAACCCATCCGTTACCGCTCTTTCTTTACCCCAACTATTAACAGCAGCAGGCAATATTGGTAGCGCTACCGGAGTGACAATTAATCCTGATGGTACGGTGCAACTAACAGGTTCAGGATTAACCGTTAACAATGGCGATGTCACCATTGCCGGAAATGTCGCGGCTCAAAACGTCACCTTGCTCGCAGCCAACCCAGTTAACCCGACAAATCCTAACTTAATTCGCACCTTTGACGGCACGGAAAGCGCTCCTACCGTCATCATCGCACCAAATTCCAGCAATCCCCTGAATGATTTTGTCTTCCTTGATAACCAAGTCAAAGACTATCAAACCCTCCTTTATGGCGGAAAACCAGGCACAACTACTGTAGTTGTCACTGCCAGAGACAACGGCATTGCCAAAGTTACCAATACCATCAACGGATTAACCGGGATAACCAACCTGCATATTATTTCTGAAGGCGATACAGGCAACTTTTGGCTAGGGAAAGATTTTGTCACTAGCGATTATTTGTCCCGCTATACCGGAGACTTGCAACAGTGGAAAAGCTCCTTAGCCAGCAGTGCCGAAATTTTACTTTACGCTTGCAACGTGGCAAATGGCAGCACTGGACAAGCTTTCGTTAACAACTTGCATGATGTGACGGGGATAAATATTGCCGCTTCCATCGATAAAACTGGGAATGCCAACTTAGGAGCCAACTGGAATTTAGAATACAACACTGGTACAAACACCCCCTCACTAGCATTACTGCCTTCAGTGCTGGCAGATTATCAATACAAGCTCGCCACATTGACAGTGTTGAATAATTCCGATAGTGGGGCGAATTCCCTGCGGAACCAGATTGCCGCAGCCACGGCGGGAGATACGATTGCTTTTGATACCACTGGGGTATTTGCCACCGCTCAGACAATTACCTTGACATCAACCCTGAGTATTAACAAAAATCTGACCATTAACGGTACTGGGGCGAGCAACCTGACAGTCAGCGGCAATAATGCCGTGCAGGTATTGAATATTTCTGGTGTGGGCGTGACGGTAAATATTGACAGCATCACCATTGCCAATGGCAGCATTGCAACTAATGGGGGCGGCATTAGTGTGGGAGCAGGTAGCACCCTAAATTTGAGCAACAGCACGGTTAGCGGCAATTCGGCTAATTCCGGCGGTGGGATCTACAACAGAGGCACAGCAACAATAACTAACACCACCATCAGTGGCAATACAACTTCTGCGAACGGTGGTGCTATTTTTAACAATAGTGGCGGCACGGTTAATTTGACTAATAGTGTCATTAGCAATAATTCCAGCTTCAATGGTGGCGGTATTAATAATAACAATTCTACGATCTCGATAACTAACAGCACTATCAGCGGCAACAGATCGTATAGTGGGGGTACTGGAGCTGGCCTCATCAACGGCGGCACTGCTACCGTTACTAACAGTACCATTAGCGGCAACTCAGCATCAAACCTAGGCGGTGGAATTAGAAACTTACAGACACTAACGCTGATTAACAGTACCATCTCTGGCAATTCAGCCAACGCAAGTGGTGGGGGAATCTACAACGATAGTGGTGTTGCCACAATAATCAACAGCACAATTACCAATAATACGGCTGACAGCGGCAATAACGGCACAGGTAATGGTGGGGGGATCTTCAGGGCTGGTGGCACTGTCAACGTCAAAAACACCATTGTGGCGGGTAACTTTGACACTCCCAACAATGCTGGTCCCGGAACCATTAACCCAGATGTCTCTGGCACTTTCACCGACAACGGCAATAACCTAATTGGCATCAACCAGGGTAGTGCCAGTTTCGTCAACGGCACGAATGGCAATATTGTTGGCACTTTTGCCACTCCTATCAATCCCCAATTAACAGCTTTAGGAGACTACGGCGGTCCAACAAAAACTCATGCTTTGCTGCTAGGAAGTGCAGCCATCAATGCCGGAAATAATACGGGAGCCACCACAACTGACCAACGAGGCGCTACCCGCATTGTAGGAGGAACGATTGATATTGGGGCTTATGAGTCTGCTGGATTTGGGTTAACTCCCACGGGTACGCCCCAAAGTACGGCAATAAATACTGCTTTTGCTACACCTCTGCAAGTGCAAGTCATCGAATTAGCCTTTAATAAACCTTTATCCGCTCCTGGTGTCAGCATCACTTTTACTCTCCCTAGCAGCGGGGCTTCCGGAACCTTGGGCAGCGGGTTTACTCTGGTGACGGATCGTACAGGTAAAGTAACTAATCCCTTCACTGCTAATGGAGTTGGCGGGACTTACACAGTGACGGCGAGTGCCACAGGTTTGACATCGGCAACTTTTAATTTGACCAATATTGCATCCACCACAACCAACTTTCAACCTAACTCAGAAATAGCCAGCGCTACACAGCGAACATACACGCCACCCACAACAACTGCTCAAACAAATACTTCTACTGCTGTCCTTGGTTGCGGTGGTGGGGATACTTCGGCATTAGGTAATGCTGTAGGGGGTGCTATTCCAGCAGTGGCAGCAATGATGAATTCCGGCGGCGGCAGCGTGTCAATAATTATGGGCGGTGCTTTTCCCAGTTGTGGCGATGGATTGGCAGCTTTACCAGGCAATCAAAGCCAGTTATCAGAATATTTGTACCACCAAGTTCAGCAAAAAATTGGTAATGAATATCGTCATTTAGTTCATGTCAGTTTCAGCAATAGTCCGGGTAAAGCTACGGCAATCATTCAAGTGGATAAAGCGGCTCAACCGGCGTTTTTAAATCAAGAGGGCAAGCAGGTATTTTATATTAGGCAAGGGGAGGAGCAACGGGTTTTATCACCCACTGAACAAGAGGAATACATTCGCAAGAATTGGCAATTTTGAGGTTTGATTTCTATAAGGCATAGAGCCATTTTTGAACTGGTTGAACTGGTTGAACTGGTTCCTAGGCTCTGCCTGGGAACGGATTCCAGAGGCTCTGCCTCGCTTGGTTATCATCCGAGGCAGAGCCTCTCAATGGGCATTCCCAGGCAGAGCCTGGGAACGAGTAAATGAGTAATATTTCTGAGTTTGCCCAAAAGGGGATTTGGTGTAATATCATGTTGCAAGGTTAGCCAACGTCTGCGCTTTAAAAAATTAAACTTGTGGAGAAGCTAGTTCCTATGAAATCAAAGATTTTAGGGTGTTGGGGTGGAGTGTTGATTGAGGGGATTTTGGTGGTGGGATATAGCGGTACTGCCTTGGCAAAACCGACAGCAAATTTATCAAATGCCACTCAAAATCCTCCCATAATTATTTTTAATGAGGAAAAATCCCCTGAGAAATTGGAACTGTCCAGCGAACATCAGGTAACTGGAGAAGTGCCGGGAGCAACTACATATCTGCCTGTAACTTCGTTGTTGAGTCAACAACCTAATCGTAATAACGAGCGCTTTCCACAACCCCAACCTAGCCCCACACCGTTACCGCCCGGATCTGAACAACCGATTATCACCACGCCAACTCCTTCTCCGACTTCTGCACCTAGTTCTATTACTGTGCAGGTAGAAAAAATTGCAGTTGTGGGCAGTACGATTTTTACGCCCGAAGAATTAAATCCCATTTCCCAACCTCTAGAAGGGAAAGCTGTCAGTTTAGAAGAACTGAGAGGAGCGGCAGATAAAATTACCCAGCTATATCTCGACCGAGGTTATATTACTTCTAGAGCAGTGCTGGTAGATCAAGCCATTGAAAATGGTTTGGTGCAAATTCGGGTACTGGAAGGAAAGCTAGAAAAAATTGAAGTGGAAGGAACCGATCGGGTAGACCAAAATTATATCCGCGATCGCGTAGAGTTAGGGGCTGGCGTACCCTTAAATAGTGGTAGTTTGGAAGACCAATTAAGGCTGTTGCGTGCCGATCCCTTATTTAAAAATGTAGAAGCTAGTTTGCGAGCCGGGAGTACCGTTGGGCAAAGCATTTTGATTGTGCGAGTTACTGAAGCCGATCCTTTTGAAATGAGTATTGGGGCGGATAATTATTCACCTCCTAGTATTGGTTCAGAGCGGTTTGGCACTAATATTAGCTATCGCAATTTAACGGGTGTAGGCGATAAAATTTCTGCTTCTTACTACGCCACAGCAACTGGTGGGGCTGATATTTACGATTTTAGCTATCTGTTACCAATTAATCCGATGAATGGCACGTTGCTATTTAGGGCGGCTCCCAATCGGAATAATGTCACGCAATCACCTTTGAATATTTTCAATATTCGGGGACAATCATCGCTCTATGATTTTAGCTATCGCCAGCCATTCGTGAGAACGCCCAGGGAGGAATTTGCCCTATCTTTGGGTTTTACTTGGCAGGATGGTCAAACTTTTACTTTTGCCGGACCAACTCCGTTTGGGATTGGTCCTGATGCTAATGGAAATAGTCGTACCAGAACAATTAAAGTTGCTCAAGATTATCTGAGTCGCGATGTGGCGGGAGCTTGGGCTTTGCGATCGCTTTTTAGTATTGGTACGGGCTTTTTTGATGCCACGCTGAATACCCACCCCATTCCTGACGGGCGCTTTTTTAGCTGGTTAGGACAAATTCAGCGGGTACAAGTCCTGAATGAAGATAATTTTTTAATTGCCCAAGCAGATGTGCAATTATCGGCAAATAGTCTCTTACCTTCCCAACAATTTGTCATTGGTGGCGGGCAATCTTTACGAGGCTATAGGCAAAATATTCGGGCAGGAGATGGGGGGATAAGGTTCTCTTTAGAAGACCGAATTACTATAGAAAGGGATGAAGCTGGAGCCGCTAGAATCATCTTAGCGCCCTTTGTTGATGGCGGTTGGATTTGGAATCAAGCAGATAATCCCAACAATGCTTCTTTGCAGTCAGAAAAGTTTTTGGCGGGAGCGGGGATGGGAGTAATTATTCAACCATTGCCAAGATTAAGCATTAGGATTGATTACGGTTTGCCGTTAGTACCGATTAGCGATCGCGGCAATAATTTGCAAGATAGTGGGTTTTACTTTAGCTTAAACTATCAGCTTTAGATCGGGAAATATTGACATACGCCAGGGGTTTAAACCCCTGACTAATAAATGAAGTCCTCTGAAGAGGACTAAGGAATGAAAAATCAATAACTTGATAATAATCGTAGGTTGGGTGGCGCGACAGCAAAACCCAACAAACTACTGATAAATGTTGGGTTTTCACTATCGTTCCAACCCAACCTACGGGTATTACCAGTGCTACAATTAGTCATTTTATTGATTTTTCATTCCCTATTCTCTATTACCCATTTCCTTTTGCTCGCTTCCAATACTGACTGCGGTACTTCGGTGACAAAATTAAAATTATCGTCGCCAATACTATTCTGAAGAGTTTTCATAATTCGGTTGGTATCGTCATAAGGACCGCTGATATAATAGGGTTTGCCATTCCGACCAAATTTCAGTTCTTGTAATTGGCTAGGATTGCCTAAATGCTCCCTAGCTTGCTCAAAATCTCTGGCTGGTTGAAAGCCTAATTTTCGGGCATATTCAATACTGCCATAGATAATTGATTGGGCTTGTTCTAAACTGATGCGATCGCTCCCTTCTGGCGATCTTTCAAAATATCGGCTGACAAACAAAGCATATTTATCTTTAGTCATCGATTTGGGAGGGATAACATCTTTGACTCCTAAACACCAGTAGTCTACTAAATAACTAGCAACAGTCCAGTTTCTATGAGGTAAGCCTCTAGCTACTAAAATAGTTGCTAGTCCGCTTGTGCCGTCTTCATCATCTTCTTGACCCCCTAAAAGGGCTAATTTGGCTGTTTTGTTGATTAAACACTCAGCTATTGGTGGTAGTCCATCGCTAGTCACGATCGCGGTTTGTTCTGCCCGAAGTTTAATGGCTGCAATTACGTCGGCTGGCTTCAATTTTAACTGTTTGGCAATCTGCTTAGGAGTTAAATTAGCGGCGCGTAACCGGATAATTTCTTGTTCTTGTTCTGGAGTCATAACTTAAGCTGCTTTCAATCCCTGAATATTTATGCTAATTTTGGCATATTTTCTCCCGCGATCGCTAACCAATCGAAAAATTAACAGTCGTTTTTCGGCAAATTTGCTCAAAATAAGATATAATATACCTGAATTTGTCAAATAATTGTAAATATTCCTATGAATCGGCGCGAATTTTTAGGTTGGGTGGGCGTTGGTGGTTTGGCTAGTTCTTTGCCAATAGCGATCGCTGCCTGTTCTCCTACCAAAGTAGAAAATAATCCCACCAGTTCTAGTTCTCCAAAAGCCGATGGCTTTCAATCAGTGGGAACTGTAGCAGAATTAGATAAAAATGGTCAGTTGCTCAATAAGCAATTTGCTGGCAGTTCAGTGCTAGTAATTCGCGATCCGGCTGCTAATAATCAGTTAATTGCTGTCAAGCCAATCTGCACCCATACTGGCTGTACGGTGGCCTGGGAAAAGCAACAGAAAAATTTTGTTTGTCCTTGCCATGATTCTAAGTTTGCTACTGATGGTAAAGTTTTGAAAGGGCCAGCGAAAGACTCTCTACCTGTCTATACAGCTAAAATTGAAGGGGATGCAATTCTAGTTAAGCAAGGTTATATTTTGAACAGGTAAAAGTTTACACTTTTAGTTAACATGTATCATGGAACAGGAATAGGGAACAGGGAACAGGGAACAGGGAACAGGGAAGAGATAAGGAATAGGGAATAGGGAATAGGGAATAAGGAATAGGGAATGGGGAATGGGGAATGGGGAATGGGGAATAGGAGATCGCGCTCCTGTAGAGCTTCGCTTTTTCTTTTTATACACTGGATATCATGAGCAATATTGAAATCAAATCTGCTGACTCTGCCAATGAAATTTCCCCTGCGACATCAATATCTCAATTCCGGCGATCGCTCGATAATTTTTGGCAATTTTCTCGTCCTCATACGATTATTGGCACTAGCTTGAGCGTTCTCTGTTTGTATTTAATGACTTTATCAGTAGTTCCTGGAAATGTCATTAACTATGCTCCGGAATTATGGCAACTTGCAGGAACTTGGATTGCGTGTTTATGCGGCAATATTTATATTGTCGGACTGAATCAATTAGAAGATGTGGAAATAGATCGGATTAATAAACCTTATCTACCTATTGCCTCTGGGGAGTTTTCCCGTCGCCAAGGACAAGTAATTGTCGCCATTACTGGCATTTTAGCCTTGTTAATCGCGGGGTTGATGGGGAAAATCCTGCTGGCAATGGTGACGATTAGTTTAGCTATTGGTACTGCCTATTCTTTACCGCCTTTCCGATTAAAACGCTTCCCGGTTTGGGCAGCATTTTGTATTTTTACTGTGCGGGGAACAGTGGTAAATTTAGGTTTGTTTCTCCACTTTAGTTCCCTCTGGCAATACGATCAGTTTATTCCCGCAGAAGTATGGGCGCTAACCCTATTTATTGTGGCATTCACTTTAGCGATCGCCATCAGTAAAGATATTCCCGATGTGGAAGGCGATCGCCAGTATAATATTGCTACTTTCACAATTCAATTAGGCACGCAAACAACGTTTAATTTAGTCCGATGGTTGTTGACAGCCTGCTATTTAGGATTGATTTTAGCAGGGATAGTTTGGTTAAATGCAGTTAATCCATTATTTTTAGGGATCAGTCATCTATTTTTACTAGGTTTAATGTGGTGGCGGAGCAGTCAAGTAGACTTGACAAATAAGAGCGCGATCGCTAGTTTCTATCAATTTATTTGGAAACTGTTCTTTTTGGAATATTTGTTGTTTCCCCTCATCTGTCTCTCCTTTTGAACAGGTTCTCTGCCTTCCTTTGCGTCCTTTGCGCTCCCTTTGCGCCCTTTGCGTTAAAAAAAATTATTAATAATTTAGAACTTACACAACTTCCTCTCTTGACGGTAAACCAGTATTGCGATCATTCACCTTATTGAAAGATGACTTACACTTGATTACAGAACCATTGTTTATGATTAGGAATCAGTTTTTCAGCAGCTTAAAATTTTCTCTTCTGCACCTTTCAAAGCACAAGTAATTTCTACCATTGGATAAGAATTCAACAGCAAGCCGTATTCAATACCCTCGACCACTGCCTGATAGGACGCTTCTAAAATATTGGCAGAAACTCCCACGGTTGTCCAGCGCTGCTGTCCATTACTGGACTCAACTAAAACGCGAGTTTTGGCTCTTGTGCCAGCCCCACTATCCAAAATTCTCACTTTATAATCAGTTAGGTGAAAGTTGGCAATTTCGGGATAAGAATTAACTAGAGCTTTTCGCAAAGCCGCATCTAAAGCGGATACTGGACCGTTGGCTTCAGCTACTTCTAAAATGTCTTTGCCATTGACATTTACCTTCACCGTGGCGAGGGCGCTACTACTACTATTTTCTGCTTGTCCGACATCGCAATGGACATGAAAGCGTTTGAGGGCAAAAAGCGATCGCCTTTGTCCTAAAGCTTGACGCATCAACAAATCAAAACTAGCTTCAGCGGCTTCAAATTGATAACCTTCACTTTCTAAGTCTTTTAATAGAGCGAGAATTTGGCGGCAGCGCGCATCTTTTTTATCTAAATCTAAACCAAAACTGCGCGCCTTGGCTAAGACATTACTCAAGCCAGATTGATCGGAAATCACAATTCGGCGTAGATTGCCCACGGCTTCCGGGGCAATATGTTCGTAAGTGAGAGGATTCCGTTCAACTGCCGAAACGTGAATGCCACCTTTATGAGCAAATGCCGAACGTCCGACAAATGGGGCATGATCGTCCGGAGCTAGATTGACTGTTTCGCTAATCGCACGGCTGACTTGAGCAATTTGGGCTAATTGGGGGTCGGGAATGCAGTCGTAGCCTAATTTTAATTGTAGATTGGGGATGGCGGAACAAAGATTGGCATTGCCGCATCGCTCACCATAACCATTAATTGTTCCCTGCACCATTTTTACCCCTGCCATCACCCCAGCGATCGCATTTGCCACGGCAGTATCAGAATCATTATGGGTGTGGATGCCTAACTTGGGTAAGTCTGCCTCTTCGTTGGTCACGGCAAATTCAAACTTAGTTTGCAGTTTCCCAATGGTTTGACTAATTTCGTGGGGTAACGTGCCGCCATTGGTATCGCACAAAACTAACCATTCCGCACCAGCGGCGATCGCCACTTGCAACGTTTGACAGGCATAATCAGAATTGTACTTATAGCCGTCAAACCAGTGTTCGGCATCATAAATTACTCGTCGGCCTTGACTGCGGAGATAGGCGATCGTATCTGCAATCATCGCCAGATTTTCTTCTAAACTGATATTCAGCCCCGCTGTAACGTGCAAATCCCAAGATTTCCCAAAAATTGTCACCCAGCGCGTCCCCGCCGCCAAAATCGCTTGCAGCATCTGGTCTTCTGCCGCCGTAGTATGGGGACGGCGAGTGGAACAAAAGGCGACTACTTCCGCTTGCTGAAGTGGTTCTTCTTTAATTTGCCAAAAAAATTGGACATCCTTGGGATTTGCCCCAGGCCATCCCCCCTCAATAAAAGGAATGCCGAGTTGATCTAATTGCCGCGCAATCCGCAATTTGTCTTCGATGGAGAGGGAAAGTCCTTCCCGTTGTGCGCCATCTCTCAGCGTCGTGTCGTAAATCCAAATCCGGTTTGAGGGGTTCTGGGTCATGGGTGGAAAAGCCAAAGAAAATAAGTGCAAAAGATTATTCTATGGACAGAAGAAAGTAGTTTAATTGCAGTTAACAGAAATTCATTTAATCTACGAATATGCCAAAAGTCACAGCCCAAGGAAAAACCTTTGAATGCAGCAGCGGCGCTAATCTCCGAGAAGTGCTGTTAAAAAATGGGGTCGATCTTTATAATGGTCAAGCCCAACTGATTAACTGTCACGGCTTCGGAACTTGCGGTACTTGTGCCGTGCGGGTAGTGGGAGCCGTTTCCGAATCTAGCTGGAAAGAAAATACTCGGCGAGCGCTCCCTCCCCATAAATCTACCGCTGATTTGCGTCTGGCTTGTCAAACTCAAGTTCTCGGCGATGTCAGCGTGACTAAGTTTGATGGATTTTGGGGGCAAGGTAGCCAAGTGGTCTGGAAACCAGAAGGCTAAATCAATCGGGAAGCAAGACATTTACTGATGTCAATTTCCGCCTGAAACCTTGAACTGGTTGGAACTAACCATTAATCCGCCAGGGACTTAAGTCCCTGTCTCAAAGCTTAAGTCCTCTGAAGAGGACTAATAATCGTCAATTTTTCAGTCCTTTAAAGAGGACTTTATTGATTAGACAGGGACTTCAGTCCCTGGCGGGGATCAACAATAATGTTGGGTTTCGACTATCGTTCCAACCCAACCGACGATTCACAACCCCAGACTCCAGCCTGGGAACGAGTAAAACCCGTTAATTTGATATTAGCGATCGCTATAAACTCGTCAGCTTAGAGCGCTTGGCGAGAAATCTGCTTTTCAATATTGGCTTGGGTTTGGTGCAACAACTGCTCTCGACTATCTTGGTTTTGGGTTAGTGGCGGAACCAAGTTGCGAGCCTGCAAACTCATGTGCAGTTGCAGATGGGCGACATATTCGCTAAAGTCTTCGCGTAAGGAATGGTTGAGGAATTGGTTTTCAGGCAATCTGGTTTTGTTATTCATTCCCGCTTCTTATAACTCTCGTTCAAGACTTTACTGACGTTACCATACTGCGATCGCCTGCCTTTTACTTCGCAACGAAGTTTAATCATTGCCGTAATAAAAATTCATACAATTAACCAATGAACCCAGATCAAATTTGGGAGATGGGGAGGTGGGGTGATGGGGTGATGGGGCGATGCGAGACTGTTATAACTTACGCAACGCCTCTCCTACTGGAAAAAACCGGAGTTTTTAATAATTTCTCCCCTAGGGGTTGAAATTATCGTCTAAAATCCTTTTCAAGCAAGGGTTTTAGACGATCAAAAATTCTAGCGTGAAACAGCCCTGCTACACAAAGCGCACCTCAAAATTTCCCAAGATCCTTGCTTCGCAAGTGGACAACTTTAGGCACAATTGTAGTAGTTTTAGTAGGTGGTTAAGATATAGGCCAATTTCTCTAACTTAAGTGCTTGATATTGCCATTACCTGAAGAAGAAAGCTAAAACATATGCCGCTCAATTCCCAAGTTCAGAAATATTTACAACAAACCGATCAATTGCAATTACCGCCGATTACGAGTCTCGATCCTAGCTATGCTAGAAAATTAAACCGGAAATTGCGTTCTAAACCTCTCAAACCAATCCCAGTTGCTCAAGTAGAAGAATGCTTAATTCCTAGTTTAGATGGAGAAATCCGCCTGCGAATCTATACTCCGGAGGGCAATGGCAATTTCCCTTTGTTGGTGTATTTTCATGGCGGGGGTTGGGTATTAGGAGATTTAGATTCGGGAGATCCCACTTGTCGCGCTTTGGCAAAGGGAGTGGGATGTGTGGTGGTATCTGTTGACTATCGATTGGCTCCAGAATATAAGTTTCCGGTGGCGGCGGAAGATGCCTATACAGCAGTTCTCTGGGTGGCAGAAAATGCCGAAAATCTTCAAGGCGATCGCACTCGTTTAGCTATCATCGGAGATAGTGCGGGAGGCAATTTAGCGGCAGTGGTGGCACTGATGGCAAAGGAAAGGAAAACAGTAGCGATCGCCTATCAAGTCCTAATTTATCCAGTCACCCAATACGGTTTTGATACCCCATCCTATCACCAATACGGACAAGGAGATTTTGGTTTAACTAGAGAAGAAATGATTTGGTTTTGGAACCAATATCTTACTACTTCCGCCGACGGATTGCATCCCCATGCTTCCCCCCTATTCGCCCATGATTTGACTGATTTACCTCCTGCCCTAATTATTGCGGCAGAATGCGATCCTCTGCGAGATGATGCCCATCTTTATGCCCAAAAATTGCAAGCGGCGGGAGTGGTGGTAGAATATCGGGAATATTCGGGAATGATTCACAGTTTCGTTGGTTTGGCAGCGGTGCTGGATGACGGGAAAAAAGCGATCGCAGATATTATCGCCCAACTGCAAATTAGTTTTTAAAAGCAAATTTTTTAAGTTCTACTCGTTCCCAGGCTCTGCCTGGGAATGCCCATCGAGAGGCTCTGCCTCGGATAATTGTCAAGCGAGGCAGAGCCTCTTAATATCGGTTCCCAGGCAGAGCCTAGGAACCAGTGTAAAATTTAGCATTAATTGACTTTAGCGGTGCGTCGGGGCGGGTTTATAAAGGTTATTGGTGAGGATTAAAATTCATCCCTAAACCCGCCCCTACAGATTTGTACAAACGATTCAGACGCAATATATAATCTTGATTTTATTCCAAAAACTCCCAAGCGAACAGAAAACTGCAAACTAAAAAACCGAAAGTGGGATCAAGTAGCCCTGCCATAGTCGAAACAACAAACTTGATCGCTAAGATCATTCTCTTCCGAAAGCGATGAGACATTTTTTTAACCTCGCTTAATGTTAGGAATGAAAAATAAACAAAATGACTATGCGTAGGTTGGGTTGAAACGACAGTGGAAACCCAACATTTATCAGTGGTTTGTTGGGTTTCGCTATCGCTCAACCCAACCTACGATTATCGCCAAGTCACTGATTTTTCATTCCTGCTGCTAGGTTAAATTGGGGTAATTAAATCAAAGCAAGTATTGGTAGCTAATGGCTCCAAGCCGGATACAATTGGAATCAAAGACTTTGGGGATAGGTTTGTACTTGAAGTTATCCCCAAACTTTAACAGGACTTACGCAAGCACTTATTGTCATCCTGAGCGAAACGCAGTGTAGCGAAGGATCTCGGAGATTCTTCACTTCGCTGTCGCTCCGTAGCCTGCGGCGGGCTTCGCCAACAGAATGACAGAATGTCGTTAAAGTGCGTAAGTCCTGTTTAAATTACTCAACTTCGGGAAAATACTATGGGGCGGGTTTCCTACGGCGAGCTTACGAAACTGCGAGTGATGCGACTGCTGGAGGCATTGCTGGCGTATGCTGGAGGAGAAGTAGAAGGAAGCGATCGCCTAAAAATCTCCTGCCAACCCCAAACTGACAACAGGCTAGTATTTCGGACAACTCTGCGAGAAATCGAATTGCTGACAGCCAAATACCGATATGATGCCAAACTGACTAAGCCGCAAATTCGGGAAGCCCTCAATCATTGCAAAGACTTTCTGGAAATTCTGGAAGACAACCGCACCAAAACCCAAGGCGCGGAGGATTGGCACTTTACTTTGAGGTTGTGGGCGAAAGAAAAAACTGCTAATTTAGAAGAGTGCGATCGCCAATGGGAACAACGCAAGCCGACAAAATCTGCTTATCATCGAGTTTCCCCCACTCCCGTCACCAGAAATATTTACCAAAATCTGCCTGCGCCCACCTACACCGAATTTATCGGGCGCAAAGCAGAAATGAAACGGTTATTAGAACTACTTGAATTTCGTCATTCTGCCCACATCATTACCGTAGATGGTATTGGTGGCGTGGGCAAAACTGCTTTAGTCGTAGAAGCTGCTTATCGCTGTCTCAAAGCGAGTGAAGAAAACTTGTCCAGTGTCCCCAAATTTGATGCGATTATCTTTACTTGTGCCAAGCAGCAATATCTCACTCCTAGTGGGATTTTATTCAAACAACAGGCACAGCGCAACCTGCGAGATATCTTTCGAGAAATTGCCCATACTTTAGATCAACCAGTTATCACCCAATCAGCCCCAGACGAACAATTTGAGCGGGTGCGCCAATGTCTTGCTAAACAGCCAACTTTGCTGATTGTAGACAATATGGAAACCATACAAGACACTCAAAATGTCATGTCGTTTCTGTATGACTTACCAGCAAATATCAAAGTAGTAATTACCACCCGCGAACAAATGGTATATGTGCCAATTCGCCTTGACTGTTTACCTTTAGAAGATGGCTTAAAATTAATTCAACAACAAGGGAAAGAAAAAGCAATAGAACTCAGCCCAGAAGACGCGAAAAAACTATATGAAAAAACTGGAGGTGTGCCAATGGCAATTGTCTATGCGATTGGGCAATTATGTAGCGGCTATCCTTTGGATTCTGTGATGGAAAGGTTAGCTGCCAATACTGGCGATGTCGCCGAATTTTGTTTTAAGGAATCAGTGCAAGAAATTAGAGAAAAACCTGCTCATAAATTATTGATGGCTTTAGCTATTTTTCCACAAGCTTGTTTGCGGGATGCCGTAGTTGAAGTAGCAGGCTTAACTGCCAATCCTATTGCTGCCAATGACAGTTTAGCGCGACTTCAACAACTATCGTTAATCAACCAAAAAGAGGAACGCTATAGTATGCTTTCTCTCACTCGCGAATATGCCTTAGCTGAATTAGCCGCCTATCCAGAATTTGAAAAAGCAGCGCGGCAAAGATGGCTCAATTGGTATTTAGATTATATTCAAAAACATGGAGGGGATGATTGGATTAAATTATATGTCAATTACGAACCTATTTATTTGGACTGGGATAATATATTAGCCTTGCTCGATTGGTGTATGCTGCAAAGTTCCTATATAGACATTAAAAATTTATGGGGCAATCTAAATGATTATGCTCATCACTATGGATACTGGGATGTAAGACTTTCTTATCTTGATTGGCTGATCAAAGAATCTGAAAAACGAGGAGATTGGGCATTTCATCTTGAAACAATAAAAAATAAATGTTATACTTTGATTTGTCAAGGTGGTAGCCAAAATCTAGACAATGTACAACAACTTATTTTAGAGTCATGGAAACTCCGTTACTCTACAAGCCTTAGAGTAAGATTGTCTTCAGCCTTAGATGGTTTTAACCGTCTGGGAATGATGGAAGATGCCGAAAAAATCCAAGCTTTACTTGATTCCATCAAGGATTAAAATCTACTCGTTCCTAGGCAAAGCCTAGGCTGTTCGCTTTGCGAGTTTTTGGGCGATTTTGTTCATGCAATAACTGTGTCATCATACTGGGTCTAAATTATTAACCCAAATCTGTATTTTGTAGGGGCGGGTTCACTCAAATCTTTGATGCCCACCGACAAATGATCTAAACCCGCCCCATACACCCCCAAATTTACCATTAATTGACTTGCTCGATGGGTGTGCGGGGCGGGTTTATTCAGGTTATTGGTGAATATTAAAATTCGTCCCCAAACCCGCCCCTACATAAATCACGATCAATCAAAAGGACTTGATATTGGTTGACTAATTATCTAGAAACTGTATGAACAGAAAACCCCTAAAAAGGCACAAAGTCAACAGCCTAGGAACCAGTTAAAACCAGTTTACATTCAAAACAGTCGCTGCAAATTTTTTGACGGATTTGCACAAATGTGCATTCAGGCTTTAATATGGACAAGTGATCGATCTGTACTCTCCTTTACACTCTCTCAGGGTAGGTCAATGGTTTAAACTCATCTGCGGAGCGAGTTTCCAACACCTCCCGGCAGTGCGAAACCTCGCCTTAGCTTATACATTAGCTGGTGCTGACTGTATAGATGTGGCGGCAGATCCGGCTGCGATCGCAGCAGTGCAAGAAGGCTTGCAAGTAGCAGCTACCCTCACAACTGAAGCCCAACAACGGGGCTTTGGAGTTCGGGGCAAACCGTGGTTAATGGTAAGTTTAAATGATGGGGAAGACCCTCATTTTCGCAAAGCAGAATTTAACCCCGCTGAATGTCCCGCCGAATGTCCCCGCCCTTGCCAATCAATCTGCCCCGCTAGCGCCATCGTCTTCCCAAAAACTGCGCTAGGGAAAGAAAAGGTGAGTTTAGGTGCGTCGGGATGGCAAAAAAAAGACCGCGATCGCCTACTTAATATTAATTCTCAATCCCATGCTGATTTTGCTGGAGTTATCGACCAAATTTGTTACGGCTGCGGTAGATGCTTGCCCATTTGCCCCAGCCAACTGATTTTTACCCGCTCCTACGTTTTGACACCGCAAGCGATCGCCCCTTTGATCCTAGAATCAGGGATTGATGCCTTGGAAATCCATACCCAAATTGGCAGAATCACAGATTTTCAACGGCTGTGGGCAGCAATTTCCCCCTGGTTGGGCAACCTGAAACTCCTGGCAATTAGTTGTCCTGACGGTGCAGGTGTCATCGATTATATGCGATCGCTCCACCAGGCGATCGCCCCCTTGCCCTGCCCCTTAATTTGGCAAACCGATGGGCGAGCCATGAGCGGAGATATTGGTATGGGCGCTACCCATGCCGCCATTCAGTTTGGGCAAAAAGTTCTCGCCGCAGATTTACCAGGATATGTGCAGCTAGCAGGCGGTACAAACGGCTACACTGTTACCAAACTGGCATCTTTGGGATTGCTGGGCAAGATAGCCGGAATTGGTTATGGCAGTTATGCCAGAGCGATCGCCAACCCAATTTTAGAACAATTAGAAAAGGGTAATCAACAACATTATGTTTCAGAATCATTTACGGAAAATCGCCCAATTATTCGGCTAGAAAACTCTCCCGAATTACTTTGGGAAGCAGTGGCGATCGCCCATTCCCTAGTCTCCCAAATCAAATTACCACAAATCCCCCTCAAATGTACATAAACAATGAATTATCAACCTGGTAGGGGCGGGTTTGGGGATGAATTTTCATCCTCACCAATCACCTTAATTAACCCGCCCCCGCACCCCTATCCAATCGAAATTCCTGTCATTAAGGAATAAATTTAAAATTTATTCCTCCTTGCCCATTTCCCAATAATTAAGGATGCAAATTACAGACGATCTCAATCAATTACTAGAGATTTTGCCAGAGGAAATTCGCCAGCCATTACTACAACATCCATTGCAAAGCACTTTGATTGAAGTAGTTTTAGATCTTGGACGGCTACCAGAAGCGAGATTTCCTAATAGTGCCGAATATCTTTCTCAACAACCCGTTTCCCGCCAGCAACTCAATCATTGCATCGAAAAAGTTGGACATTTCAGTGGCGATAACCGTGCCGGAATTGAACAAACTCTGCACCGAATTAGCGCCATTCGCAACCGCGCCGGAGAAATCATCGGCTTAACTTGTCGCGTCGGGCGAGCCGTTTTTGGCACCATTGCCATGATTCGCGACTTAGTAGAAACAGGCAAATCCATTCTCATGTTAGGTCGTCCTGGTGTGGGTAAAACCACCGCCTTACGAGAAATTGCCAGAGTTTTAGCCGACGACTTACAAAAGCGCGTCGTCATTATCGACACCTCCAACGAAATCGCTGGCGATGGCGACATTCCTCACCCTGCCATTGGGAGAGCGCGACGAATGCAAGTGGCTCGCCCTGAATTACAACATCAAGTAATGATTGAAGCCGTGGAAAACCATATGCCCGAAGTCATTGTTATTGATGAAATTGGCACAGAATTGGAAGCCTTAGCCGCCCGAACTATTGCTGAAAGGGGAGTTCAATTAGTAGGAACCGCCCACGGGAATCGAATTGAAAACCTCATTAAAAACCCCACCCTTTCCGATTTAGTTGGAGGAATTCAGCCTGTCACCCTAGGGGATGATGAGGCAAGACGGCGGGGTTCTCAAAAAACGGTTTTAGAACGGAAAGCTCCCCCCACCTTTGAAATTGCTGTAGAAATGTTGGAGCGGCAACGGTGGGTAATTCACGAAACGGTTTCAGAAACCGTTGATACTTTGCTGCGGGGATATCAACCGCGCTTGCAAACTCGGACAGTTAGTGAAACTGGAGAAGTACAAATTACCCATGAATTACCAACTATTACCGAACCACCTTTAGATATGGCTCGTCCGACGGGTTGGCGAGCTTCTGGACAAATGCGCCCTTTGCCTTCTCATGGGCGGGGATTAAATCAGAAATATCGCCTTTCAGAAACAGCAATAAATGGGGTAAATCAGCCAACTGCCTTAACTGAAGAAGGGGATTTTGAGCAACTGCTAGATGATTCTTGGCAGCAACCAGATCCTTTTGGGAATGTGATTCGGACTCCCGGACCAAATGGGGAAGATTTACCCGTTTATGTCTATCCCTACGGAGTCAGCCGCCAACCCTTAGAGCAAGTAATTCAGGTGCTGAATTTGCCTGTGGAATTAACCAAAGATGTCGATAGTGCTGATGCCCTGTTGACATTGCGATCGCAAGCCAAACATAACTCCAAATTGCGCCAATTGGTGAAAATCCGGCAAATTCCCATCCATACCATTAAAGCCAGTACCATCCCCCAAATTACCCGCGCCTTAAAACGGTTGCTGGATATGGATGATACCGGGATACCCGATGAAGCCGCATTAAGTTTAATTGGGCAAAATGGTAGCGAAGATGAATTAGAAGCATTGGAAGAAGCCCGATTAGCCGTCGAGCAAATTGTTCTTCCCAAAGGGCAACCCGTGGAACTATTACCCCGCTCTGCCAAAGTGCGAAAAATGCAGCACGAATTAATTGAACATTATCATCTCCAATCCGCCAGTTTTGGAGATGAACCCAACCGTCGCCTGCGAATTTTTCCCGCCTAATCCCGTAGGGGCAATCCCCCCGTGGTTGCCCCAATCCCCCCGTGGTTGCCCCAATTTCCCCGTGGTTGCCCCAATTGAACGGGGTAGGCACGGGGGCGCTACCCCTACAAATTTGCACAAATGATTCAGTGAATTGTAGGTTGGGTTGGAACGACAGTGGAAACCCAACATTTATCTTTGGCTTGTTGGGTTTTGCTATCGCGCAACCAATCAACCGGACATGATATGAATTATGCGATCATTCCCTATTCCCTGGTGAATTGATCATGGCGGCTCGAAATTCTCGCAACGCTTGAGCGTGGTTGGCTACTTCAATACATCGATTTAGTAAATCCCGATCTAAATTGGGTAATAATTGGGAATTCGTCGCCGTTGCGTATCCATCATTCCCCAAAATATAAAATGATAATTGATTGTCTACCCAAACCCAAACTTCAGGAATATTTAGGCGTTTGTATGCCTCCAGTTTGTCAATTCCTCCACTGCTGACCACAACTTCAATAACTAAATCTGGGCGTTCTCGGTTTGGACTTAGTTCGTAGGATTCATCAGCTTCGCGTTTGACTTCTCCAGATTCGCTTTCTAGAGTCATTGAGCCAGTCGGGGTAAAATCCAAACCCAGAAATTCTAGATAAATTTCTAACAAAGCGGCAAGACGTTTTTTAACCGTTTCGTGCTTTCTCCCTGGCACTTTGCGAATCTCCAAAATTCCCGCTAAAAAAGATAGTCTCACCCCTGGACGACTAATTAACTGTTCAACAGCTTTAAATTCTCGCCAGGTTAGCTGATTAATTAAAATCGGTTCTGCTTCTATTTCCAGGAGTGTAACTGTCATTAGCTATACTCAAAAATGGCGATCGCTTTTCATCCCATATTTTCAGGACTTACGCAACTATCCTCGCAATAGGGTCAACCACGGGGGGATTGTCCCTACAAAACAAGCTCTGCGTAAGTCCTGATTGTATCACCCCTGTTGCCGCAGTTGACCCCATTGGGGCATAATTGGAGCGATCGCAGAGCTTCGCCAACGTCAAACCCTCAAACCAGAACATATTCGCAAAGCTTGACAGCACCTTCATAGGCAAAACTGGCTAAATTCTATATAATAAGTATCAAATTTTGTCCCAGGAGTATAAAAAAATGGATCAAATCATAGATAAAATAGCCGCATTAGGCGTTCCTGGTCTAGTGCTACTAGTAGCGATGGCAATTACAGGTTGGGCAGGTGCAGCCGCGATTACAGCAGCTTTAGCGCTGCTTGGCGGTCCCTTTGGAATGCTGGGAGGAATTGCGGTACTGGGAATTTTGGGATTGATTTCTCAGGGACTTGCCGAATATGGCTTTGAACAAATCTTTCGGGGAGTTGTCGATGAACTTCGCAAACAAGGGAAATCCAAATCAGATATTGAAAGAGAGGTTGAAAACTATCCTATTTCCATCGACTTGAAATTAAAGATTAAAAATTATCTTCACGAGCTTCAATAAACCATGAGTAATTATTTTGAAAACTTTGCTCGGAAGTTAGCTCAGGATGCTTTCAGAAGAACTGGCGAGTTAATTATTGAAGTTTGCAATGACAAAATCCCAATTCTGAAACCTGCTCTTGAAGAATTACAAAATGGAACCCGTCGCTATCCTAAAGCCAAAACTTCTCAGCAGGAAAAAACAATCCGCGATAGTTTAGCGGCTCAGATGCCCGGTAGTCAAACTGAAGTCTCTACCTCCAGCGGACGAATTGATATTCTCACCCCTTCTAAAGTGATAGAGGTGAAGAATGTGAGAAAGTATAAACACGCTATCGGACAAGTTGTCAGCTATAGCCATTACTATCCCAAACATGAACGGTGCGTTTATCTTTTTGGTAAAGTCTCTGCCAAACAGCGTAGACTGATTGTTAATGAGTGCGCGACAGCAAAAGTCACAGTTGTGTTTGTATAATTATGGAAGTTATTTTAAACGGCATCACAAAACTGGAAATCGAATTTCCGCAATTCCAATACAATCAGATCGGTCTTAAACTATAGAAATGGCTCAAACTAACATTCGGCTGCCGTATTTTGACAATTTGTTGGCAGCTTTCAGTACCGGGAATACAGAGGTAATTCAGGCATTTGGACGACACGTTCACTGGGGTTATTGGGACGATCCGGCGACTGCCGATGGTTCAGTGGTAGACTTTGCCAAAGCTGCGGAAAAACTATGCCATTTGGTTTGCGATGCTGGGGGAGTAAAAGATGGTTTACGCATCCTTGATTGCGGTTGCGGTTTTGGGGGAACCATCGCTAGTCTAAATGAGCGATTCTCCCATCTGCAAATGGTAGGGCTAAATATTGATGGCAGACAATTAGCCAGAGCCAGACAAGAAGTTATACCAATGAACCACAACCAAATTGAGTTTATTGAAGGGGATGCTTGTCAACTGCCCTTTGAAGATAATTCTTTTGATATCGTCTTGGCAGTAGAGTGTATATTCCATTTTCCTAGCCGCGATCGCTTTTTTCAAGAAGTACAGCGGGTACTCCGTCCCGGTGGTAAACTAGCTTTATCTGACTTTGTGCCATTAGCAGCAGCCCAACCTATATTCAGATTTTTCGACACTTTTGTGAGTGAATCTGTTCACCGCACCTATGGCGATCTCGATTTTCGCTACTCTTTAAATGACTATCAAAAATTGGCGAAAACAGTCGGCTTAGTTATGGCTCCAGCCAAAAATATCACCTTCAATACCCTACCCACCTACCCAGTTGTGCGTCGGCTAGTCAACTATATGTCTAATTTTGGCTCAGAAATGAATAGCGTGACTGGGGGAATGGAATTGATTAGTCGGTTAGAATTAGTTCGCTATCTGATTCTGTCATTTGCTACTAACAAATGATTAGCCGGACATAATCAGGACTTACGCACTTTAACGGGATTCTGTCAGAACTTACGCAACTATCCTAGAAATAGGGGCAACCACAGGGGGATTGCCCCTACAAAACTCTATATATAGAGTCTCTGCGTAAGTCCTGATAATGCCAAGAGCGATCGCTCTTGGTTTTTAAAAACCAGTCTTAACGGGAAATAGCTCCTGCCTGTCTCAACTGGCGTTCTCGCTGCCGTCGATTTGGTTGCAAAGGTGCAGCCATCACCAGCACTTTTTCTAACAACCAAGGGAACAAGCGATCGCCCCAAACAGCTAAATGGCTTTGCCAACCAACTAGAATCTCAGAAGATCCCCGCTGTAATCCAGTTATTAGCGCTTTGGCAACTTGTTCCGGAGTTGTCGGCAACACCCAGCGAAACCATTCCAAATCCTTCGCCATATCAGTTTCCGTCAAAGTTGGGAGCAAGGCAACCACTTTGATATTGTGTGCCGCCAATTCCCCCCGCAAAGCTTGGGTGAACCCCAACAAGGCAAATTTAGTCGCGGAATAGGTAGCCATTGTCGGCGCGGCAACTTTCCCCATCAAACTAGAAACGTTGATAATTGTGCCTTCCTGTTGTGCTGCCATCCGCTTACCAATTAACCGAGTCATGGTGTACGTGCCGATTAAGTTGGTGGCAATTTCTTCTTGGACATTGACTAACCGAGATTGTAAAAAAGGTGCTTGCCGCGCCACGCCAGCACAATTAACCAGAATTTGAATCGGACCAAAATCGCGCCATGCTTGGGCGATCGCAATGTTGATTTCCACAGGTTGGGTTAAATCTAAAGGCAGGGAAATGGCTTCTACTCCTAATTCTTCCACTTCCCGTTGTACTTCCGCTAACCGCTGGCGATCGCGAGCCACCAATATCAGTCTAGCAATGCCTTGCTGCGCGAACTCAATGGCGATCGCTCGTCCGATGCCCCGCGAAGCTCCAGTAATTAGAGCAGTCTTTCCTTCAAAATTCATAAAAAACCTCCAAGCTTGAGTCTCGCCGCGCTGGAAACCAATCCCGATGGGCAAAGTTCCGCACCCTCAATCCTCCCTAGGGGCAAAACCAGTACCAATTTCAGGCAATCCAGTTAGTAGTCAGATTTCTCAGTCCTTGAGCGAGACAGTTGGTATCGATTCGGCAACGAATTATTCCTTCAGATAATTCGATAATTGGCAATTAGTCGTTGTAGACCATCAATGGCACATCTCCTTAAAATCCAGGCATTGATTGCAAACGACCCTCTATGCACAACTTAACAACTGAATCAAGAAATTGCAACATTTTTTTATAAATTCTCTGTAACATTTCTTTACAAAGCCTGTAATCCTTGTCTGACAAAGGTTTTACCTGCACAATTCCCAAATAGAGGTATTTGCTATACTTATACCTATAGCCCAATAATTCAGACATCTTTAATGTTAAAAAACTATTTTCCCCCGATATGTATCTCCCTTTTACTTACCGCTTGTCACTCTTCTCCCCCTCCAGAGGCGGCAAGTCCTTCTCCCAGCGGTTTTTCTCCCCCACCCATTGCCGTTTCCTCCGAAATCCCCAAGGATGGAGTTCACCCCGTCTTTCAACCAATTTTGGCGAAATTGCAACACATCAAACCGCGAGTTTCGATCTTATTACCGGGATACATTCCAGAACCAGAAGGAGGGAAACCTGTTTATGCAGTGGTTGAAAAAGCCACCCCCTCCGAATATAGTGTCTTACTAGGTTTAACCAAAGATTGTAATGGTGGCACCGCCTGTCGCTTGGGTGTAGTCTTTGGAGAAGCAATTACCATTCAATCGCCACCCAATGCCGGGAAATCAATTCGCCTAACCAACGGCATTACAGGTTACTTCACCGATGCGAAATGTGGGGCTAATTGCTCCGATGCGATGGTGAGTTGGGATCAAAATGGCGGACGCTATACAGTCGCCCTAAAAGCAGGTAAATTAGAAACATTGGTCAAGATGGCAAATAGTGCCATTGAGAACATTCCTAATTCTCATTAAATTGCCCAGCCTTAGCTGTGCTGGAAGGCTGGGTGACTGGATGTGGCAGTTGCCACAGTTTATTCAAGGAAGATCTGCAATTAATCTGGCAAATCTGGATCAACTCCCAATGCCCGCAACTTAGCAGCTAAAAGTTCAGCCCGTTGGGATTCCTGTTCAGCCCGTTGACGTTCCTGTTCAGCCCGTTGGCGTTCCTGTTCAGCCCGTTGGCGTTCCTGTTCGACTTGCTCTGAACTCCATAGTAGTAAATTACCCGATCGATCCCACCAGCGCAACCAGTTCATTGTTTGTCCCAACCGTTGCCCTGCCCAAAGTCCCAAATATAGTTCCAGTTCAGGAATCCACACTCGTCCTTCAGTATTGGGTAACTCTAGAGTATATTGCCCATTTTGAAGATAACGGACTTCTAGATTGCCGTCGTAGGGATCGTAGGTGATATATGTGGGTACTTGCAGAATCTGTTCGTAGAAGTGGAGTTTGCCATAGGGCGGAGTTGAGCGAATGGATAATTCTGCCCCATCTTCGTCCGAGAGAAACTCCATCACAATTGCCACCGCTGCTCCCTCCGTATGAGGGGTGTAGCTCCGACGCACAATCCCCTCCGCGACAGGATGGACTTCGGGGACATATAACCAATCGGGAGCTTTAACGACAGTCTTTTTATTGACGGTGGCGACTAGCCCTAAATTAGTGGCAATCAGCATTTCTGGCTGGATATATCCCGCTGCTCCTAGGGCATCGGTAAGTGCCGCCGCCAGAGCGGGTTGTTGAATGTTTTCCACAGGATCGTCTGGTAATACAAAGTTAGCTGGCAGGGGTTCCCAACTGACTACTGGTTTGGTTTTGATCGATGGGACTTGAAGAACCATTGCATTAACCCTCAACCATAAATGTTGGTAGCAAATTAATTTTACATTATATCAAAACCTGGTTGAATTGGGGGATAAAATTATGAGTGTTTTGACATTGAATTTAGACACCGTTCATCTGACAGACGAACAGTTTTATGAAATCTGTCAAAATAACCGCGAGTTAAAATTTGAGCGAACTACCAAAGGAGAATTAATTATTATGCCCCCGGTGGGAGGTGAAAGTGGCAATCGAGAAGCTGACTTAATCATTGATTTGGGGATCTGGAATCGACAAACTGGACTTGGTTTTACCTTCAGTTCCTCTACTATCTTTAAATTACCAAATGGGAGCGAAGCTCTGCGAGCGCGCTAGCGCTATCGCTCTCCTGATGCTGCTTGGATTCTAGCCGAACGTTGGCAAGCTCTCACCCCAGAACAAAGGCGGAAATTTCCCCCGATTGCCCCAGATTTTGTGCTGGAATTAAGGTCAGTCACCGACAATTTAGAAACATTGCAAGCCAAAATGCGGGAATATCTGGATGCAGGGGTGAAATTAGGATGGCTGATTAATCCTCAACAGCAACAGGTAGAAATTTATCGTCTAGGACAACAGGTAGAAATTCGCCATCTGCCCGCAGAATTATCTGGGGAAAATGTATTGCGGGGATTTAGCTTAAGTTTAGCCCGTTATTAACTCTGGAGATCAATATCATCATCAAATTTTGATTGGTAACAAAACCTTGAAAACCGATCCCTCTCCCAGCTTGCTAGTCACCGAAATAGAACCGCCACAACGTAAAAGTAATTGCTGAACAATAGTCAACCCTAAACCTACCCCAAGTTGTTCTTCCCCTGCGGCTAGCCGACTGCGATAAAAACGGTCAAAAATCTTCGGCAATTCGCTTTCAACAATGCCGATTCCGGTATCGCGAAATTCTAACTGTAAATATTCCCCTTGTTGCTTGGCTTTGACCAAGACTTGACCATTTTGATGAGTAAATTTAATGCTGTTGTGGAGTAAATTAATAGCAATTTGTTTTAACCAAGTTTCGGGACAAGCCACTGGGGGGAGCGCCGTGGGGACAGTGTAGCCTAATTGAATGCCTTTTTCCTGAGCTAGGGGTTGATAGGTACTAACTACCCCTGGAACAATGTCCGCCAGATGCACGCCATCGCTGCCAGATTGCTCCGGGATGCGATCTAACTGCACCAAATCAAGCAAACTGGTAATTAAGGAACTTTGGCGATCGCACTCTGTTTGCAAAACGTGCATATAGCGCTGCCGTTGAGCAGGCTTAAAATGTGCCGACTCCAACAGCGTTAAAGCAGTTTTCATATTAGTTAAAGGGGTTCGCAACTCCTGGGCAACATGACTGAGAAATTCATCTTTGAGACGCAAGTCATTCAGCAACACTTCATTTTGGCGCTGGATAGCCGTAGTTGCCTCTGCCTGTTTGCGTTCGGCAGCCCCATTGCGCCAAACTTCATCTTGGCGTTGAATTTGTTTAGTTAAGAGTTGAGATAGCAGCGTTCGACTGCAATCTTCTAGATTGGGTGGTAAAGAAAAATCAGCCTGCCAGTGGGAAAAAAACTGAGTTTTGTCGTTAAAATTAGGATCGGCGATCGCCTGCTGGAGTCCCTGCAACAGTTGTTTGACTGCCAACTGCTCAAAGCTGACTAGCACCAGCAAAGGATGTCTTCCTGCCGCCGTTTCCCCCCCTACTTTGGCTCGGCGGGGACGATGTGCCAGGATAAAACCGCAAAATTGAGCAGCCGCCACAATCAAAAAATATTCCCTTTTTAGCTGGCTTTCCCTAGGTAGATAAAAAGTGGGGCTATTTTCCTGGCTACCATCAAACAGGGGCAATTTTCCCCCTGGCTCGCCATTGCAAAAATAAATTGTTCGTAGTGCCATCAAATCTTGATAGCGTTTAATTTCTGCCTGCCAAACCTCTCCCGGCGGCAATTTCACCCACAGAGTTGCACTCAACTGTTGTTCTAGCAGTACCTCAACTAAGGTTCCTACCAGGGAATTGAGAGTATGAGCATCGGCTAGCAACCGCTGTGGGAGAGGTTCGGCATTAACAACTAGCTGATACAGGGATTGATCGAGCGCAGGGGAGGAAGTCATAGAATCTGGTGATAGAGCGTTGACAGTTAGTGTGGTGAGCTTTGGAGAAGCGCCACTACAGGGAACTGCAAACTATAAACTAACTCAAGATTCAATTGATTGGTATGTTAGCTTTTGGAAATATCTCCTCCCCTAGAAATTCCCATCAAGAGGAGATATACCATATCTGAGCGATAACCAGGCTTAAAACATTTCTGGAGTAAGGCATAGCTATTACTTCGGAATAAATTAAATTCTTGATTTTTCTTCATATAACTGTACTAAGACTTAACAAGTATTTGTATTTATTTATACAACCTCCCAGTAATTTATATTACATTATAATTATTACGTTGGCTAATTAACCTAGCCCTAAAAATCGAGAACCAGATCGCAGCAGATGATGACTAATTCATTTCCAGTTCTCAGTTTCAAGGTTAAGACTTTCCTAAAATTAAAAGAGAGCGCATCTATCTTGAAAACTTAGCTGTAAGTAGGTGGTCAAAAAAATGATCAATATCAATGAATTCAATAAACAAGATTGGGGTGATAGTCCGTCCGCAGTGCTTCGCAATTTAAACAATATTTCTTTAAATGAAGCGACTCTGTACGAATATGCGGTGGCGATCGCCCAGAGCCAATATAGAGATAGAGAGACGCATCAATCAATGCAGGTTTTATCAGACATCAAATTTGCGTTAGATGTAACTGCGATTGTTGCCATCACAGATTCCCAGGGAATTATCAGTTATGCCAACGATAAATTTTGTCAAATATCTAAATATTCTCGCTCGGAAATTATTGGCAAAGACCACAATATAGTTAATTCTGGCTATCATCCCCAATCCTTTTTTTCGGAAATGTGGTCAACCATCCAAGCGGGAAATGTTTGGAAAGGGGAAATTAAAAATAAAGCTAAAGATGGAAATTATTATTGGGTGGATACAACCATTGTCCCATTATCAGATGAAACTGGGCGAATCATACAGTATTTAGCCATTAGATTGGATATTACTGAACGAAAACAAATTGAGGAAGCCCTCCAGCGATCGCAGCAAGAATTGCAAGAAAAAACCCAACATTTAGAGAGAGTCATATCTGAATTACAAAAAGCCCAGTCGCAACTTATTCAAACGGAAAAAATGTCTTCTTTAGGACAGTTGGTTGCGGGGATTGCCCACGAAATCAACAATCCAATTAACTTTATTTACGGCAATCTCGTTTATGTGGCACAATATACCCAAGAAATATTATTCTTGCTCCAACTTTATCATCAGTATTATCCTATGCCGATGCCGGAGATTCAGCAAGCAATTGACGGAACTGAATTAGGTTTTATCAAAGAAGATTTGCCAAAGGTTCTAAAATCAATGCGATTGGGATCGGAGCGGATTCGCCGGATTGTTTTATCTCTGCGGAATTTTTCTCGTTTAGATGAAGCTGAAATCAAATCAGTGAATATTCACGAAGGTATTGACTGTACGCTGCTGATTTTACAAAATAGATTGAAAATAAAAAGATCCAATTCAGAAATTGCTATCGTTAAAGAATATGGGGATTTGCCCCTAGTGGAATGTTATGCGGGGCAACTAAATCAGGTATTTATGAACATTATTAGTAATGCTATTGATGAGCTAGAAACAGCGCATAAAAATAGCAAGGTATTAAATCCCAAAATTTGGATTCGCACTAAAATTTCTGGAAAAAATCGCATTACTATTGCGATCGCCGACAATGGGTTAGGGATGACAGAAGATATCCGGCAAAAAATATTCGACCCTTTTTTTACAACTAAACCAGTGGGAGTTGGTACAGGACTGGGGTTATCAATTAGCTATCAGATTGTAGTTGACAAGCATCGCGGTCAATTTAGCTGTATTTCTACTCCCAATGCCGGGGCAGAATTTTTGATCGAAATTCCCATCCATCCAACCGAGAAGTAAAAATTAGCAACTCCCATCACCCCAACTCCCCATCAACTATCTACTCTCTAGGGCAATTCGCGCTTGTTCGCGGTCATCAAAGTGGATTTTTTCAGTTCCCAGGATTTGATAATCTTCGTGACCTTTACCTGCAATTAATACGCCATCTCCAGGTTGAGCGTGTAAAATTGCTGTGCGAATGGCAGCAGCGCGATCGCCATTGACAATTAAATTGGTTTCTGGGGGAATTCCCGCCAAAATATCTTGCAGAATCTTGTCAGGGTCTTCAGTGCGGGGATTATCTGATGTCACTACCACCAAATCGGCTAAATTGGCAGCAATTTTCCCCATTATTGGGCGTTTAGTGCGATCGCGATCGCCTCCACAACCAAAAACGCAGATCGTTTTTCCGGGAATAAAAGGTCGTGCGGCTCTCAACAAGTTTTCTAAACTGTCTGGGGTATGGGCATAATCGACCACCACGCTAATATCTTGGGTAGGACTAATTTGTACCCGCTCCATCCGTCCCGGTACTGCCAGAAAGTTAGGTAAGGCTTGCAGTGCTGACTTTAAATCTAAACCTAAATGTAAAATCGCCCCAACTGCTGCCAACAAATTTTCCAGATTGTACTGCCCCACCAAAGGCGATTCAAAAATTGCATCTCCTTGGGGGGAATGCAGGATGCCGCTCACCCCATTTGGTTGATATTGCAAATCGCTCATCCACAGGTTTGCCGTACTGTCGTTGATGCTATAGCTCCAAACTTGCTCTGGAGGCAGTTGGGCAATTAACCGTTGTCCGTAAGGGTCATTTTGGTTGATTACCGCCCGTCCTCGGAGATAGTTAGAATCGAAAAGCATAGCTTTGGCAGCAAAATAACTCTCCATATCTTTGTGGTAATCCAAATGATCTTGGGTCAGATTGGTAAATACTGCCACTTTAAAGAAGCAACCAGTAATTCTGCCTTGCGCCAAAGCATGAGAACTGACTTCCATCACCGTCATTTGACAACCAGCGGCGACAGCAGCGGCAAATTGTTTCTGCAAATCGGTGGCAAAGGGAGTAGTATGGGCGGCAGTTTCCTGAAAACCAGGCCAACGGGTGTAGAGCGTACCGATTAAGGCGGTGGGAAATTGGGCTTGGGCGAGGAAAAATTCAATTAAATGGGTAGTGGTAGTTTTGCCATTAGTTCCTGTCACCCCCACCAACTGCATTTTCTGGGTGGGATAGTCGTAAAAAGCAGCTGCTAAATGGGCGCTGGCGGCAACTACGTCAGCCACTGCTACCAAACAAGCCTCAGTTTGATGATATTTTGCCGCAATTGGTTGAGAAACTAGGGCAGCAATGGCTCCAGATGCGATCGCACTTTCCCAAAAATCACCCCCATCAACCCGTGTTCCGGGCATCCCAATAAATAAATCTCCTGGCTGGCAAGCATAGGAATTGGTACTCAACCCCTTAACTTCCAATGACATGGCTGGATGGTTGACAGGTAGCGCTACTGGGGAAATATGAGCTAATAACTCGCGTAATTTCATAAACATTCCTTACTTAGAAGGGAACAGGGAACAGGGAATAGGGAACAGGGAAAAGGGAACAGGGAACAGGGAACAGGGAACAGGGAATTGGGAACAGGGAACAGGGAATTGGGAACAGGGAATTGGGAACGGGAAATTGGGAACGGGAAATTGGCTGGGAAGCTGGATAGAATTAAAATTTTCGGCAAGCGCAGTCACGCACAAGTTCAAAAAGCAACTTTACATTTATCAACCCCCAGGTGGTGGAGGTTGGTAGGATTTGAACCTACTCAGTCTTTCGACCGATTACCAATTTATTTGTATGTATGCTTTTTAGGTTAGGGTGCGTGTTGTCTTCCCTTAATTAATATACTACACACATACTACAAGGGTGTCAAGGGGGAAATCGAAGAATTTCAGAAAATTTTGGCGATCGCCCTCTTCTGCAAAGCAACTGAACTAAGATATATCTCGGAGACAGTTGCAGGCAGCGACTAGCCGCAGCATCGCGAAATCCTGATACTGATTGCTAAGTTCTGGGAGAAATGGCTTAAATGGGAAGAATTTTTATTTCTGCTGGGCATGGCGGGTTAGAAAACGGAGTTCAAGATCCCGGAGCAGTGGCGGGAGGAACTACCGAAGCCAAGGAAATGATCCTATTACGAGATCAGATTTTGCCAGAATTGCGATCGCGCGGGTTTGAAGTTCTCTCGGTATCCGACGACCTCAGTTTACGACAAACCATCGACTGGATTAATTCCCGCGCTCGCCAAGGCGACATTGCCCTAGAACTTCATGCCGACTCCTTTGACAATCCCGGAGCGCGGGGGGCAACAGTGTTTTACATTGCCAACAACAACGAACGCAAAAATCAAGCGGATTTGCTGTTGCTGGCGCTGTTGCGGCGCGTTCCCCAATTGCCCAGCCGGGGAGCCAAACCCGATACTGCCACGGGAGTAGGGCGGCTAGGCTTCTGTCGGGATGTGAATGTGGCTTCGATGTTAATGGAAGTGGGTTTTATTACCAATCCCGATGATCGTTCGTTACTCCAAAATCGTCGTCGAGACATTGCCCTGGGGATTGCCGACGGTTTAGCGGCTTGGAGTCGAGCCATTTCTCCCAGCAGTGGGGGGACTACAGATACATCTTATCCGGCGATCGCCATTACCATCAATAATCAAACCTATGCCGAACAAGGCATTTTAATTAATAATAATGCCTACATCCCCATCGATTTAGTAGACCGCTTAAGCGTTGACCTTACCAACGCCCCCAATGTTCGCCGGGTTCAATATCGGGGAGTGGTGTACGTTAAAGCCATCGAATTGCGAGATTTTAACGTTTCTGTAGGCTGGGATAACAGCACTCGTACTGTCATTTTGCGGTCAATTCTATCAGTTTGTATGGGGCAAATTGATAAAATTATGACTCCCGGACACACATCAGAAGTGCAGTTGATGATGTTCCTGAAAACCAACAACGAAAATGCCTTAACCCAATTTCCTGACTTACCCAAACTCTACCGCGAAGAAGCCAGTATAGAAGGGGTGAATTACGACATTGCCTTTTGTCAAATGTGCGTTGAAACTGGTTTTTTGCGCTTTGCCAGCGGGATTAAAGCTAGTCAAAACAACTTTGCCGCCCTTGGTTCCGTCGGCGGCGCAGCGGAGAGCGCCACTTTCCCCAGTGCTAGAATTGGCGTGCGAGCGCACATCCAGCATTTAAAAGCCTACGCCAGTTTAGAACCTTTGGTACAGGAAGTTGTCGATCCTCGCTATCGATTTGTGACGAGGGGAGTTGCGCCCTTAATTGGACAATTAAGTGGGCGATGGGCAGCAGATTTGCAGTATGGAGATAAGATTACCGCCATTTTGCGGCGGTTGTATGAATCGGCTGAGTTGTTGTAGTTTTTGTCATGAGACAATACAGTTCAGTTAACTAAGTTCGTAGTTGGGCTTCAGCCCTAATCCGGAGAGGGCTGAAGCTAGGCTGTTGACTTTGCGAGTTTTTGAGCAATTTGATTCATACAATAACTGTCAGTTATTGATTTTTCAATCCTAATGTTTTAACCCCTAGATAGGGTTGCAAAACATCGGGAACTTGGATTGTCCCATCTGGTTGTTGATAATTTTCTAAAATTGCCGCCATAGTTCTCCCCACTGCCAAACCCGAACCATTAAGGGTATGAACAAATTGCGTGCCTTTTTTTCCAGCTTCCTTAAACCGAATGCTGCCGCGTCGCGCCTGAAAATCGCCAAAATTAGAACAGCTAGAAATCTCCCGATATTTCCCCGATGAAGGTAGCCACACTTCTAAGTCGTAACACTTTGCCGCCCCAAAACCTAAATCTCCCGTACAGAGTTCAATGACGCGATAGGGCAATTTCAAAGCTTGTAAAATCGCTTCGGCATCTTTAACTAAATTTTCGTGTTCTACTGCTGAGGTGCTGGGATGAACTAACTTGACTAACTCAATCTTATTAAATTGATGCAAGCGAATTAATCCCCGCGTATCTCTGCCATAGCTGCCAGCTTCTCGGCGAAAACAGGGCGTATAGGCACAGTGGTAAATTGGCAACTGTTCCAGGGGCAGAATATCATCTCGATAAAGATTAGTTACTGGAACTTCTGCCGTTGGTGCTAACCACAAGTCATCTTGAGAGCATTTGAAACTTTCTTCGGCAAACTTGGGCAATTGATTGGTAGCTGTGAGGGATTGACTATTCACTAAAAATGGGGGAATTACTTCCAAATAACCAGCTTGGGTTTGGCGATCTAGCATCAAGCTAATTAAAGCTCGCTCCAAAGCTGCTCCTTTACCAATTAAAGTGACAAAGCGACTTTGAGCTACTTTAGTCGCTCGTTCAAAGTTGAGAATACCCAACTTTTCGCCAATTTCCCAATGCGGTAAAATTTGGGGATTTTGCGGAATATATTCATCTCCCCAACGGCGCACTTCCACATTTTCTTCTTCGCTGCTGCCAATGGGAACAGACTGGTGAGGTAAATTAGGAAAAGTTAATAACAGTGCTTCTACTTGGGCTTTTAAGTCTTTTTCTTGGGGTTCTAATCCACTCAGTTCGATCTTAATTTGATTGCCTTCATCTCGCAAGGCTTGCACTTCTGTGCCTTGGGGGTCAGCTTTGATTTTTTTACCAACTAATTTGCCAATTTCATTACTCCGCGCTTGCAATTGGCTGCGTTGTTGTTCTAATTCTCTTTGCTGTTGGTCTAACTGAATCAGGGGCTGGAGGTCATGTTGACCAGCGCCGCGACGGTCTAATAATTCTTGGATGGCAGCAGGATTTTCGCGAATTTGCTTGAGGTCTAGCACGGATTTTCTCTAAGTATTGTAAATTAAAGACACTTAACGGTCTACGCGGTCAATCAGCCAAATGGAAGCCCCAATGCCGACAAAGTGGGCGGTAATGATATGAGTATTGCCTAGCACCACAAAAATATCTAGGGGTTGAATTAAGCGATTGAGGGATTCTGCACTGAAGACGGCAACTCCTTGACCTTGGGAGAGGGACTTGGCTAAGAGAGTGCCAGTAATGGCTTCTGCACCCAAAACGGCGAGCATCATTCCTCCTAAACTGACCATTAAGCCAAATCGGAGACTTTTCAGAGTATCGGCTTTTTTGGGACGGAGGTTGGGTTCGGGATCGACTAATTGTCTGCTAATCCGGACGTAACGAAAAGCTTGATAGATGCTGAAATATAAGGCAAAGAGGGCGCAAACGGCAAAAAAAGCACTGCCTCCAGTCCCCGGACTATTGCCAGCGGCGCTATTGGCTCCTGACTGGGCAAAGGGGATGGCAAATAGAAAAATTATTGTAGCGACAACGGCTAGGACTAACTGCACCCAGAAGGCGATCCAGGCTGTAATCCGAATTATATAGGCAATGCGTTTGAGAGCGGAGGGGACAGCCGGGGCATTGTACTGATCTGACATCTTAAAAGTTCCAATCCGGGGTAGGGGCAAATTCTAACAGGATTTACGCAGTTAATCCGCATATATAGTGCGTGTAAAAATCTGTAGGGGGTAGCGCCTAGGCTGTTGACTTTGCGAGTTTTTGAGCAATTTTATTCATGCAATAATTCTGTCTGATATTCCCTGACTGGTTCCCAGGCTCTGCCTGGGAACC
>CAKZHE010000140.1 GCA_936920195.1 uncultured cyanobacterium | reverse complement strand
TCCCCTATTCTCTCTCTTCCCTATTCCCTATTCCCCATTCCCTATTCCCCATTCCCCATTCCCTATTCCCCATTCCCTATTCCCTATTCCCTATTCCCTGTTAAGAAATATCAACAAAATGCTCGGTGACGGGGTTTTTTTAGCCTAAATTAACAGGAAAGAAGCAGGCAACCAACTAAGAGAAAGGGCAAGCCAAGGAACAATCCTAACCCAGGAATCAACAGAGCGGGAATGCTGCCCAGCAGGACAAAGAGCAAGCCAGCAGCTACTCGTAGCGGTTTGGTTAAACACCAAATTATTCTTTTCACTGAATTACCTCGCGATTAAAAAGACGGTTTTTGACTCCATTGCTCTCACCCCTAGGGGGATTGACCCCAAGGGGGTGAAAGCAATGTTGCCAGAAAGTTGTGAACGGGGGAGGATTTAATTGATACTTTGGGTATCTCCCCTGACAACATCTGGAGCAGGGGAGTTTTTTTTGGGCAAATCGGAGGGCGATCGCCCATCTCCATCTTTATAGCCTACTATATTATTTAAATTCCTCGGTGCTTGGTTCCAGTCTCCGACAACTACCAGCCACATCTTAGCTTGATTTGCTATCGATAGATCTTAGTATCGCTGCACTAAATTGCAAACCACCCCTAAAATAAAGGTAATGCTCTTAGCCCGTTGAGGTCGGTTTAGCAATTTAATGAAATATTGGCACGAAACGCTGGCAGTCTCCCAGCGCATCTCGATAGAACTACTGCGGCGGCGCAACAGCCTGATTTTTTGGTGTCTTTTTCCAGTTTCCGTACTGGTAATTAACGGGTTGGTACTGGCAGAACAAAGTCGCTTGCAACTGACTGTCGCCCAAGCCTTTGAAAGTGCTGCCCCAGCTACATTAGTCGGTGCTGCCCTGTTTTTTAGTTGTTTGGGGGGAACTGTCTCCACAGTTGTCGCCGAACGGGAGCAGCAAACTCTGAAGCGCTTGTTTATTTCTCCCCTCAGCGGCTTATCTTACTTTTTAGGGATTTTTCTCGCCTATAGTTCCATCGGGATTGGACAAGCCCTGTTAATTTATACCATTGCCGCCTTTTGGAATGCCAAGTTTCAGGGTTCGCTGCTGTTGGGTGGATTAATTATTTTGATGAGTATCTTCGCCTATGTCGGTGTGGGCTTTGTCCTGGGAACGCAACTGGCACGGCGAACGGAAGATGTCAACTCTTTGGTAGCAGCTTTTGGCGTACCTTTATTGATTTTGGGAGGAGCATTTTTTCCGGCTACTTTTCTTCCGGCTGCCCTGCTCAAAATTGCGAAGTTTAATCCAGTTTACCACATGAATCAAGCGCTGGTGGGAGTTTCAGCCAATGCTCAAGGATTAGACAAAATTGGTTCCCATTTTTGGTTTTTATGTATCTTTACTGTGGTAGTAGTAGTTAGTGGTTGGTTATCTTACCAAAGGATGTTGCGGGTTGAAAGGAGGCTTTAGAAATAGTGCTATTAATTGAAGGTCTGAATAAGTCCTATGGCAAGCGGGTAGTTTTACAAGATTTGACGCTGCATATTCCCTATGGGGAAATTTATGGTTTATTGGGACCAAATGGCGCGGGTAAGACAACGACGATTAATATTCTGTGTAATTTGTTGCGGGCGGATAGTGGCGCGATCGCCATCAACGGCGAACCAATTTCTAAAACTACTAAAAAGTTAATTGGTGTAGTTCCCCAAGAAAATTTACTTTATAAATCCCTCACCTGCGAAGAAAATCTCAATTTCTTGGCTCGGATTTATGGTTTAACCGGGAAAGATCGGCGCAATCAAGTCCAAGCTTGTTTAGAAGCAGTGAATTTGGCTGATAGGGCAAAATCTCCCCTGGAAACCCTCAGCGGCGGGATGCAGCGCCGACTTAATATTGCCGCCGCTTTGGTACATCATCCCAAATTAGTCATTTTAGATGAACCAACGACAGGTTTAGATATTGAGGCACGGTACGAAATTTGGGAATTAATTAAACAGTTAAAAAGTCAGGGAATTACTGTTTTATTAACCACCCACTTTTTGGAAGAAGCCGAACGCCTTTGTCAGCAAATCGGCATTTTAAAACAAGGGCGAATTTTGGCAGAAGGCTGTATTGAAGAGTTGCGCCAATTGATTCCCGCACGAGAAATTGTTGTAGTTCATACTCAAGCAGAAGAACAAGCGATCGCTCGCGCCAGTCAGCATGGTTTTGCCTATCGTCGCTACGGTAGCGATCTGGCTTTTTGGCTAACAGAACATTTAGAATTAAAAGAAATTATCGCCCTCTTTGATGGCATTCCTCTCGATTCAATTGCGCGGCAACCTGTCAAATTAGAACATATCTACGTGGAAGTTACTCAAAATGAAGAATTTAAAACTCAGTGCTTAAAAAATGGTGGGGGATAAAACTATCTCTCCTCAGAATACTAACTTCGGGAGGATTTATGAAGGCTGTCCGATTCTGGTATCTGTGCCGAGAGCATCATTTCCCCTATAATTGCCGCCTTTTGGTATTCATAGCTGGGTAATGTTGGCTCTCGATAAATTTGTTGGAACGAAAATGTTTTCAAAACCGATCCTTCCGCCACAAAAGCCAAACTTGGATGCAAACGCTCAAAGGCAAAAATTACTTGATCTCGATACCCTTGGTCATTTTCACATACCCAAACAGTCATCAGCTTTTTACCCAGAAAAATTTCACCCCAGAATGGAGTGGTTGGTTCTACCAAATCAGTTGTAATTTCATCTAAGATATCTATTTCATCAGTATCTACAATTGGTAATAGAGTAACTGTTTTATCTGGAAAAAATAGCTGTACTTTTTCCAAACCAAGTTCATTACCCTTAAAACCTTGATATTCGATAGTTGATAATGCTGTTAGAGGTTGTCCAATCGGAAAATCATCTATTGCCATATTTTTCACGTTTGCTCCTTGCCTGTTTAAGAATTTTAATTGCAGTTTCTGCATCTTCGTCCCCGTCCGCAGCAAGATTTGCTAGTTCGCCAACTTGTAGCTTTTGATAGTCAGTTCGTAGTTGGTTAACTTGACCTTGACCTCCACCACGTTCTCGAATTGCTTCAGCAATATTTTTATCTTTAAGCTCCATAAGATTACCAAGTTTTCTTAAGCCACCTGGTGTCAGCGGAATCTCATGCTGTTCTTCCATTGATTTGAATTTAACTTATTTTTGGCTAATTGTCTTTAAATCAGCTTACTAAATTTGGTCGATTTGAGATAGAGTGGCGATCGCTTTCATCCCCTCGCAAACATCAATTAGAAAAACTACTAAAGTTAAATTATTAAAATACTACCTAAAAATGGCTAGATAAACCTGCCATTGGCACTTTCCCCCAGGCTGCCCTCCGAGCAAGTGCGAAAAAACCAATTAAATTCTCTCATCAATTGAATAGACAGAAAAATGGTAATTCTCAGTATAATTAACTAAGAGCAAGCCCTGACGCTCTCAGTTTCTGAAATTGCCCTAGACAGTAGCAAATTCCTTCCCAGCCTCAACTGCCAATCCGCCCTGCGCCCCAAATTAAGTAATATTACTTATTTGCTGTCCGTAGCAGCTAACTCCATACGAATATGTCAGGCTAAATAAACCCACAAAATTCCACATTCGGGAATCATTATGCCTAACTACCCTGGAATTTCCAGCGAAGCTTTTCGACATCCATTAGATCTCCAAGCAGAGCAAACCTTACGCAGCGTCCCTGGATTCGATCTCATTGCTCGCAAATTTGTCGAATTTATCTACGAACGTCCCCAACAAATTTATTTACTGGGCAACAGCATCCAAGTTGGACCCCGCCAATATGCCACTATTTATGGCATCTTTCGAGAATGCCTCCGAGATTTAGACATTTATCCCGAACCAGCTTTATTTATCTCCCAAACCCCTTGGGCAAATGCCTATTCCCTTGGACAAGACCGCCCGCAAGTAATTTTAAGTGCGGGCATCCTAGACTTATTAACTGAAGCCGAAATTCGCACCGTTATCGCCCATGAACTAGGCCATATTAAATGCGGTCATACCACTTTAATTCAAATGGGATTGTGGGCAATTTCCGCAGTAACTTTCATTGGCGAATTAACCTTGGGATTGGGCGTATTATTTAGCCGAGGAGTCATTTTAGCCTTTTATGAATGGCGGCGGCGAGCCGAATTATCAGCAGACCGGGCTGCCCTATTAGTGACAGATGACTTGAAATTGGTATTGCAAACCATGATGAAACTAGCTGGAGGTAGCAGTAAATATATCCGCGAATGCAACTTAGACGAATTTATTCAGCAATCTGACCAATATCAGGAATTAGATACTGATGCTTTAAATCAAGTCTATAAATTCCTCCTTTATAACGGCGACCTCAATTCCCCCATTACCCATCCCTTTGCCGTGGAACGAGTGCGCTATCTCCAAGAATGGGCAGCTTCTGAGGAATATCGCCAGATTCGCCAGGGAAATTATCGTCGCGCAGGTGCAGAGGGTTCGGTGAACGTGGCAGTTGAGTCCCCCAATCCCGAAGCCGAAGCGTTGCGCCGGGAGTTGGAGGAATTGCAGCGCGAAATTGAGAGGATCAAATCGCAGTCTAGGGAGGACTAGAGAGGAAAAAGATTTATCTTTTGGTAAGAAATATTGCCTATCTGCACTGTAGCTAAGATGAACAAGCACCCAAATTTATTTATGGGGTTTCCAGTTTCCACTCTGGGCATAAAGTTCAAAACAGCCTCTAATTGCACTTTCAGTCAGGACTCAATCGTCCTTAAATGCGTGAATGACTAGGGATGCTTTATCAAACAGTTACCAGCCAGTATCTCTACCTGCTGCGTCCATTCAAGCCAGTAGAAATATTCAGGATTCTCAAGAAAGTGTCTATAGTTTTTTGCTGGAAATTGTCAACCAATGGTCGCCAGAGAATGTTTTAGTGGAGTTTAAAAAAATATTTATTACCTATGAGAATGATGCGGTAAATAGGGCAGCGATCGCCGGACTGTCTGACATTATTTTTGCCAATAGCGAGAACGATTTTCGAGATGTTCTGAAACGTTCTTGTTACATTTTAATCAACAACTGGGAAGCCAAGAGACAATATAAAGTAATTAAGGAATTAATTGAAGTTTTCGCTGAATTAAAAATTAATAGAAAAACTTTTTCTCGTAGCTTGGGTCGCGTGCGCTACTGGCTAAATAATTTTCTTCACAGTCAAGATTATCAAGAACTCAAGCTATTTACAGCCAGATATGAAAGTGGCGAAAAATCCCATTGGAGTCACCGTTATACATCTTATCTGCTAGTACCACAATACGTTGATCTCAATAATTCCCCAGAACAAAGAGAGGCGGCGCGAGTTCTTTCTCAGCAGCTAAAAGATAAATTTAAGTTTGATTTGGCAATGTACACCGCCCATACTCAATTAGCTGTAGCCCAAGAAAAAGCCCCAACAAATCCAACTGGATTGGGAGATGAAATTTTACGGCTGATTAAACTAATTGTGGCGAAACGTGGATCTTTTAGCTATAAAAGCCTAGCAAATATTTTCTTGGATCAAACCAGAGAAATTTCCTATAAAGATTTTAAGGAAAGTATTCAGAAATATTTAACGTTTGGCCTTGCCAGTCAGGATTTTGTGGAGATTTTCCAAAAGAAACTGACTGAGAAATTAGAAAATTTATATCAAGATAAACACGAAGAAATCCTAGATGACTCTCTTTTTTTAAGAACGTGCAATCGGCTAATTGAAAATTTAACCACCGAAAATAAAGAGGAGCCTTCACCACTATTTATTCTATTGATGTCCCAAGGTAATCCCCTAACTCTAGTCACCGTGCTACTGAAGATTATCTTAATTTCTAAAAACTCTCGCACTCATCTAGAAGCCTGTATTGCCGCCTTAATTCAACATTATATGCAGTATCCAGAAGATGATTGTAAGTGGGTAGTGAATTTCTTTGAGATTTTTAATATTACCTTTGCGATTCATGCCGAAAATGTGCAGTATAATTTAATTAAAGTTGCGAATAAAGACGGGAATGGGGAGTCTGAGGATACTTTATCCACTTACCGAGTTTTTTCCCAACTCAAATCCCATCGGAGCGAAGATGATGCTAAAGCTATTGCTCCTGAAGAATTTGATATTGCCGATTATCAATGATAATTTATGATAATCCCCTATTCCCTATTCCCTGTTCCCTTTCTAGTAAAGCACGTTTGCGATCGCTTCCCCACCGATAACCCCGCAAAGCTCCATCACTGCCAACAACGCGATGACAGGGAATCGCCACGGCAAGTTGATTAGCAGCACAGGCACTAGCAACGGCGCGTACAGCTTGAGGATTGCCAATTTGTTGAGCGATCGCCTTATAACTGGTAGTATTACCGGGAGGAATATCTTGTAATGCTTGCCAAACCTGCCGCTGAAAAGCAGTTCCCTGAATATCCAGGGGAATATTTATCCCACTCTGGGGTGTGGCAATCAAAGCCATAACCTGCTCAATTGTATGCTCAAAGAGGCGATCTTTTTCCAAAAAACTAGCCTTGGGAAACTGCTGCTGGAGTTCTGTAGTTAATTCCTCAGCCGTGTCACCAATTTTGATTGCACAAATTCCCTGACTTGTGGCAGCAACCAGCACCCAACCCAACCACGAAGGTTTAACCGCAAACTGAATTTCCATTGTCCTCCCCAGCTTAAGGTTTATAATTGAATTCTACCAAGTTATTGTCAGGATCTGAAGGAAATTTTGCATAATATCCCTGCATCTATGAAAGTTAAGCTCACCGAGGTTTGGCAGAAATCCTATGCTGAACTCTATGAACCCAGAACCAATGAATCAACTTCACTTCAAGATACTGTAGAAGAAGTTCTAGAACTGTTTCAGGATCAAGATAAAACTCTCGGTCATCTTCGCCATGTTTGGATGGCATTAATTCTAGCCCTAGTGGTAGAACCGACAATCAAATATTATCAGCCTGAAAACACTATTCCAGATCAAACAATTGAAAAAATGTCAGCCTGGTCATTAAAAAATATCAAAGCAGAAATTAATTCTGAAATACCATTTGATTTTGATCCGGCTGCTGATGTGTTGAATATTTGTAGTGTTTCTGCAAAACAAATAGAAGAATTTCAAACACTGCATGAAGCTTTAAACGTTTATACTGATGCAATTAAAACACTCAATCCAAAACAGTCACTAGAAGCCTTAATAGATATTTTAGATAACTGTTTAGAAGGATATGCAGTTTTTCCTGGTTCCTATGGTAGAAGCGAACTATTCAACTGGTGGTTATTAGATGTAGTTCCCGCCACCTGGAATTTACTTCCTCCAAGCTCTATCTATGCACTAGAGAGTTTACCAAACAGAGATAATATTAGATCGGATCAAATGAAAATATTGCAAGCAATTAGCTTTCGCAATGTTGAACACAGAAGATTTGAAATTAACTAAGTTTAAAAAGCCATGCAATACGTTTTAATTATCCACGAAGTTGCCGACTACCCCGCTTGGAAACAAGTTTTTGATAAAGCTGCTAAGATTAGAAAAGAAGCTGGAGAACGATCTTATCAAGTTCTCAAATATGAACATGAACCCAACAAAATTGTCCATTTCTCCGCATGGACTTCCCTTGAAGATGCCAAGCGTTTTTTCGAGTCACCGCAGCTAGTCAAAATCAGAGCAGAAGCGGGTGTCCAATCTCCTGATTTTATCTACTTAGATCAGCTAGAAGCTGGCACTTTATAATTCAATCCAGTAAGTGGTTGTGCAATCCCCTTTGGAGAGCTTACAAGACTAAACAACACAGAATTAAGACTTTTAGCAGTTCCTTATCCCGAACTCAGGTTAACTCAATACGGTCTTCTCCCACTAGGGAAGAAGGATTGGGGTGACGGTATTTTTGCAAAAGTGAGACGTTTACGCTACAATACACTGGGATGTGGCAGTATTTATGCTACTAAACATAATTTAACACTTGTTTGCGCCTATAATTAAGCCATTTTGAAGAAAATTAGCTATAATTGCTTTACTGATATCCCTTCTTTGTGAAATAAGTCCTTTTAAGAAGACAAATTTATGATGAAATGCAGTTTTATTTCTTTATATCAAGAACCAGTACGCCAGCCAAAAAACATTAACGTAGCCAACGTATTGCTTGGTACACAAACAAGAACTGATTCAAAAGAGGAGACAGATCAAGATCCTCGAAGTCTTGGTACACAAACAAGAACTGATACACGAGAGAATTTTGACTCTGATACCTCTTGCTACAACCAGTTTGCTATAATCCCGTGACATTTTATGTATGATAGGAATCTTATCAAATTCATTTGATGTAACAGCAGATTATGTTTGCTCTCGATTGGAGCAAAACCAACTTGATTATATCAGACTGAATACCGATCAACTAGTTAAGAATACGCAATTACTTTACAAGCTAAACAGTTTTTCACTTGTTATCAATAATCGAATATTAAGACTAGATGACATTCGTTCTATGTGGTGTAGAAGACCACAATCTTTAGGTTTTAAAGAAAACACAACTTTTGAAAAAGGTGATAAAACACATAGTATCAGTGAATGGAGTGCAGCAATTGAAGGATTTCTAGCTCATATTCCTATCAAGTTATGGATTAATCATCCAAGCAATAACGCCTTAGCTATGTCTAAACTAGAACAGTTAAGTCGTGCGAACAGACTGGGACTTACAATTCCTAAAACTCTAGTTACCCAGTCTTTTGAAGAAACTATGGAGTTTTGGAAAGAGTGTAAAGGTAGCTTAGTTGTGAAACCAATTTCTCATGGATACATAGAAAGAGATAATTCTAATGAAGACACTTTGATCTTTACTAATGAAGTTACTCTGGCACAACTTAGTGAAAATCAAGATTTATTGTCTTTATGCCCAACTTTATTCCAGGAGAAAGTAAAGAAAATTTATGATGTCAGGATCAATATCATAGATGAGAAAGTTATTGCTGTCGCGCTTTATGCTTCTGAACAAGACAAGTTGCAAGCTATAGATATACGAAGGAACAATATGGAAAATGTTCGATATCAACTGATTGTACTGCCATCCTATATAGAAAATAAAGTTTTAGAGTTATGCCAGTCTTATAAATTGAGATTTGCTACTGTTGATATGGCGTTTACAAAAGATTACAATTGGGTGTTTTTTGAAATTAATCCAAATGGTCAATGGGCTTGGTTAGACTTAGAAGGAGTAACAGATATAGCAAGTTCATTATTAAAATCTATGCAACTTATGCGTTCATAAAATATGAGTTTATCAGTTTTTTTCACATGGATACTAATGCGAATATCCCTAATTGAATGTACTCTTTCTGAGGTTCAACAAAGAGCGTATAAATCAGAAAGAAAACTGAAATTAATTTGTCTTTTTGATGAAACTAATATTTGCGATCAAAAGATTGACTTTCTTAAGGAAAAAAACAAAGAAGTAAAAGATCGTCGAGATAAAGTTGACACAAAGGCACGTACTTTATTAACTTTGACTTCTCTATTGCTAGGCTTGATTTCTAGTACCACTAGTATTGTATCTATAAAATCTATAGGTTTTTGTTCTATCTTCCCGCTCACTCTGCTATTTCTCACTATTTTTCTATTAACAATATATTTTGGGATTGATAACACCCAGACTACTGACTATAGCTATATTTTTTTAGACTCAAAATCTGACTCAACCAAAAAGATGTTGTGCAATGATTTACTTGAGGCACAAGACTACAATCATCGTGCAACAAACTTTATGATTGATTTATATAGGGCAGCACTAAGATATTTTTCTCTGGCGATGTTGTTTATTATGGTTCTTGGAATTGGGAATATTATTTTCACTAATGGACTTTATAGTAATGCAAAGCCAAACGCTAGTTTAATACCATTTGTTGATGTATTGCCTAAAATTCTAAAAACCACACCTTCTGTACCTTCTTTACCATCTCAAGTTTAGCCAAGTCTTTACGGTTCATTTAGGGATATTTTGGGGTATCTGGGCGAAGCATATGGCTAACGCTACGCTGCGCGAACGGACAGAATATCTATGGTTTTAGCAATCAATTGTCGTCCGAATGCTTCGCCCCTAACCATAACATTGATTGCTTTACCTCACAACAGTGGGATACGTTGTAACTGAACCGTATTGTTTTATAGTGGGCAATCGCCCGGATATGATATGACTCTAAAAATAGGATTTTTATTTTGGAGAGACTAGATTGACCAAGACCTTTAGCTGAACAGGCTTCAACCTTGCATTCAACCTAACGCACTCTAGAGCTACGCCACTGCATATCCAGTATGCTGTCTCACGTAGGGGGGATGAAAAGCTAAAACTATTTGGTCTTTGGAAATACCCCCCGCGACTAATTCATCGGTGATACCGTCTTCGATGCCATCGTAATGTATCCAAATTTTTCCATCAATAATTTCGACATGAACTAGACAACCATGAATGCGTTTTTTACCGTCCCATCCTTCATTCATAATTAAAAAATGATTGCGGTCTTGGCTGACAATTACAATGCTTTTGATCTCACCATGACTGTAGGGAATATTGGCGTGCGCCGACAAAACTTTATTGATTAGGTCGCGGTATTCTTCTATTCTGTCCATAACGCACCCTACTACTTTAAACTTGCGTCGGGGCGGGTTTATTAAGGTTATTGGTAATGATGAAAATTCCTGCCCAAACCCGCCCCTACAATTTAAATTACCTGAAGAGACGTTGTGAGCAACGCCTCTTCATTAGAAAATGAAACTATGGCTCTACCCAACGATTGTCAGATTTAATCAAATTAATTAACTCTTCAACTCCTTGGGATTCGGGGACTTTTTTGATTTCTTCTCGCCCCCGATAAAGGGAAATATAACCCGGTTGTCTGCCGACATAGCCATAGTCAGCATCTGCCATTTCTCCTGGTCCATTGACGATGCAACCCATCACGGCAATGTCTAAACCTGTGAGGTGTTTGGTGGCTTCTCGAACTTGATGCAATACTTGTTCCAAATTAAATAAAGTTCTTCCGCAGGAAGGACAAGCCACATATTCCACCATCGTTTTCCGCAACCCTAAAGCTTGCAGAATGCTGTAACAAACCGGAATTTCTTTTTCGGGAGCTTCGGTTAAGGAAACGCGAATGGTATCGCCAATCCCATCAGCTAGTAGCGTGGCAATCCCAGCTGTAGATTTAATTCTGCCGTATTCACCATCTCCAGCTTCAGTTACTCCTAAATGGAGGGGATAATCCATGCCCAATTCATCCATTCGCTTCGCCATTAAGCGATAGGCAGCGAGCATCACAGGCACGCGGGAAGCCTTCATGGAAATGACTAAATTGCGAAAATCCAAAGATTCGCAAATCCTGATAAATTCAATGGCAGATTCCACCATCCCTTCAGGAGTATCGCCATAGGTAAACAACATTCTTTCGGCAAGGGAACCATGATTTACACCAATTCGCATCGCTTTCCCTTGATCTCGTAGGGAAACTACTAGGGGTTCTAGGGTTTCCCGAATTTTATTGCCAGCTTCTTCAAATTCTTGGGCAGTAAATTCTGTGCGGTTGGGTTGGGGTTTGTCAAAGACGTATAAACCAGGATTAATTCGGACTTTATCAACGTGCTTTGCTACTTCCAAGGCAATTTTCATACCGTTGTGATGGACATCAGCAACGAGGGGAACTTGTTGGTAGGTGGCAATCAATTTTTGCTTGATCTCTGCCAAAGCCTTTGCATGACCTAGACTTGGTACTGTCACCCGCACAATCTCGCAACCAATTTCGTGCAGGCGACGAATTCCAGCCACGGAGCCGTCGATATCGAGGGTATCTTCGTTAATCATGGACTGGACTACCACTGGATAGCCGCCGCCAATGGTGACGCTGCCAACTTTGACTGGGCGAGTTTTGCGGCGATGGATGGTGGTGTCTATGGAAGGTTTCGCTTCAGGGGTTTTGAGGGTAGATGGATTTGGCAGAGTCTGCATAAAATTGTTAAGCAATTAATGTTAGTGAGGCGCTACCTACCTGGCTAGGATTTAAAGTTTAGATGCCCAGGGATTAGGCAATTGGTACATGACTATTCGGAGACGTTCCACCGGAACGTCTCTACTGAGATAACCTAATATTTTAGACTAGATGGGTTACTACGATTCTACTATTCGTAAACAATCAACCAGGTAGGATAGGGGATGTTTTTAAAACCCTAGGGCAGTGCCTTCGCCGCGTGGGTCGGCGGCTCCTTCCAGTTTACCATCAGGGGTTAACAGAATTAGGTTGGCATTACCCCAACCAGATTGTTCTTCGATTTGATGTCCGCGACGGCGCAGTTCTTCGAGGGTGGCAACATCAAAACCCCAACGCTCAACTCTGAGTTTGTCTGGCAACCATTGGTGGTGCAGACGAGGCGCAGCAACGGCGCTGCCTGCATCCATGTCGTATTCCAAGACGTTTAACAGGATTTGTAGGACGGTGGTAATGATGGTGCTGCCGCCGGGAGCGCCAGCAATGAGCCGCAGTTGGTCTTTTTCGGTGACAATGACGGGGGTCATACTGGACAGGGGAGTTTTACCAGGAGCGATCGCATTGGCACTATTTCCTACTAAACCATAAATATTGGGTTGATTGGGGGCGATCGCAAAGTCGTCCATTTCGTTGTTTAATAAAATCCCTGTACCGGGAACCACGGCGGCGGAACCAAAGCCACCGTTAATGGTAAAGGTCATGCTGACGGCGTTGCGTTGGGCATCAACTACGGTTAAATGGGTGGTATCGGGGGATTCGGTTCTGGTTTCTCCGGAAGCAGTGCTAATAACTGAAGGGATGGCGCTGCGGGGAGTTTCGGAATTAAATTGTTGGAGAGTTTCTCGGTCTAAAGGTTTAATTTCAGCGGCGGAACGAGCTTGTTGGAAGGAGATTTCGGTTCTTCTTTTGGCAGCATAATCTGGATTAATCAGGGCAGTGGTAGGAACATCTACAAAATCAGGATCGCCTAAATATTCTGCCCGGTCATTATAGGCAATTTTCATCGCTTCTACAATTAAATGTAAAGCATCTGGGTGATGCCATCCCAAAGCCTTGATATCGGTTGCCCCAATAATATTTAAAATTTCTAAAAGATGAACGCCGCCGGAAGAAGGTGGTGGCATGGAACAAATTTGGGCTTGGCGAAACTGTCCGCATACAGGTTTGCGCCAAATTGGTTTATAAGCTTTTAAATCTGCCAAAGAAATTAAGCCGCCGTTAGCTGCCATATCTTTAGCGATCGCTGCGGCTATTTTCCCAGTATAAAAGCTTTGGGGGTCTTGGGCGATCGCGCTTAAAGTTTCCCCTAAATCGGTTTGAATTAACCGCTCTCCAGGGTTATACAACACCCCATTTTTGGTAAATACCGCCCGCGCTGCCGGATTTTTTAGTATAGCTTGCTGGCGGAACTTCAAGGCCAAGAAAAGGCGATCGCTAACGATAAACCCCTGACGTGCCAATTGAATTGACGGCGCAACTGTTTCTTGCCAAGAAAGCTTACCATACTGACGTTGTACCTCATACAACCCCGCCACAGTTCCCGGAACTGCCACTGCCAAATGTCCATTCACACTAGCCTCTGAGCGCGGTTTCCCCACCTCATCCAAATACATATCCCGCGTTGCCAGTTGGGGAGCGCGTTCTCGAAAATCCAGCGCCTTCATTTGGGGTGATGGGTTTCCTGCCAATCTTCCATAAAGTAATAAAAAACCGCCCCCACCAATCCCCGCCGAAAACGGTTCCACCACAGAAATAGCAAAAGCAGTGGCAACTGCCGCATCCACCGCATTACCACCCCGGCGCAAAATCTCAATTCCCACTTCAGTTGCTAAGGGATGTGCCGACACCACCATTGCTTGCTGACTGCGAGTTGGTTTAACAAAGGCAGCAGAAACACTTTGGCAATAAACCAGGGCAACAGCTACACCGTTAGAAATCAATAAAACCGCTAGCTGTTTGGAAAAAGAGAAGAAAGCCATAAACCGAATTGGAGGTTATTTCCTAGCAACTTAGCAGTTTTGGTAACTTTTCTCAACTGACATATCAAGAGGACTTACGCAGTTGCTCTGCATATAGTGTTGATGGTGCGTTACGCTGCGCTAACGCACCCTACTAATAGAGGAGTAATAGAGCAGGGCGGTTTCATTCTGAGCTAAAAAATTTGGGAGATGGGGTGATGGGATGCGATCGCTCAGTTATAAAATTGTCGCAACTCTGCTAAAGTATTTGCCATTATTGCCCCATCCCGAATGGCGCTTAATTTTTCCAGATCGTCAATTGCCCGAATTTCTGACATCAACTGCAAACCTTCTGCACCAAATTTTAACTCTAAACTCCGGGCAATACCAGATAATAGTTCTTGGAGTCTTCCCTGTTGCAATCCCTTGTCCAAAATCTCTTGATACCAAGGAGATTCCCGTAAAACTGTCATATCCCACCTCATTATTTGCTGTACTAAGGAACTGGATAATACAAAACTGGCAAAAAATGCTAGTAATGGCTCTAATTCAGTTAATTGATTGTCTGCTCTTAAAACTGACAATGCTTGTCTGATTGTTGCTTCTTTCCCACCGCCTTTGAGGATGGGTACAAATGGCGCAAGCACGGGTAAAGGTTGTTGAAAGACGATTTCTGCCTCTACTTCCCAAAGGTTAATTACCTTATAATCCTGCCTTGCCCGCAAGCCTCGGAAATTCGATTTGTACTGGCTAGAGATCGCTACTGTGGCAGGTGGTGGCAGAATATTCACCAATACCGGATAAACGGGTAAGTTGTATTTTTCCTCGGCTAGAGCAACGTATGCTCTCACCCGCTTGGGCATTTGGGAGGTGTAGCGCAATTGTAACTCATTCAGCACCAGAAAGTCCCCATCTTCGGGGCTATAAGCTTGCAGAATTACGTCGCTCTCGCGGCTTAACCATTGGAATTCTGAGGCGAGAATTTCTCCCGCAACGACACCAGGAATTTGCGTTACCCATTGTACCCAAAGATCGGGGGCAATGCTAATTAAACGTTTGCTCCCAATATCAGCTTTTTTCGCCATAGAAATTAAAAAAGGAATGACAGCTAATTTTTCCGATCCCTAATAGGGATTATATCAATAATAAAGAAGCCAGCAAATTTGTTTTTGCTGGCTTCTGGTTGGTAAAGTCTGACCTTACAGTTCCCAAACCTGGGGGAACTGCATCGGTGACTTTCGAGAAAATGGCAATTAGACAGGTGACTTGAGATTTCAACGCTAAAATGGTCAATCGCTCCGACATATTTTCCTGTTCCTTAACGATCGCTTTCCTAAGCTGTTTCTAGCCAGTCATAAATTTGGTCTAGCTGTTCCAGCGTGACTAAACCATATTGCCAGAGAATCATGGGCAATGGGCCGGGATCATGTTCGCGGTGTCGGAGAGCGATCGCCAACGACGAATTGGAAATCGCTAAATCTTCTTGGAGAAAACGGAGAAAACGAGGGTTGGTTGTAGGTGCCATGATTGCTTCACCTCCTAGAGGTAAATTCTATTGTGCGGTTACGTTTTGATTTGGGGTGTCATAAGCCAGTATTTGAACTGTCTATCATTCTCACTTTCTTTCCCTCCATTGTGGAGGTGAGAAATCCGAACGCAAGTGCTGTAAATCACTTAGGTTTGGGGATGTAGATCGGCTTGAAGTCTTCAACTCCAGGCTGCTACTACTACTTGAGGTATTATCGGTGAAACTACCAGACTTTACCTAATAATTCCTGAAAACTGATACTCAATGTCTGAGTTCCGACTGACTCGATTTTTTTCAGTCCTGCGGTTACTTGGTCGGGAATTTCCTCGCCGACGAGAGAATTTGTTTTGATCTGTGTTGGGGAAGTTGCTAAATCCGCTCTCCCTCGCCCCGCGATCGCCTCTCTGCTTGCTAGCTACAGCCTCGTTTCCAGTTGATTTGACTTGAGTCTCAAGAATAAATGAACTATTAAGGCTAAGGATCTATCTTTTGGTAGATTACCGCCACTCAGTTAGATCTGTGACGACTCCCGGCACTGATGCTTAGGCATACAGTGCGGGCTTCTCAGTGAACCCTGCTATCGCATCGGGCATATCCTGAGCTTTAATCCCTGTGCGTCCCACAGCGATATTTTAGAATTTCCTATAGTAATTATAGATTTTCTGGCTAAATGGGAACTAATTGTAACACAAATTTATTTTCTTGGCAAGCGATCGCCTGGTGAATCTTCGGCGCTGGGGGCTAAGGATTCAACGGTGAGGCGATCGCCTGCCTTTAAGCCCAGTCCTGCCGCCCTCCCAGTCCGGAGTTCAATCACTTGATCGATCTCAATTGAACTGGCTGGCCCATAGCTGGGGCAGGGATCGTGTTTACAGGGGGGGACATTGGCGACGATCCCTTGGACGATGCCATCCCGCAAAAACACCATATCCAAATGAATCAAGGTATTTTTCATCCAAAAACGGACTGGACGGGGCGGGTTGAAGGGAAAAAGCATTCCCCGATTGGCAGCTAAGGATTTTCGGTACATCAATCCCATCTGCTGTTGATCGGGAGTTTCCGCCACTTCTAGTTGAATAACTTCCCCGGCAATAGTAATTTGAGCAGAAATAGGCAAATTTTGACCTAAATTGGTTTGAACTGGAGCCGGAGGCAAGCGCAATGGTTCGCGATTAATTGGCTGTGCCTCCGTAGTTCCAGGGGCGGAACAACCTAGCAGCAGGACGCTGAAGATAATAGCTAAAAATCTATGCGGAAGATTCAATTAACTGCCCTCTCAAAACTGAAGTTTATTTTTTGACCGCCAACTGAGAAACTTCGGGATTGTACAATCGGAGATAGTTCCAATAATTGCCAAAAACATTTTTGACGTAGCCCCTAGTTTCATCAAAGGGAATGGCTTCCACAAATTCATCGAGGTCACTAATTCCCTTTTCTTGCAGCCATTTGGAGACATTCCCCGGTCCAGCATTGTAACTTGCCACTGCCAGCATGGAATTGTCTTTATAGGTTTGGTGGGTATGGTCGAGGAACCAAGTCCCTAACTGAATGTTATCGCTAGGATTCTTAAGTTGGTATTTCGACAACTTGATTTTGGGCGCAATCCATGCACTTGTACTAGGCATCAATTGCATTAACCCGGTTGCTCCCACTCCAGAGCGAATACTTGGCTCAAATCGGGATTCTTGACGAATTAACGCAATCACTAATAGGGGATTGAGATGTCGTTGGGCTGACCATTTTTCCACTTCTGCGATGAATGGGAAGGGATAAAGGGTTTGCCAGAATTCGGCCTGCTGCCGGAGGGCTTGAAATTGGGTTTGTTCTTCTGGAGGTTCCCGGTTTTCCAAGGTTTCTAATTTAGAAATACCCCGCAAGCGATCGCCAGCCGATACCCGCAATACCCCATCAGTAAATTGTTCGGGGACAGTTGGTTGCCAGCGGTTTTGAAATTCAGCCTGCCAGACTGTCAGCGCATCCCGATCTTGTCCCAGAAAATGCAGTTCCTTTAACATTTCCGAACCGACAAGTAAATTTGACTGCTCTTGGGGTGGGACAACTTGTGGGTTCATCTGGCGAACGGTGCTGAAGTCTCCCACCTGCCAGCCCAACATCACTGCTGAACGCCAAGCATAGTATGAATGGGGATAATTTGTGATGACTTTCTCAAAAGCAGCTTTGGCCTCTGATTTTCTGCCCAGGCGGTTTGCCCATTTCCCTTCCCAAAAAGCAGCTTTGCGAGCAATCTCGCTTTTGGGATTTTCACTGGAAATTTCCTCTGCCCACTGCCACGCGCCTTGAAAGTCTCCCGCCGCTGCCCGTTCCCGGGCTAAATTCCAGCGATACTCGGCAGCCGCATCGGAAGAACTATATTGCTTGAGCAATAGTTGTCGCGCTGCTTTTGCCGCATCGGTTAGCTTCATCCGATCGAACATTTTGGCTTTTTCCATCAAAGCATCGCTGGCTTTGTCTGGAAAGCGAGCGATCGCTTCTTCTAAATAGGATATCCCCTCGGAAGGGTCATACATATTAGACAGCCGCATCAAACTGAGCGCGGCTTCTTTGGCAGTGGGAAATTCTTTTAATAAGGCTCGATAGGCAGTTCTGGCTTCAGCCTTTTTGTCCCCTAACTGCAACCCCCTGGCAATTCGGTAAGCGTTGGCGGGGGTTTTGGGGCTGCGGATGTAGGCTTTACTAGCTTTGCCGTATTGTTTATTTTCCCAATAGGCCAAAGCTACTGCTTCCCATTCTTCTGGTTTCAGCTTAAGTTTTGGTTGTGCGGTTAAACGGTCAAGATCTTCAACAATTTGGGGTTGTTCGCTCGCATATTTAGCCAGAATAAAAATCAATTGCGGTTGTTGGGGATCTTGCTCCAACCATTGGCGAACCATGGCTAAACTGCTGGGGTGGCTAGGGAATTTGGCGATCGCCTTTTCCCAATCCTTTGGTTTTGTGCGTCCTAGGGCAGTCAGCGCCTCTGGTACTGTGGGTTGATCGGGATAGCGTTGCCATAATTCCTGCCAAGCTTTTTCCGCCTTAGTTTTGTCCCCCATTGCTTCGTAAGCTTGGGCGCGTTTCAACACAATGTAGGGAGCCAGCACGCTATAGTCCCAATCCAACCCTTCTAACCACTTGAGCGCCTGTTCGCCCTGCTTCTGCTCAATCAGATCGGCGGCGAGCAGATACCGCGCTCGACTGCGATTTAGGGACTTTGCTCCAGAGGCGATCTCGGCTAACTTAGCGGCTCTCTGGGTAGCGGGTTGTTCTGTCAGAGATAATATAACTGAGGGATTATCTTTTTTTAATTCTCCTGAAAAAAGTCTGGCGATTGGCCCAAAAATCGTATTAGTATTTTGGGAAACTACAACTGCTCCTGCCAACAACAGGGCGCAAACCCCAATTCCAGCTGCAAAGACCCCTGGGTTTTTCGGTGGTTTTAATCTGGATTGAGGAGAAGCAGCAAACATCAAACGCGATTTTTTCATAAAACTCCTTTGGGCAGAAACTGATCTCAATGGCAGAGGGAATAGGTGATGTCTTGATCCTGAAACACTGGCTTGAAATGTCTTGATGCCTTTGTTGCAAAATTGTCTGACATCAAATAGCAGGCGCGGGATGCTCTTTCAAAACTCGCGGCTTTTTTCTACCCTGGTTTCTAGTCCACGTGGAGAGAAATTCTGCGGAATTGGGTTTGTCCCCTGGCTCCCAATTAAACAAACTAACAACATCTTAATTATTTTGCGAACATCTGTCATTTTGCAGACTGTCCAGATTCTGAAATGTCCTATTGCTGGTTGATTCGCCATGATTTTTGCCTGCGGGTTCTGGCATGAAGCCAACGAGCGCTCCCGAAAAAAGTCGCTAAAAAATATCCGCGATCTTTATTTTTAGAGAGCAGGTCTGGGGCTTCATGATTAATACTGGTAAAGGTACAAAGAGAGGAAAACAGATGGACTTTCGCACGACAGATACACCGCTGCTGGAATGGACTGGAGATGCTTTAGCTCTGGGTTTTTTTGAAGATGCGGTTGAGTTAACTGGCGATTTAGCATCGCTAGATGAAAAACTCAGCGGCACTCTCCAGGAGCTAATTGCTGATGCTGAATTTAAGGGTAAGGATGGTAGCAGCGCTGTCACTCGCGTCGGTGGTAGCAGTCCCATTCGCAAAATTATCCTGATGGGTTTGGGAAAGCTAGAATCTCTAAAATTAGAAACTCTCCGGCGAGCTGCTGCTAGTAGCGCCCGATTAGCCAAAAAACAAAGATGCACAACCCTGGGAATTTACCTTCCGATCTGGAATGCTGACCCAGCTGCTACGGCTGGCGCGATCGCTGAAGGTATTGAACTGGCTTTACACCAGGATAATAGATTTAAGTCCGAATCTGAAGACAAAGGGGTGCAATTAACACAAATTGATTTATTAGGGTTGGGAGAGCAGTCGGCAGCGATCGCTCTGAGTCAGAAAATTATCGCTGGGACTATTCTAGCGCGGGAGTTGGTAGCGGCTCCGGCGAATGCCCTAACACCAATTGAGATGGCTGAAACTGCCCAAGCGATCGCGGCGGAGTTTGGCTTGCAACTAGAAATTTTGGAAAAGGCCGAATGCGAACAGTTGGGGATGGGAGCCTTTTTGGGAGTTGCCCAAGCTTCAGATTTGCCGCCCAAATTTATCCACCTTACTTATACCCCGTCGGGAACTCCCCGACGCAAGTTGGCGATTGTGGGTAAGGGGTTAACTTTTGACTCTGGGGGATTAAACATCAAGGTGGCGGGTAGCGGTATCGAAATGATGAAGATAGATATGGGGGGAGCCGCCGCCACCCTGGGCGCAGCGAAAGCGATTGGGGCGCTGAAGCCGGATGTTGAGGTGCATTTTATTAGTGCGGTGACTGAAAATATGATTAGCGGTCATGCTATGCGCCCTGGAGATATCCTCAAGGCTTCTAATGGCAAAACTATCGAAATTAACAATACTGATGCTGAAGGCCGTTTAACCTTGGCAGATGCCTTGGTTTTTACCGAAAAGTTAGGTGTGGATGCGATCGTGGATCTGGCGACTTTGACGGGAGCCTGCGTGATTGCCTTGGGGGACGATATTGCTGGTTTGTGGAGTCCCGACGATGCTTTGGCGGCGGATTTGTTGCAAGCGGCAGAAAAGGCGGGGGAAAAGGTCTGGCGGATGCCTTTGGAGGAGCGGTATTTTGAAGGGCTAAAATCTCCTTTAGCGGATATGAAAAATACTGGTCCTCGTCCCGGTGGTTCAATTACGGCAGCATTATTTTTGAAACAATTTATTAAGGAGACTGCTTGGGCGCATTTAGATATTGCTGGTCCAGTTTGGGCAGATAAGGAGCATGGTTATAACAATGTGGGAGCCACTGGTTATGGAGTGCGGACTCTGGTGCAATGGGTACTAGGCTATTAATTTAACAGGACTTACGCAGAGCATCTACATATAGTGTTTTGTAGGGGCAATCCCCCCGTGGTTGCCCCTATTCCTAGAATAGTTGCGTAAGTCCTGTTTAAGTTTGTAGTTGGGCTTGGGCTTTCCTAATAGGAGCTTAAGCCTAGACTGTTGACTTTGTGCCTTTTTAGGAGTTTTCTGCTCATGCAGTTTCTGAACTGATTTTCGGGCTGATAATCGCCCCCCTAACCCCCCAACTTTGGGGGGAACAGGATAATACCAAAGGTTCAAAGTCCCCCAGCATTGGGGGATTTAGGGGGCGCGTTATTACATGAACAATATCGCTGAAAAACACCCAAAGTCAACAGGCGAGGCAGAGCCTCTCGATGGCATTCCTAGGCAGAGCCGAGGAACGAGGAGACGTGGGAGTGTCAAAACTTCTCTTGTGTTTCCCTTCACATTGAACACAGTCGCTACAAATGATAAAATTTAAAAGGGATAAAATCTGGTTTGAACTGGCAATTTTAGATAAAATTATGGCAAAAGCAATAGAGCAAATTGAAGAATCTTTAGCGGTATTGGAAGGGGCGATCGCTCACTTATCTACAGAATTCCACCACAGTTATTCTAATTACCTAACTAGCTTGGGCAAAGCAGTCCGCCAACAGTTAATTTTAGCTAGCTATCATCTCTGTACCCAAGGCAATCCCACGGGATTTTTAAATTTGTCCTTGGGGGAAAAGCAAAAATTACAACAGGATATCCGACAGTTAGGCGGACAAATTCAAGACCAGCTTTTGGCTCAGTTACTGCCAGAAAATAATTCCGATTCGCCAGCAGAAGTGGAAAACAGCGATGGAGAAGAACTTTTCCGCACTGAGGAAAAAGCCGAATTTCCGAGGGAGGTGAACCCCCAAAACCCGGAAGATCTGGCACAATGGCAAGAGGAATTGGAAAAGAAAATTGGACAGACGCTCAAAAATTGTTCCCGCGATGCCAATCGGCTGTTGCAGCAGGCGGGGATTTTACCCCAGCAAATGCCAGAAGCTTTGCTAGAAGCGGCATTAAAGGCTGATAGTGGGCATGAAGTACCGGGACCGCCAAATTTATTAAACTTGATGGTGGAGGCTCACAGCGATTGGGCAGAGCCCAGCGCCAAAGGCGATCGCGAACCGGAAAATCCTACTTTTATCCAGCTAATCGCCATTCAACTGCGGTTGGCAGAAATTGAATTGGCAGATGCGGCGGTGATGACTGGACGGCATCAAATTCGCCATTTAGTCTCCCAATTAAGTAGGATGAGACGAGAATACCAGAAAAAGCAGCGGGAAAAGGCGATCGCTGAAGCCGAATCCGCATGGCGAGCGATTTGGGTCGATGAATAGTCAAGAACAACCGGATTGGGGACGATTGCAAAAGGCGATCGCCATAGAAGCAGAAAGGGGCTATATTGACTTGCAGGGCAATCAATATCGCTTCAGTGAGTTTCTGTGTCTAAATTTTGGTCAAATTGCTGCGGCTATGCCTTTCAAAGCGCGGCGGCAATGGCAGGAAACTGCTCGGCAATTTTCCTGCTACCACGATTTAACCTTGGAAGAAAGGCAACAATTAATTCTGACAGCTACTAGATTGTTACAAGAAGCTCAACAAGGGGGAACAGTTGAGTTAAAAAGTCAAGAACCCCCCCGCCATTATCAACCACCAAATTCCGAACCCCGTGCCAAACCTTTAGCAACGGCGAAAGTCCCAATTTCTCTCGACCAACTCCTAACTAATTTGGCAGAAATTGGACGGTATAAAGGGACAATTCTGGAAAAATTGGGTTTAAAAACTGTCCGCGATTTGTTGTTTTATTATCCCCGCGATCACATTAATTATGCTCGGTTGGTGAATATTAGCGATTTGGAATCAGGAGAAACTGTCACCTTAGTGGGAACAGTCAAGCGCTGCAATTGTTTCACCAGTCCCAAAAATCCCAAATTAACTATTTTAGAGATTATTATTAAAGATCGTACCGGACAAATTCGCCTAGGTCGTTTTTTTGCAGGTCCCCGCTATAGCAGTCGGGGGTGGCAGGAAGGCCAAAAAAAACGCTATGAACCTGGGACAATTGTGGCAGCTTCGGGGTTGGTGAAAAGAAATGATTATGGCACTACGTTGGATAATCCAGAAATAGAAGTTTTGGGACATCCAGGAGATGAAATTGAATCGATTACCATTGGACGCATTGTGCCAATTTATCCTTTGACGGAGGGAGTACCAGCGGATGTAGTTCGCAAGGCAGTGGTAGCGATATTACCTATTGTTCACCAGTTACCAGATCCACTGCCGGAAACTTTGCGCGATCGCTATGGTTTAATTGGCTTAGGGGAAGCTGTTGCCAATATCCATTTTCCGGTTAACCAGGATGCCTTACCCGCAGCCCGACGGCGATTAGTTTTTGACGAGTTTTTCTATTTACAATTGGGCTTTCTCCAGCGCCGCCGCCAGCAGTTACAATTACAGAATAGTGCGATTTTAGCCCCCACGGGGGAGTTAATTGAAAACTTCTATCGCCAACTGCCTTTTAGGTTAACCGGAGCGCAACAACGGGTAATTAATGATATCTTAAATGACGTGCGATCGCCCAAACCAATGAATCGGCTTGTCCAAGGCGATGTTGGTTCGGGTAAAACCGTAGTTGCCGTCATTGCCATTCTTGCCGCCATTCAATCCGGTTATCAAACCGCTTTAATGGCTCCCACCGAAGTCTTAGCCGAACAACATTATCGTAAATTAGTTCACTGGTTTAATCTCCTCCATTTACCCGTAGAACTACTCACAGGTTCCACCAAAACTGCCAAACGCAAGCAAATTCACCAACAATTATCCACCGGAGAATTACCCTTATTAGTGGGAACTCACGCCCTAATTCAAGATACTGTCAACTTCCATCGATTAGGATTAGTCGTAATTGACGAACAGCATCGGTTTGGGGTTCAGCAGCGAGCCTTATTACAACAAAAAGGTGAAGCTCCCCACGTTTTAACCATGACAGCTACCCCCATTCCCCGCACCCTAGCCTTAACTTTACACGGCGATTTAGATGTGAGTCAAATTGATGAATTGCCGCCAGGAAGACAAAGTATCCAAACTACTTCTCTTGCCAGTAAAGATCGCAGTCAAGCCTACGACTTAATCCGCCGAGAAGTTGCCCAAGGCAGACAAGTTTATATTATTTTCCCCCTAGTAGAAGAATCAGAAAAACTAGATTTGCGTTCCGCCGTCGAGCAACATCGGCAATTACAAGAAGTGGTTTTTCCCGACTTTCAAATTGGACTTTTACATGGACGAATGACTTCATCCGAAAAAGATGAAGCTATTAAACGTTTTCGAGATAACGAAACCCAAATTCTGGTATCTACCACAGTGGTAGAAGTAGGGGTAGATGTACCCAATGCCACCGTTATGTTAATTGAAAATGCCGAACGGTTTGGTTTATCCCAATTGCACCAATTGCGGGGAAGGGTAGGGCGAGGAGCAGAGAAATCCTATTGTTTGTTGATGAGCAGTTCCAAAACCCCCGATGCTCGCCATCGCCTCAATGTTTTGGAACAATCTCAAGATGGCTTCTTCATTGCCGAAATGGATTTGCGATTGCGGGGACCAGGAGCAGTTTTAGGCACTCGCCAATCGGGAATTGCGGATTTTGCTTTAGCTAGTTTAGTGGAAGATCAAGAAGTTTTGGAATTAGCCAGAGCCGGAGCCGAAAAAGTGATTGAGCGAGATGAAACCTTGGAACGTTGGCCTTTAATTAAAGGAGAATTACAATATCGTTACGAGCGATTGATGGGCGGAACAATTTTAACTTGATTTTTGAATGTTATAGCACGTCTCAATGCCTTGGATAATTTTTGTAGGGGCAATCCCCCCGTGGTTGCCCCAATTTAACGGGGTAGGCACGGGGGCGCTACCCCTATTTCTACAAATGATCTTGATGCGCTATATAATGATGGTATCGAGATATTCTATTAGGCAGTATTTTGCAGGAACATTTTTATGAACTCTGAAAATCCCAATTTTAAACAGCGTTTCGGCCTAAAGCACATTTACCGCTTTCTTGGAGGTGCAGCCCTCGGTGCTTTCATCGCAATTATCCCAATTTCCTATGGCTCCTCCACAGATTTGAACTTGATTCAAATTAGCATCGCATTATTGTTGGTGCTATCCTGTGGGGTTTTATCAAGCATTTGGGGACAAAAATTTATTGATGTGGTGATGAACACCTTAAATTCCTTTGCTGCTTAAGGTAATATTTTATTTGCCTTGTTAATGCAAACGAGATAACCATGCCATTGCTTGCTGTTTTCTTGCTTCAGATTTGACACTCTGCGGGCTGAAGCCGCGCAGATTCTTCTTTCAGTGAGCCAACTTACCCTAGCAGGTTTGCACCAACTAAGATAGAGGTTGATTCTCCAGAAGCGTTGCCAGTGTCTAGCACTGAGGTTAAGGCTTGCCCAGCCTTACCCAATCCTGAGTTAAGGATATTGATACCAGCATTATGATCGCGATCCAATCTACAGCCGCACTGACAAACATGGGTGCGAGTAGACAAAGATTTCTTAACCACAACACCACAGCTAGAGCATTCAGCAGACGTGTAGGCAGGGTTGACAGCAATAGTTATCCGCCCAAAAACCTTACCAAAATACTCTAACCAAACTCGAAATTGATACCATCCAGCGTCGTTGATTGACTTAGCCAGACAATGATTTTTAACCAGATTCTTAATCCGCAAATCTTCATAGACGATGACATCGTTAGATGCAACTACGCACCGCGCCAACTTTACAGCGTGGTCTTTACGTTGTCTACTTATTTTGAGGTGAACTCTAGCTAATTTAACTCTAGCTTTACGTCTATTGCTAGAGCCTTTTACTTTGCGAGAAACTAAGCGTTGTAACCGTTTCATCTTCTTTTCCCCAGTCCGGTAGAACCGAGGATTTTCAACTTTGTTACCCAGTGAATCAGTGTAAAAAGATTCCAGTCCAACGTCTAAACCGATGGTTCTATGCGTTGGTTTTATCTTCTCTTTTCGCTCAAATTGGATGCAAAATTGAACATAATATCTATCCACCCTTTTAACTAATCTTACCCGTTTAATTTGGTCTGGCTGATAAAAATTTAGGTCACGAGTACCTTTCATTTTCAATTTACCAATACCAAGTTTATCGGTAAAGGTTATAGATTTACGGTCGTTAGCTAGTTTCCAAGATTGAGTTTTATACTCAACCGAACGGTTGTCTTTCTGGAATTTAGGATAACCCTTTTTACCAGCTACTTCCTTTTTACAGTTATCAAGAAATCGCGATATAGCTGCCCATGCTCGTTCTGCTGATGCCTGTCTAGACATCGCGTTGAGTTTATTTGCAAACGGGAATTCTTTAGCTAATACAGCACTATATTTACTCAGGTCATACTTATTCGTCTTTGGATTGTCTATCCACAAACGAATACACTTATTCCGAATAAACTGCACAGTCTTGATAGCCTCATCTATGGCTCTGAATTGCTGAGATTTTCCGTAAGCTCTAAACTCTAAAACAAGCATGATTCGACCTTATGGCGATAATTATACGCTAACACAGTCGGCGTATAATTACAATGAACACGGAAAAGCTAAGAATTATAGACGGCGGCTAAAGCCGCTCGTGTCGCTTGGACACCCCGCGCTGAAGCGACGGGGCTATCAAGCTCCCGCTTGCCAATCGTATGGGGTGATTTGACGAAACGATCTACTACTCCAGCCGTTACTAATTGTCCCAAAGTTCCTTGCAATATTAAACCAGGAAAATCGTCCATATCGCCCAACCTAATTAGGCGACTATCCCCTATCAGAGGATGGCGGTAACAAAATACGACATCCCCAAGCGCTTCATCGGGTAAGGCATCCATTAGCGCTGGGTTATGGGTAGAGAGCAGCACTCGCAATTTACGCCGCTCGGCAATATCCCGGATATTGGCAAGGAGATGCTTGGCGCGGTTGGGATGAACCCCGTTGTCGATTTCTTCAATCACTACCAGACTGCCTTCAGTAGCTGATAGCATAGCAGCTGCGATCGCCAACACTCGTAGCGTACCATCAGATAATAATTCTGCCTCACAATCACGATGCTTATTCCCAAAGGTTTCCTTTAATCGCACCATCACTTCATCTCGCGGACCCAAAATAAAATCTAGTCCGGCGATTTTTTGTTCTGGTAAACTCTGAATGAAGCTCAAAATTATTTGTTGATTTTCAGGGTTATTTTGCCACAAGTCACATAGAACGCTGGAAAGGTTTGTCCCATCTTCTTGCAATCGCCTATCAGAGATGAAACTGTATTCTCGCATTCTGGCAGGTACAGGATCTAAAAATAAAATATTTTGTAAAACTCGTTGATATTCCCGAACAGTTTCAGGAATATTTTTTTGGGATTTCTCGTGTTTGGCATTAAAAGCCGCCGGACTATCTAATTGCACGAATATAGCCATTTGATCGCTGCAAGTTACTCGTGGTTTTTTACTCCCCTTGGTAAAATTATTATATGTCACGCCCACATCAGTACCTATGCCTTGAGAAGGTTGATCTAAATCGTATAGTGGGACTGGATTTGTCGAGTTAGTAATTCGTTCGCTACTGATGTGCATTTCGCCATCCCGCACATGAAGAGTTATTTCAAGTTGATTCCATTCTGTTGAGTCCAAATGGCAACCAATAGTAAAACTGGACTCTCCCCAATAGCACAAGTCCTTAAATCGACCTCTGACAAGATGCGGACTTACGTGATTTACCGCATATTGAATGCTAGATAGTTTTTGTCCTTGTGCTAACCATGAAAGAAAGCGCAAACCTTCCAGAGCATTGCTTTTTCCGGCGGCATTAGCACCGATTAGCACTGTCAGCGATCCTAGCGGTAATTGGCTGGTACTATAACTTTTAAAGTTAGCAAGGGTAAATTTTGTTAGCATAGCGCTCAGATGACAAATTTTCAACGGCAGTAAACAGAGTATCCTTTTTTGCTTCTGTTATTCCTTAAGCCTGCAAAACCATTATTCTATACTAACAATCCCAAGATGATATTTTGTCTTGGCTCCACATCATTTATTAATGCCTAAAGTGGAAAATAATTTGAAGCAATGGTTTTATTTGTCAAAAAAAATGATATAGTACAAGTAAACTATTATAATTCCGGGCAGGTAGCGTCTGCCGTCAATCTAGCTTACGGAAAAAATATGTCTAGCATCAACACTGGTATTGAATGGACTGATAAAACCTGGAATCCCACTACTGGCTGCGATAAAGTCAGCCCCGGTTGTTTGCATTGCTATGCCGAAGTGCTGACACAGCGGTTTCCCCAAAACTTTCCTAACGGGTTCAAATTAACTTTACACCCGGGTAGATTGCAAGAGCCTTTAGGTTGGCGCACTCCTAGCCGAGTTTTTGTCAATTCAATGAGCGATCTTTTTCATGAGGATGTGCCGTTAGAATTCATCAATGAAGTTATTTCTACTATTAAGCAAACACCTCGGCACATATACCAAATATTAACTAAGCGCCCTGAACGGTTACATGATTTAGTTGTTAATTTTAACTTAGAGTTTCCAGAAAATGTTTGGTTAGGAGTTTCAGTTGAAAATCAAAATTATGTGAATCGTCTTGATTATCTGCGGGAGATTCCTGTTTCAGTGCGCTTCATTTCATGCGAACCACTTTTAGGAGCGCTGAAACTTGATTTAACTGACATTCATTGGGTAATTGTGGGAGGAGAATCTGGACAAAAACATCGCCCTATGCAAATTAGTTGGGTAGAAGATATTCGAGATCAATGTCAAGCGGAAAAGGTAGCGTTTTTCTTCAAACAAGTTGGAGGCAGAACCCCGAAGGCGGGAGGTAGATTACTCGATAATCAAATCTGGGATGAAATGCCTAGTGTCTGGTATCAGCACGTGGCAAAATGGGGAACTCTTCCACTCAAAGCCACCAAATTTTCGGGACAACTAGAACTCACTGTTTAACTGGAAAAATTACTTTGACTGAATCTCCAAATGTAATTTCTCCCTTTACTTTTCGGCGCTTGTTAACAGGGGGATCTACCAGAATTTTACCCTGAGATTCAAGGTTAGCAAGAGCAGCTTTGTAATTTTTGGAAATGTATGGTTTTCCAACATGATGCTGGCCATAAACTTCCTTCATTGTCATAGTTTTTCCTGCAAATATATCTATTAGCATAGCTTCTAACTGATCCAGAGGACGAGTTAATTCAAAAAGCAATGGTTGCAAAAGAGTTGCAGGATTATATTCAAAAGATGGTACACCTTGCGTTTGAGCAGAACTCTCTTTAGCCATGATCTCTTTCATGATTTCATAGCCTTTAACGTGTTTGCTTACAAAGATCAGATGATGGCTAGTACGATTGCCACTTTCATGCCTAAATCGAAATGGGAGAACGTACTTACCGCCCATTTCTTTCAATGCTTCACAAATTGCTTCTACAACAGTAAGTTCGCGCTCTTGTGGATTAAGAGGTATTAGTTTTTTGCGAACTTTATCTGCCCTTTCCTGCCCGAACAAGGCATTCATGTGTTCTTGAACAGCATCGTTACTCAAACCCATGTTGATGCGATTGTAATTGAAGAAAAAGATGCAATCACAGCCCCAGTCTTTGACAACTGAATTAATGAGTTGCAGAGATAATCCTTTATAGCCCCAAGGATCGACAAAAAATAAAGTAGGTATTAATTTCCGTTCTTGAAATGTCTTAACTATATTGTCTCCCACTTCATGGTTGAGTATTTGAGGGGGATATTTCAGATTTTCTATGCCTGGAATGGAATCTATTGCTTGTTGAAGAGAATTAACATTGTCAGCATCGGCATCGTTAAACATAGATACCAGCATTTTTCTCAGATCTGGATCTGCAACGGCAGTTTCTAGAACTTTTACTGGGGTTGATTTTGAACCATCTTTGTATCGCCCTGCGCCTGCAAAAAGGTCAATATAAGCAAGTCTTGGCTCTGAACTTGAATTTTTTACGGTTGAAATAATAATTTTTGCCCAAACCCAAAAGTATTTTTCTACAATCCTAGCTTTAACCAAGGACTGTTCTTTTTGCTCATCGAAGAAAGAATTGCCAGTCATAAACTGTATCAATGGTAATATTTTGGTTACTCTGTTAATTATAATGTTACTGCTTAGGTTGGTATAAAGTAATTTAAAGCATTTTGAGACAATTTCCCCTTGACTGTAGCTTTCCCGATCAGTCAAGCTGAAAACCCGATAAAGTTAAGATTGTAACTATAACCAACCCTATGACTACTGCTGCCCTAAGCTGGACTGAATTAGAAGCGCTGACGGATTTTCAAATCGATACTGTGAATGGACAAACTAATGCTCAAGCGAGATTGCGTCTGTTTGGTTGCCCAGAATCGGCGGTGCGGGTGACGCTGTACCGCGATCATCATGCTTGGTGTCCCTATTGTCAAAAGGTTTGGCTGTGGTTGGAGGAAAAACAGATTCCCTACCGCATTGCTAAGGTAACGATGTTTTGCTATGGGGAAAAGGAAAGCTGGTATAAACGGAAAGTGCCATCGGGAATGTTGCCTGCTCTGGAGTTGGATGGCAAACTGATTACAGAAAGCGATGATATTTTGATTGCCCTGGAAAGGGTATTTAAACCTTTGGGTTGGGGAATGGAAGATGCGCTGGTGATGCCGTTGCGACGGTTGGAGCGGCGGTTATTTCGCGCTTGGTGTTCGTGGCTGTGCCGTCCGGCAAGCTCGCCCCAAGAAGAGCAGTACAATCGAGAGCAGTTTGTGGAAATGGTGGCTCTGGTTGAACAGGCTCTGGCGAGTACCCCCGGTGCTTACTTTCTGGAAGAGTTTAGTACGGCTGATGTCATCTTTACGCCCTATGTGGAACGGATGAATGCTAGTCTGTTTTACTACAAGGGTTACTCTTTACGGGAAGCAAATCCCCATTTGTCGGCTTGGTTTGAGGCGATGGAAAGCCGACTTACTTATCGCGGCACTCAAAGCGATTTTCATACCCATGCCCATGATTTGCCGCCGCAGATGGGGGGATGTTGGGAAAATGGCGAGCCACAAATGTTAATTAATCAGGCACGGGTGGATAATGGGCCTTGGTTGGGTTTGCCGGATGTGACTTATCCGGAACCAGAAACTTCTGGCGCTGAAGCTCTTCAAAGGGTAATTAAGCATCGTCATAATATTATTCGAGTTAACCCGGCAGGCGATCGCCTGTTTGATGAAGCTTTACGTTGTGCCTTAACTCGGATGATGACTGGGGAGGTTTGTCAGCCACCAGCGGGCAGTGATGTAGCATTGAGATATTTGCGCGATCGCATCAGTGTACCGCGAGATATGTCCATTTATGCGGCGAAACGCCTGCGGGAGTCTTTGGAATCCACGGCGGCTTTAGTGGGAGATGGACAAGGGATACCGATTTCCCAGAAACATCGCCGCGACCAAGATCCAGCTAACTTTGCGATCGCTTAGAATTGAGGGATATTTTACCACTAAGACACCAAGGAAAGAGCAGCGGAATGGAGAAAAAAACGGCAACGATGTTACCGCCGGGAGTGCTGTGGCTGCAAGTTTGGGGATTGGCTTCGGTGCAAGGAGCGATTAGTCTCTCTTGGTTAATCTATCGCTTGTATTTGCCCCAGTTGCTGGCACAATTTGGGTTTGTGGGTTTAGACAAGGGCATCATAATTCTGGAAGATGCGATCGCCGTCGTGGTAGAACCTTTGATGGGGGGACTTTCAGATCAAGCCCGGAAGTGGTTGGGCAGTCGCTTTCCCTTTATTGCCGTGGGGATAATTGTCGCTTCGGCGCTATTTATTGCCATTCCCACAGTAGTAATTTTTGGCAATCCAGAGTCGGTTTTTCGTTGGTTGCTGCCCTGGGTATTGGTATTATGGGCGGTGGCAATGGCAGCATTTCGCAGTCCGGCGATCGCTCTCTTAGGTCAGTATGCCTTTGCCACGCAGTTACCGCAAGCCGCTAGTATTTTAATTTTAGTTGGTAGTTTAATTGGTTCCCTCCGACCTTTAGCCGGAGGATTTATTCTTGGTTTAGGACCAGCAGCCACCTTTGGGATTGGTTCTTTAGTTTTATTAGCTTCAGCGGGACTGTTGCGATCGCTCACTCCTGACAGTAGTATAGTCTCCGTCGCCCCAGAACCAACTCGCCAACCTTGGCCTGTGCGAGAAATGGTAGTTTTATTTGTGATGGGAATGTTTGTGGGTTGGGCTTTCCGCTTATCCCTGTTTGATATCCTGCCCAAATTGGTCACAGCCGCCGTCCCAATCATTGATGGTAGTATTATCGGTGGCAGCACTTCCATTTTGTTAGGAGTTGGCTCAGTAATTGCCGGAATAATTGCCACTCGTTGGGGCAATCGCCCAGTGATGCTAGCCGGAGTGGGGTTGACTATTCTGATGCTGGGAATTTTGAATATCAGTTCCGGTTTCCTAGCCGTAGGAGTCGCGATCGCCCTGATTGCCTGTTTTAGTTTACTTTGGAATGGAGCCATCCCCTTAGTTTTTACCATCATGCCCCAAAAAGGCGGATTGGGCATTGGCATCTATTTTGGGGGATTTTCCGCTGCCATGAGCTTATACAGCTTTATTTTACCCGCCCCCGTCCCCCCCAGTACGGCAAGTATGCTGGCAGCGATCGCCCTCATGGTAGCCGGATTGTGCGTTGCCATCACCACTAAGTTTTCCAATCCCGCTAATCAGCCAGTAGGATAAATTTTAGAATAGTTTGCCCCTGAATCAAGTACAGAACCCTATGAAGCGTCCACCTCACTTATCTTCTCGCCCCCTCGCTGCGCTGTTTGTTTTCACCACCTCTGCCCTCAGCCTGCCTGCGGTAGCTTTTACTCCCAATGAATTTCAAGTTTGCGCTGCCATTCTTCAGGATGCCAAAATTGATTCCGACACAATCCCCACTGCCTGCGCTCAAGCATTGCATCCCAAAGAATTGTCTAAATGCGTTCTGCAAATTAAAGACGGCACCAAAATTTCAGGTGACACTGCTGTAACTAACTGTTTCCGAGTCCGCCGCCCCTTAGAATTATCTCAATGCGTGACTCAGATTGTCCAATACACTATAGATCCTGTACAGTTAGATGTCCTAGATTATTGCCGTCGTAGTTTGCTCCCCATTCGCTATTCTGAATGTGTGGTTGGTTTAAGCGTTCAAGTTAAGGGATTAACTCCTAGCAGGGCGATGGAAACTTGTATTTCTGCCCTAGATTGGCCTAGCGAGCTATAGTGCATCTAATATTATTTCCTGTTCCCCGTCCCCCGTTCCCTGTTTAAACTGGTTCCTAGGCAGAGCCTAGGCTGTTGACTTTATCAGTTTTTCAGCAATTTTTTCATGCAACAACTGTGTCTGACATACCCTAACTGGTTCCCAGGCTCGGCCTGGGAACAGATATCCAGAGGCTCTGCCTCGCTTGGCGCTCATACGAGGCAGAGCCTAGGCTGTTGACTCTGCGAGTTTTTGACCGATTTTATTCATGCGATAATTATGCTCTTATTATTTTGCTAGTTTCCATGCTCTGCATGGAAACTAGCAAAAAGCAGGTGAATCATAAACTGCATGAGCAAAAACTCCATAAAAAGGCACAAAGTCAACAGCCTAGGCAGAGCCTCTCAATGGGCATTCCCAGGCAGAGCCTGGGAACGAGTAAACAGACAAGAAACTGTATTAAGAAAAGCCCCTAAAAAGGCTCAAAGTCAACAGCCTAGGCTCTGCCTAGAAACGAGTTATTAATCATGGTCGTTCGACCAGAAATGATATCATTCAGACACCCTATATAGACTATTAAACCTCAAAACTTAACCCTGAATAGTCAAAGTGCCTTTTCCTTAAGCAAATCAGTCCTAAACACCGATTAAAAATAAATAATTATCCAAACTACCTATTTTATGTTTTGGAAAATATTAGCAACCAATTGCAGCTTTTGAATCATTGATAAAGTTTATTGAAATTTTAACAATCTTTGCTGAAAGATTTTTTTCCCCCGTTATAATTGAACTTAAATAACTTTTCTTTCAGCAGCGTATAGATATGCTAAGTATTCCTGGCTATCAACTCGGCAAGGCAATCAATTCCGGAATTAACACCCTGATATATCGAGGAATTAGAGAACGAGATCGACAGCCGACGATTATTAAAACTCTGAAAGCTGAATCTCCCACCATTGAGCAACTGGCACGGCTGAAGCACGAATATCAGATTGCGGCAAATTTAGATGCCGAAGGAATTGTGAAGGTTTACAGCCTGGAAAGCTATCAAAATCGATTAGCCCTGATCTTGGAAGACTTCGGGGGTAAATCCCTCAGAGAAATCCTTAATTCTTCAGCATCGCCGCTGGAATTAAAAAGCTTTTTAAAAATCGCGATTAAATTAGCTGAGGCGTTGAGTTTTTTACATCAGAATCAAATTATCCATAAAGATATTAAACCCGGAAATATCATTATCAATCCCTATGCCGAGAAAATCAAGATTACTGATTTTAGCATTGCGTCTCGGTTAAGCAAGGAAGATGCTCAAATTACCAATCCTGCTAATTTTGAAGGGACGCTAGCCTATATGTCTCCAGAGCAAACTGGCAGAATGAATCGGTCGATTGATTATCATACAGATTTTTATTCCTTGGGGGTAACTTTTTATGAAATGTTGACGGGAGACATTCCCTTTAAAGGTAACGATCCTATGGAAATAGTTCACAGCCATATTGCTAAACAACCCCTACCTCCCCAGCTACTTAATCCCCAAATTCCAGCGACTATTTCAGAAGTAGTGATGAAGTTGTTGGAGAAGAATGCCGAAGACCGCTATCAGAGTGCTAGCGGGCTAAAAGCAGATCTAGAAACTTGCCTAAATCAATTAGAAGAAAAGGGCGCGATCGCCTATTTTTTTCCTGGACAATTGGACAGATCCGCTCAATTAGTTATTGCCCAAAAACTCTATGGGAGAGATACCGAAGTTAATCAGCTACTAACCGCCTTTCAAAGAGTTAGTCATGGACAAAGTGAAATTGTTTTAGTTTCTGGATATTCTGGTATCGGTAAATCTTCCCTAATTAACGAGATTCACAAACCCATTGTGCAGCAACGAGGTTATTTCATTGATGGCAAGTTCGATCAATTTAAGCGCAACATTCCCTATGCAGCCTTAATTGAAGCTTGTGAAGATTTAATTCAGCAACTCCTTTCCGAAAGTCAAGAAAAAATCACCTATTGGCAAGAAAATATCCTGGCTGTGTTAGGCGAAAATGCTGCCGTCATCATTGATGTAATTCCTGATTTAGAAAAAATTATTGGCAGTCATCCCCCAGCCCCAGAACTAGGAGCAGCAGAAGCCCAAAATCGCTTTAATCAACTATTTCAACAGTTGATTCAGGTGTTTGCCCAAAAAGAACATCCCTTAGTTTTATTTTTAGATGATTTGCAATGGGCAGATCTGACTTCATTAAATTTAATTGAACTTCTTATTACTGATGCAGACAGTAAATATTTCTTACTCATTGGTGCATATCGAGACAATGAAGTGGATGCAGTCCATCCTTTAACCAGTACCATCGACAAGATTCAACAAGCTCAGGGCAAAATAAATCAAATCGTTTTGCATCAACTGAGTTTTTCTAGTGTTTGGGACTTAATTGCTGATGCTCTGGGGACAGGCGCAAGCAACAGCAAAGAAAAAACTGTGACTCAGCCTCTGGCAGAGTTGATTTACAATAAAACCCAAGGAAATCCATTTTTCTTAACCCAGTTACTGCAAAGTCTCCATAGCGAAGAACTATTAACTTTTGATTTTCAGGCGAGAGGCTGGCAGTGGGATATCCAAAAGATTTTGGCAAAGGAAATCGTTGATTACAGCATTGTAGAATTGCTGGCAAGGAATATTCAGAAATTGCCAGAGGAAACGCAGCAACTTTTGAAAATCGCCGCTTGTATTGGCAATCGCTTTAATTTATTTGTGTTGGCGATCGCCTGCGAAAAATCGGCTTCTGAAACTGCTACAATTCTCTGGTCAGCACTGCAAGCAGGATTGATCTTACCATTATCAGAAGCTTATAAAATTCCGTTGCTTGGGGCTGGAGATTGGGAACAGAATAATTATTCCTCATCAGTATTTTACAGGTTTTTGCATGACCGAGTTCAGCAAGCCGCTTACTCGTTAATTCCAGAATTGGAGAAAAAAGCCACCCATTTAAAGATTGGGCAACTGCTACTCCAAAATAATCCAGAGCCTGAAATTGAAGAAAACATTTTTGATATAGTGAACCAATTAAATATTGGTCGAGAATTGATTCAATCCCTAGCCGAAAAAGAACAGCTAGTAAAACTGAATTTGAAGGCTGGTAAAAAAGCCATAGCTTCTAATGCCTATAACGTTGCCAGAGAATGTCTAAATATTAGTTTAGAACTCCTTGATGGGCATAGCTGGCAAAATCAATACCAATTAACTTTGGATGTTTATATAGAAGCGATCGCGGCGGAATATCTTAATACTAACCTAGAACGCGCTAACCAATTATCAGACTTAGTTTTGCAGCGAACCAAAACTCTGATCGAAAAAATTCCTGTATACGAGAAAAAGATCCAGTTTTATACCGCTCAAAACCAGATGACAGCAGTAATTGATACTGCGATACCTTTGTTAGCAGAATTGGGATTTCCATTGCCCAAAAAAGTTAATAAATTGGGTTTTTTAATAGAATTATTGCAAACAAAACTAAATTTAGGCAATAAGCAAGTTGCGGAATTAGTAGCACTACCAATTATGACAGATCCCTATAAACTCGCCACCATGAGACTTTTAAATTCCGTGTTTATTGCGGCGGGAATTACCAATCCAGAGATCTTGCCTATCGTCGCCATGAAAATGATTAATCTCAGTATTAAACATGGTAATTGTCCTCAAACTGCAATTGGCTATAGTCTTTACGGGTTGATTTTATGTGCGGGAATGGGAGATATTAATGGGGGATATAAATTTGGTCAACTGGCAGTAAAATTAATCGATAATTTTAGCTTTAAAAAGCTCAAGCCCAGCGTTTATATGTTGTCTATCATCACTATTAGACACTGGAAAGAACCTCTGAAAAATTTAATAAATCCTTGTTTAGAAATAATGAAGATTTCTTTGGAAATTAGCGACTTAGAATATAGTAGTTATGCGGTAATTGGTTATGTAATTAATGGATTTTTAAGTGGCATGAATTTGCGAACTTTAGCCGGAAATAATGGACATAATATTCAGAAATTAACAAAATTAAAGCAAAAGTTTTCACTTGAGCTAAATTACCTATGGATGCAATTATATTTAAAACTGATTGGTCAAAATTCCATTAAAGACTCCGAACAAAAACTGGCATCTTCAATAGAAAATAATAATCGGACTATGGCATTTCAAATTAATTTAACTCAATCTATTTTTGCGTACTTTATGAGAAATTATGGAGAGGCATTTGAACAATCTAAATTGGCGGACAAATATAGTGATAGTGCCTTTGGTGTGATCACATTTGCGGCTAACAACTTTTACTATTCGCTATCGCTACTGGCAGTGTATCCCCAAGCTTCAGCCAAAGAACAAAAAGAGTTTTTAAAGAAAGTAGCAGCGAATCAAAAAATCAGAAAAAACTGGGCGATTCATTGTCCAATGAACTTTCAACACGGCTACGATTTAGTGGAAGCAGAAAAGGCACGGGTTTTAGGACAAGAGTACCAAGCCATAGCCTACTATGAAAGCGCGATCGCGGTCGCCAAAAAAGAAGGATTTATCCACGAAGAAGCGCTCGCTTGCGAACTCACCGCCGAGTTTCATTTCTCCCGCCATCAAGAAATTATTGCCCAAGCTTATCTCCATCAAGCCTACAATGCTTATCAAGCTTGGGGAGCAGGTACTAAGGTGAAAGATTTGGAACAAAGATATTCAGAAATATTTTCTGCCAGATCAAAAGGCTCGGAATCAGAAGTTGCCAGTCTCGATTTAATGCCTGCCAATCAGACACATATAACTAGATCTACAACTAGCAGCAATCACTCAGCAATCCTAGATATTCTGACTGTCACCAAAGCCGCTCAAGCCATATCTGGAGAACTAATTTTAGAAAACTTACTTTCTAAATTAACGCAAATTATTATGGAAAGTGCTGGGGCGCAAAAAGTACTACTGTTCTTGCTAGAAGACAATAAAATGGTGCTGGCAGCAGAAGGAACTGTCGAATCAGAGCGAGGTGTCAATCTTCCTTTTATTCCAGTAAATCAAGATTTAGATGTACCACTTTCTATTATTAACTATGTGCATAGAACCCAAGAAACCTTGGTTTTGAATAATGCCACCAAAGAAGGAAAGTTTACCAACGACTCCTATATTCAAAAATACCAGCCCAAATCAGTTTTAAGCTTGCCAATTCTTTACCAAGGGAAATTTATTGGCATTCTTTATTTGGGCAATCGCATCGCTCAAGGAGTTTTTACACAAGAGCGATTAGAAATTATCAAGGTTTTAGTTTCCCAAATGTCTATTTCCATTGAAAATGCTCGCGTTTATGCCACCCTAGAGGAAAGAGTAGCAGCAAGAACTGAAGAATTACAACGAAAAAATCACGAACTATCTACAACCTTGGACAATTTGCAACGCAGTCAAACTCAACTAATTCAAACCGAAAAAATGACTAGCTTGGGACAATTAGTGGCGGGAATTGCCCATGAAATTAATAATCCAGTTAGCTTTATTCATGGCAATATTGAACATACCGAAAAATATACTCGACAAGTGCTAAATTTAGTCAAAAAATATCAACAATATTATCCACAACCTGCCGAAGAAATTCAAAAAGAACTAGAAGATATGGAGTTAGAATATATAGTTGAAGATTTTGAACGGATGGTTTCATCAATGAAAATGGGGACTAAACGCATCCGCAGTATTGTCGAGTCTTTACGAATTTTCTCGCGGTTGGATGAAGCGGAATATAAATATGTCGATTTGGATGAATGTATCGATAGTACGCTGTTAATTTTACAATATTACTTGAATCCCAAAGCAGATAAATCTGAAATCATGGTGGTCAAGGAAGGCGATCGCTTGTCCTCCATTCAGTGCTATCCTGGGGTGTTGAATCAAGCTTTACTAAATATTTTGCTGAATGCTATTGACGCTTTAGACGTTTTAAGATCGGACGTTGATTCAATCCGCAAACCCACAATTAAAATTACCACCAAGCTGCTAAATAATGGTTGGGCAGTGATTCAAATCGGTGATAATGGTTCGGGAATGTCACCAGAAGTACAGCAGCACATCTTTGAACCTTTCTTTACTACTAAACCAGTTGGTAAAGGTACAGGCTTAGGACTAGCTACTAGCTATCAAATCATTGCTGACAGGCATAAAGGGACTTTGAAGTGTATTTCTACTGCCGGAGAAGGAACAGAGTTTATCATTGAAATTCCAGTCAAACAATCTAAATTATAGGAAAATGACAGCAGAATTAGAAACTTGGTTTATTATCAAACTCCCGTCAGGACAATGCACCATTCTGCCGAGAGAACAACTTGCAGCGCAAGCAGATGGGGATATGAAAAAATGGGGACCCTTTGCTTCTAGAGCCGATGCGATCGCTCATCGGGTTGGTTTAATTCGGGCTGGCAAATGTCAGCCAAGCTAAGGAATAAAAAATCAATAATTTGATGATCATTTTATTGACTAGACTGGTTCCCAGACTCTGCCTGGGAACCGATATCGAGAGGCTCTGCCTCGCTTAATTATCATTCGAGGCAGAGCCTCTCCATGGGCATTCCCAGGCAGAGCCTGGGAACGAGTGAAAAAGCTAAGAAAGTAGGGGCAATTCATGAATTGCCCCTACTTGACTTAATCCTTAGTTAATTCGGTTTTGGGTTGGTAGTAAACTACTGCCCCCGTATCTGCAACAAAATGACAGCTGCGGTAAGAGCGCCAAAAAGAACTAAAAACTGACTCTTTGGATACTCGATAATAGTCACCCAAAATTGGTTTAATTGCTTCAGTGGCTGCTTTTAGGTGGTAGTGAGGCATATTCAAAAAGATGTGATGAGCAACATGAGTACCGATATTGTGGTGAATGTTGTTCACAAATCCATAATCATGATCGATGGTGGATAGCGCACCTTTGAGAAAATACCAGTTTTTGCCGCGATACCAGGGAATACTGGGTTCGGTGTGATGGAGAAATGTCACCAAATCCAACCACATCACAAAAACTACATAGGGGCCGAAATAGTATTTCAGCAAATTCATCCAGCCGTATTGATAGGCTGCCCAACCTAAAAAGCACACCATCAGCAGACAGCAAACACTGCTGGTAATCACATCCCATTTTTCTGATGGCTTAAACAGGGGGCTGCTAGGAAGAAAGTGGGAGCCTGGTTTTCCGGGAGTCCGTTTAAACAAATAGATAGGATAGCCCAGCAAGACAAAATCGAAACGGGCAAACTTTTCTGGCCATCCCATTTCCCGATATTTGCTTTCGGTGACTGGATACCAACTTTCATCAGTGTCGATATTGCCAGTGTTGAGATGGTGGGTGCGGTGGCTAATCCGCCAACCGTGGAAGGGGACTAAGATGGGCGTGTGGGTTAAATGCCCAATTAGGTCATTGAGCCATTTCTTTTTGGAAAAGGAACCGTGTCCGCAATCGTGTCCAACCACAAACAGCGCCCAGAACATGGTTCCCTGCATCACCCAAAATACAGGCCAAAACCACCAAGAGTTGATGAAATAGGCAGCTGCATAGAGGATGCCAATCACAGATACATCTAGAAAAAGGTAGCTAAAAGATTTCCAAAGCGAGGGTTCAAAGCAATAGGAGGGAATTGCCGCTTTCAGTTGCTGAAGGGTAAAGGGGAGTTCTCCCTCAACGAGCAATGGTTTGGCCTCAAGGCTGTCGATCTGGCTTAGATTAGATGACACGAAGTTTTGAAATTAAAATTAATGTACACAAAAAGTATTATTCTACCCCAGTTGTCAAGTACATTGGTGAATAATTATCCCCGATCTACTTGAGTATCCGTAAAAGTTCTAGGGGTAAGCCATCGGCATCGGCAATGAAGGCAACTTCATAAACGCGATCGCCTATTTGTTGCTGATGTGGCTCTAGGAGGATCTGCAAGGGGGCTAATTCTGGGATGGTGGCAAATTCTTCTTTCCGGGCAGCTAACCAGCTAGGTAGGTCGGTAGCTGTGGCAGTCAAGTCAAAGGATAGGTGGTAGTAGCCCACATAATGCTCGTCTCCAAAGGCATCGGCGGGGGGATGGGGTTCGGGAATTTGGATTAGTTCAATGCGCCCTGCTTCTCCTGTCATCCAACAGGCGAGGGTATAACCAGTGGTGAAGCGTTCTTGGACGGTAAACCCCAGCAATTCGTAAAAGGCGATCGCGCGATGAATATTTGCCGTCCGAATCGAAGCATGATGGATAAGCATTTCAAGAGGGAACAGGGAATAGGAGAGGGAATAGGCAATAGTGAAGAGAGTGAATAGGGAAGAGAGGGAATAGGGAATAGGGG
>CAKZHE010000139.1 GCA_936920195.1 uncultured cyanobacterium | reverse complement strand
CTCTGCCTCGCTTGGTTATCATCCGAGGCAGAGCCTCTCAATGGGCATTCCCAGGCAGAGCCTGGGAACGAGTAAACTGTATGAACAGAAAACCCATAAAAAGGCCCAAAGTCAACAGCCTAGGCAGAGCCTCTCGATAGACATTCCTAGGCTCTGCCTAGGAACGAGTAGAATTTGGTATGATAGGAAGGCGATCGCCCAAATTTTATTTGCTTGCCAAAATTGCTTGAGCAGCTTGCCGACCAGAAATAGTTGCCCCTTCCATACTATCAATATAATCTTGTTGAGTATAACTCCCCGCCAGGAAAAAGTTGGCAATGGGAGTTTTTTGGGGAGGACGAAAAGGATCGGTTCCGGGGGATTCTCGATAGAGGGATTGGGCTAATTTGACGACACTCGACCAAGTAACATTTAACTCTTTGGCAGAGGGAAATAATTCTCGAACTTGGTTGAGGACATGGAGTGCGATCGCTTCATTGCTTTCTTTAATAAAGGGATCTCCCGGTGTTAACACTAACTGTAGCAAAGAACCTTGTCCGGCTCGATAATAATCTCCCGGACTGGTTAAGGCTAAATCGGCAAAGCAAGAAAAATCAGCATCGGCAGTATATAACAAATTATCAATGCCCTGCGCCTGGAGAGTTTTCAGATTTGCACCAGCGGCTAATTCTGTCACCCAACCATCAAATCGCAGTTGCACGGTGGCGACTGGTACTGCCTCCAATTTATAGATATTGTCAAATTCAGGCCATTGTCGCCAAGCTGGAGGTAACAGCCGTTGAATTCCCGGCACATCGCAGGCACAAATATAGGCATCGGCAGTAATGGTTTCCTCCGTTTCCCCATCGGCAACTTTGATGCCAGTGACGCGAGTTTCTGTATTTTCTCCGGCAAACAAAACTTCTCGCACCCGCCTGCGGGTATAAATCTTGGTTCCCCGTGCTTCCAAGTAATTAATAATCGGTTTGTGCAAATATTCGTGGGGAGAACCTTCCAGCATCCGCAAAATTGAGGCTTCAGTTTTGGCGGCAAAAAACTGGAAAATCGTCAGCATACAGCGAGCGGAAATATTTTCGCAATCAATAAAACCCAAGGCGTAGGCGATGGGATTCCACAGGCGTTTAATGCTGCCATCGCTACCTCCATGACGGCGAAACCAATCGGCAAAGCTGACGCTATCAAGATGGCGAATGGTTTTCATTGCCCCTTCAAAGTCAATTAAACCCCGAACTAGGGGACTTGTGCCGAGGGCGATCGCATTTTGGATTTTATCCTGCAAAGATAATTGGGAAGTGGTAAAAAACGCCTTTAATCCATTCAGCGGTGCGCCCGTAAAGAAGCGAAAATCCAACTCCCCCACCTTGCCGCCGCGATTGATAAAGGTGTGGGTATGCTGCTTCAAGCGCAAATTTGACAGCGCTCCCACCTTCTCCATCAAGTCAAAAAGTTGATAGTAGCAGCCAAAAAAGACGTGCAACCCCATTTCTACGTGGTTGCCTTCGGCATCTACCCAACTACCTACCTTACCGCCCACGAAAGGACGAGATTCAAAAATTGTCACTTCACAGCCAGCATCGACTAAATCGATAGCTGCTGCCATCCCCGCTAATCCCGCACCGACGATTGCTACCCGCATCCCGTCATACCCTGCTCAGTTTCTTTACGGATTGTAACAGAACTTGACCACCGGATCGGGAATTTGGCAAGGCCGAAGGCGATCGCTTATCCTAAAGTGAGTAATGCTTTATACGAATAACGTCACTATAATAATTCTGTTAAAATGTAGAAGTGAAATGGAAATGAGGTCAAGTCCATGACAGCGCGACACCCCCGCTACAGCAAGGAAGAATTTGCTCGGCGTGGCAATGAGATTTATGAATCTCATGTACGCCAGCAAGTTGAGCAAGGCAATCAGGGGAGAATTGTGGCAATTGACATTGAAACAGGTGCTTTTGAAGTAGCTGACACACCGATGGTAGCCGTTGATCGCCTTTATGAACATAAACCCGATGCTCAACCTTGGGTGATTCGGATTGGGCATAGAGCCGTCTTCCGTTTTGGCAGTCGCAGTCTGAGAAAGCCCGTATGATGTTCGGCGTGGTCAATAATAATTGTGAAGCAATCATCAAAGTTGCAGTAGGTCGCATCGGCTCACCAAAAATTACCGTTGATGCGGTCATTGATACAGGATTCACCAGCTTTTTGTCTTTACCTCTTGCCGTCATCATAGATCTTGCCTTGCCTTGGCACTACCGCGACGTTGGTACATTAGGCGACGGGAGCGAAGTTGTTTTTGAAATATACAAAGCTTCTGTGATCTGGGACGGTCAGAATCAAATTATTGATGTGGCAGCTTCTGATGCAGATCCTTTAGTGGGAATGGGTTTGCTGTATGGTTTTAAGCTTCAGATAGAGGCAGTTGAAGGTGGTTGCGTTACGATTGAAGCTTTAAAGTAGTGTAAGGTTGCTCGTGAAATGGTGTTTTGAGGTTGATTTTAGTCGTAAACTTCTCTTCGATGTCTAATTCGGTCAATAGAAATCACTCTCATATTCAACCGAATAGCTCATCTGCCGCCTAATCCCAGTTTGTGCATAACCTCTTCTGCTGGAATGCCCCGAAATCCTGTCTCTCTGCGCTTCCGAATCTCCAAAAGCTCTCGTTTGAAATCTTCCCTGACTATTGCACCTTCATCTGGATCTGGTAAAAGTGCCTCTAACGCCTCCATGACAGTTTCTCGAATCAGAGTTTTCAATTCATCAATTGTTAGGTCTTTAACTTGCATAGCAATTGCTCCACGACAACGTAGTTAATCTAGTTTGACACTCCCCGGCCTAAAGGCACGGGGATTCTTTAATCAATGATTCGCCTTGCCCTTGCAGGTTTTCACCAACCAGAGTAGAGGGCGAATCTCCTAAAGCGTTGCTTGCATCTAGTGCAAAGGTTCCGGTATGCCCTACCCTACCCAATCCTAAGTTAAGGATATTTATAGCAGCGTTATGGTCACGATCTAACTTGCATCCACATTGACAAACATGAGTACGAGTAGACAGAGACTTTTTAACCACAGTGCCACAGCTAGAGCATTCTTGAGAAGTGTAGGCAGGATTTACCGCAATAGTGAGCCGTTTAAATACCTTGCCAAAATACTCTAGCCCAACTCGAAATTGATACCATCCAGCGTCATTAATTGATTTAGCCAGACAGTGATTTTTAACTAGATTTTACTCGTTCCCAGGCTCTGCCTGGGAATGCCCATTGAGAGGCTCTGCCTCGCGGATGACAAAGCGAGGCAGAGCCT
>CAKZHE010000138.1 GCA_936920195.1 uncultured cyanobacterium | reverse complement strand
GGGAAACAAATCATTTTTATTAACCCTTGGTATCCATCCAGTAAAACTTGTTCGCACTGCGGTCATATTTTATCCAGTTTAGATTTGTCCGTGAGAGAATGGCGTTGTCCATCCTGCCAATCAGTAAATGGGCGGGATGAAAACGCGGCTAGAAATATTTGTGCGGTTGGGGCATCAACCGCTAAGTTAGGTAATGTCAGACGGGCTGATGCCCGCAATTGCTGTTCGACCTTAGAATCCCCGTGCCTTTAGGCCGGGGAGTATGTCAATTTTCTTAGCTAAAAGTGCCTAGATTCAGGAATGTTTGTCACAAAAGTCCGCATTCTGGCAATTGCCTCTCGGCTAATTTCGTGCTGCATGGGGAATTCTTGGTACTCCACTGTTGCCCCAGCCTGAATTAATTCGGATTGGGTGTGGCGAGCCGCCGCAATCGGAACGACTCCATCCTGAGTGCCATGAATGATTAAAATTGGGGGGAAGGTGGCGGGAAAAGCTTGCTGGCGCTGGTGCATATAGCCGCTGAGGACAACTAACCCCGCTAGGGGTAAATCTAATCCTACTTCCAAGGTCATCGCGCCGCCTTGGGAAAAACCTGCCAAAATGGTAGCTTCCAAAGGAATTCCCGTTTGACTTTCCAAGGTGAGCAACCAATCGATTAATAATTGCCGACTTTGGGCTAATCCTGCTCGATCTTGGATTTGGGCTAATTCTCCTTGATTTTGGATGGCTAAGTCATACCAAGCCCTCCCAAAGGAGCCGTAAGAGTAGGGGAAGGGAGCGTTGGGAAAGACAAAGTAATAATTTTCTAAGTTCAAATAGGGGGTTAAAGAGGCTAAATCTTGGGCATTAGCCCCCCAACCGTGCAAGCATACCAACAGTCTAGAGGTAGGTTGTGGATGCTCTGGTGGGATTGGGATGAAAGATAGAGACAGAGGTTTTCTCCTTGTGCGGCAAACAGGGTTATTTTAAGCGATTCGTCCAATAAGTTTTCATTTTTTTTAACAAATGCTGTAAAAGGTTGATTTCCGGCAATCTTTTACTTTTGGTAACTATGGGGTTGCTTAAATGAGTCGGCTGGTACTTACAAATATCGTATTACAATTAAAAATAGGAGGAAGAAAGCTATGACTCTCCATCAAGCTCTCAACAGAAAGGTATGGAACTATACCAGAGAGTTGTAGCGGTATTGTGACTGATTAAATTATTGGCTACTGACTTGTTGCTAGAACACTAGCTTATTAGGAGACTGAGTTGTATGTTTGTGCAATGGAAAGGTTTTGTTTCAGGAGTATGGGAACAAGAAATCGATGTTCGCGATTTCATTCAAAAAAATTATACTCCCTATGAAGGCAACGAATCCTTTTTAGCTAGTCCCAGCGATCGCACGGAAGAATTATGGCATCAAGTGAAAGAGTTGATGCGTCAAGAACGAGAAAAGGGAATTTTGGATGTTGATACCCAAGTTCCGGCGAGCATTACTTCCCACGCAGCGGGTTACGTCAATCAAGAGTTAGAAAAAATTGTCGGCTTGCAAACCGATAAACCGCTGAAACGAGCGATTATGCCCTTGGGTGGGATTCGGGTGGTTAAAGCTGGTTTAGAAGCCTACGGCTACAAATTAGATCCCCAAACCGAAGAGATTTTTACCAAGTATCGCAAAACTCACAACGATGGCGTATTTGATGCCTATACCCGCGCCATGAAATTAGCCCGACATTCGGGAATTATTACGGGTTTGCCTGATGCCTATGGACGCGGACGGATTATTGGGGATTATCGTCGAGTAGCATTATATGGATGCGATCGCTTAATTGCCGACAAGAAGCAACAATTGATCGATTTGGAAGTAGAATATCTCGAAGCGCCAGTTATTCAGTTGCGCGAAGAAATATCCGAACAAATTCGAGCGCTGCAAGAATTGAAACAAATGGCAGCCAGCTACGGTTTTGATCTTAGCCAACCAGCCGCCAATTCCCAAGAAGCCGTGCAATGGACATACTTTGCTTACCTGGGCGCAGTGAAAGAACAAAATGGTGCAGCGATGTCCTTGGGGCGAGTGGGAACATTTCTGGATATCTATTTTGAACGGGATTTACAAAATGGCGACATTAGCGAACCAGAATTACAAGAACTAATCGACCATTTTGTGATGAAGTTGCGGATGGTGCGTTTCCTGCGAACTCCCGACTATAACCAACTATTTTCTGGAGATCCCACTTGGGTGACAGAATCAATCGGGGGGATGGGAGAAGATGGCAGAACTTTAGTGAGCAAAAATAGTTTCCGCTTCCTGCATACCTTGTATAACTTGGGACCTGCACCAGAACCAAATTTAACGGTGCTGTGGTCGGAAAAACTGCCCGTTAATTTCAAACACTTCTGCGCCAAAATTTCCGCTGAAACCAGTTCCATCCAATACGAAAATGATGACTTGATGCGGCCTAACTTTGGCGATGATTATGGGATTGCCTGTTGCGTCTCAGCGATGCGAATTGGCAAACAAATGCAGTTCTTTGGAGCGCGGGCGAATTTAGCCAAAGCCCTATTGTATGCCATTAATGGCGGCAAAGATGAAAAATCAGGGGATCAAATTGCCCCAGAATTACCTGCGATCGCATCTGAATATCTAGATTATCAGGAAGTAGTTGCCAAATATGACGTATTGCTCGATTGGCTCTCCAAACTCTACGTCAATACCCTGAATGTCATCCATTATATGCACGACAAATACTGTTATGAACGGCTAGAAATGGCCTTGCATGACCGAGATATTTTGCGAACTTGTGCTTGTGGAGTGGCAGGATTATCCGTAGTTGCCGATGCGCTGTCAGCGATTAAATATGCCAAAGTGAAAGTGCTGCGGAATGACAGCGGGTTAGCGGTTGACTATGAAATTGAAGGGGATTATCCCAAATATGGCAATAACGACGAACGAGTAGATAGTATTGCTGTCAATTTGGTCACAGATTTCATGAACAAACTGCGGCATCATAAAACCTACCGCAATGCCGTACCCACCCAATCAGTTCTCACCATTACTTCCAACGTAGTTTATGGGAAGAAAACGGGCAATACTCCCGATGGACGGAAAGCGGGAGAACCTTTTGCACCGGGGGCAAATCCCATGCACGGCAGAGATACCAAAGGTGCGATCGCATCCCTAGCTTCTGTCGCCAAACTGCCCTACGAACACGCCCAAGATGGTATTTCTTGTACCTTCTCTATTGTTCCCAAAGCATTAGGAAAAACCGACGGCGATCGCTTCACCAACCTCTCCACCATTCTCGACGGATACTTTCACGATGGCGGACATCATATTAATGTCAATGTCCTGAATCGCGAAACCCTCTTGGAAGCAATGGATCATCCCGAAAAGTATCCCCAATTAACCATTCGCGTCTCCGGTTATGCCGTCAACTTCATCAAGTTGACTAAGGAACAACAACTGGATGTGATTAACCGCACATTCCATAGTTCCATTTAGGGTTTAGAATAATGGCGATCGGGATAAGCGATCGCCATTTCTTTGCCCCCATCCACTTACCAAATTTCTATGACTAGCGTTGGACAAATTCATTCAGTAGAAACCTGCGGTACAGTCGATGGTCCTGGCATTCGCTTCGTAATCTTTACTGAAGGCTGTCCCCTCAGATGTCTCTACTGCCATAACCCTGACTGTCGGAATTTCACCAGCGGCAAACAAACCACAGTTGATGATTTAATTACGGAGATTCAGAAATACAAATCCTACATCAGTTCCTCTGGTGGCGTAACCGTTAGTGGCGGCGAACCTTTAATGCAACCTGAATTTGTGAAAGAAATCTTCAGACGTTGCCACGAACTGCATCTTCACACCGCCCTAGACACCTCTGGTTATGCTGATTTGCAAGTCGCCAAATCTGTCCTAGAATACGTTGATTTAGTCCTACTAGACATCAAATCCTTCGATCCCTTAACCTATGTCAAAGTTACCAGCGTTTCCATTGAACCTACACTCGCCCTAGCCACATATTTGAGTGAAATTAACAAACCCACCTGGATTCGCTTTGTATTGGTTCCCCAACTGACAGATGCCCCCCACAACATTGAAGGATTGGCAAAATTTGTCTCCAATTTAAAAAATGTCGAAAAAGTCGAAATTCTCCCATTTCACAAAATGGGCGAATACAAATGGGAAAAATTAGGATTCGACTATCAACTTAAAGATACTCCAATCCCCACCCCAGAAGCAATTCAGCAAGCTGTGGATATTTTCAGCAGCTACGGACTGAAAGTTCAGTAAATCGTTGATTCAGGTAAAAAAAGCAATGCTAGCTAAAGTCACCAACGCTCAAGAACTAGAAGAACTAATTCAACGAGTTAAAAGCGCCCAAGCCGAATACGCCACTTTTACCCAAGAACAAGTTGACATCATCTTCAAAAAAGCTGCCCTTGCCGCTAATACTGCCCGCATTCCCCTCGCTAAGATGGCAGTCACAGAAACAGGCATGGGAGTAATCGAAGATAAAGTGATTAAAAATCACTTTGCCTCAGAATTCATTTACAACAAATACAAGCACGAAAAGACCTGCGGCATCATCGAAGAAGACAAATCCTTTGGCGTTCAGAAAATTGCCGAACCCCTAGGGATTCTGGCGGGAATCATCCCCACCACCAACCCAACATCAACCGCTATTTTCAAGGCGTTAATTGCCCTGAAAACCCGGAATGGGATTATCTTTTCTCCCCACCCCAGAGCTAAAAATTGTACCAGAGAAGCCGCCAAAATTGTTTTAGAAGCCGCCGTAGCCGCTGGCGCACCAGAAAACATTATTGGTTGGATTGATGAGCCAACTGTTCCCCTGTCGCAAGCATTAATGCAGCATCCAGATATTAATCTGATTCTGGCGACTGGCGGACCAGCAATGGTTCATGCCGCCTATTCTTCGGGACATCCTTCTTTAGGTGTAGGCGCGGGGAATACTCCGGCAGTGATTGATTCTACTGCTGATATTGCTATGGCAGTTAGTTCAATTTTACTGAGCAAAACCTTCGACAATGGCATGATTTGTGCTTCCGAACAATCGGTGATTGTGGTTGATGATGTTTATGACTCGGTAAAACAAGAGTTTACTGCTCGCGGGGCTTACTTCCTCACCCCAGATGAAACCGAAAAATTGGGCAGTAAAATCATCGTCAACCAGCACTTAAATGCCGAAATTGTTGGGCAATCGGTGCAAACCTTAGCTAAATTAGCTGGGATAGCAGCCCCGGATGCCAAAGTGCTAATTGGGGAAGTGTCAGAAATTAGTAAAGATGAACCCTTTGCCTACGAAAAACTCTCGCCCATTCTGGCAATGTATCGGGCAAAAGACTTTACTGATGCGGTAGATAAAGCTGAAAAATTGATTGTTTTTGGTGGACTCGGACATACTTCGGTATTGTACACCGATCCTGCCAACCACAAACATATCACTGAATTTGAAGCCAAAGTAGAAACTAGCCGGGTGCTGATTAATACACCTTCTTCTCAAGGAGCCATTGGAGATTTATACAACTTCAAATTAGATCCTTCTCTTACCTTGGGTTGCGGTAGTTGGGGTGGCAACTCTATTTCCGGTAATGTGGGCGTTCATCACCTGCTCAACGTAAAAACGGTGTCTGCACGGCGGGAAAATATGCTGTGGTTTCGCGTGCCACCAAAAATCTATTTCAAATACGGTTGTTTGCCAGTAGCTTTGCAGGATCTCGAAGGCAAAAAACGGGCATTTATTGTCACCGACAAACCGCTATTTGATCTAGGCATGATCAAGAGACTAACGGATATCCTCGATCATATTGGCATCCAGTATGACATCTTCCATGAAGTCGAACCAGATCCCACCCTTTCCAATGTTAATAAAGGTCTGGCTTTGATGCGAAGCTATCAACCCGATGTAATTATTGCCATTGGTGGTGGCTCGCCAATGGATGCTGCCAAAGTGATGTGGTTGATGTATGAACAGCCAGAGATCGAATTTGATGGTTTAGCCATGCGGTTTATGGATATCCGCAAGCGAGTTTATGAACTGGCTCCGTTAGGGAAAAAAGCTATTTTGGTGGCAATTCCGACCACTTCGGGAACTGGTTCAGAAGTCACGCCTTTTGCAGTGGTGACAGATGACAGAGTGGGGGTGAAATATCCCTTAGCTGATTATGCGTTGACACCGAATATGGCAATTGTTGACCCAGAATTGGTATTAACTATGCCCAAGAAATTAACTGCCTATGGCGGGATTGATGCCCTAACTCATGCCTTAGAAGCTTTTGTGTCAGTGCTGGCAACGGAGTTTACCGAAGGATTGGCATTAGAAGCGATTGGATTGATCTTTAAATATCTGCCTCGTTCTTATCAAAATGGTGGGGCAGATGTGGAAGCGCGGGAAAAAGTTCACTACGCGGCGACGATTGCGGGGATGGCATTTGCCAATGCTTTCCTGGGAATTTGTCACTCGATGGCGCATAAATTGGGTTCGACTTTCCATGTTCCCCACGGTTTAGCCAATGCGCTGATGATTTCCCATGTGATTCGGTACAATGCCACGGATATCCCCTTCAAGCAAGCGATTTTCCCGCAGTATAAATACCCGAAGGCGAAAGAACGTTATGCTCAGATTGCGGATTATCTACATTTAGGTGGTGTGACTTTAGATGAAAAGGTGGAAAAATTAGTTGAGGCGATTGAAAATTTGAAGCATCAACTGGATATTCCCGCAACCATTAAAGAGGCACTATCAGAAGACGAGCAGGTTTTCTACAATAGTTTGGAAGAGTTGGCAGATTTAGCTTTTGACGATCAATGTACGGGAGCCAATCCCCGCTATCCGCTGATTCAAGATTTGAAGGAATTGTACATTTTGGCTTATCGCGGTTGCCGGATTGATGCCGCTTTGTATCATCCAAAAATAGATGCGGATAGTGAAGCTGTTTTGGTGACGACATAGAAGATCCCCCCTTTAAAAGGATGGGGAGAGGGGGAGATGGGGTGATTGGGAGATGGGGTGATTGGGAACCACACCCAGAGGCTAGGCTGTTGACTTTGCGAGTTTTTGAGCAACTTTATTCATGCAACAACTGTGTCTGATATACCCTAGCTGGTTCCCAGGCTCTGCCTGGGAACCGATATCCAGAGGCTCTGCCTCGCTTGGCGCTCATACGAGGCAGAGCCTCT
>CAKZHE010000137.1 GCA_936920195.1 uncultured cyanobacterium | reverse complement strand
AGGCTCTGCCTCGGATGATAACCAAGCGAGGCAGAGCCTCTCGATATCGGTTCCCAGGCAGAGCCTAGGAACCAGTTCAAAGACAGCGACTGAGTTTCCAAACATCCCATATTTTCTTATGACTCTGGGTAATCTGCGCGACCTATACCAGCAAGTAATTCTGGAACACTATAAGAAACCGAAGCACAAGGGAAAAACTAACCCCGTGCATCGGTATCAGCGGGGACATAACCCTTCCTGCGGCGATACGATTGAATTAACTTTGCAGTTGAATGAGACAGGCGATCGCATCGAAGATGTAAAATTTGATGGTCAAGGCTGCGCGATCGCGATCGCTTCTGCCGATTTAATGGCAGGAGCTTTGCGCGGCAAAAGCACCAGCGAAGCCTTAGCAATGGTGCAGCGCTTCCAAGAAATGATGAAAGGACAAGGGGAATTCCCCCAAGAACAGCGGAAATTAAACGTCATGCAGGGCGTTTCCCAGTTCCCTGTCCGGATTAAATGCGCTACGCTGACGTGGCATACCCTAAAAGCTGCCCTAGAATCCTCCAGCGGCAACCACTTAGAAGGGTTTGTCAGTAACGAAAAAGAAGAAGCCTGAGTTGCCAACCGTGATATTTACCACCGCCGATTTGTTTAGATTTGCCCAATGGTCTAGCATTGCTACCATTGCCATTGCCGTCCTCACGGTAGTCGCTTTTATTTTACAGTGGGGTTTTCGCTTCCGCTTGGTGGGAGTGACAGGTTTTATGGGAGTTCTCAGCGGCGGTTTCTTTGCCCTGGGTTTGGGATTATTTGCCCACACCACCATTCCCAATGCTGCCCGATATTCCCTGGTATATGATAATGGCGGTTCCCAAGTGGTAGTCGCAGTGTCGCCCCAAATTACTGCCACTCAAGTAGAAGCCACTTTGCGCCAAGCTGCCAGCGATTTATTTTCCTATGGTCGCCTAGGACAAGCTCAAAACCAAATGGAAATTCGAGTCAGGACAGTAATTCATCCCCAACCAGGGGTTTCAGAACCATTATATCTGGGAGAAGTCAAGCGATCGCTCGCGGCTCGCAACGATGAACAAATGGCGATTGAAATTTATGCCGAAAACTTGGCTAAATTGCCGCAACCCACCGCGTGATTTCGTAAGGGCGAATAGCAATTCGCCCCTTTGTATAGCGATCGGAAAAATATTATGCCAGGATACAAACTTAAAGGAAAAATATAATCCTTCAAAACCTTATATAATCAGGACTTACGCAACACCTCCATTAGTAGGGTGTGTTAGCGCAGCGTAACGCACCATAAACGCTATATGCGGCGCAACTGCGTAAGTCCTGATAATGAAAAAAAGCTTACTCGAAACGTCTATTTAACATAACCCAAAATTAGAGGATTTATGCGTAGAGTTGATTTAAAAGAGGCAGAAACTCGGCTAGCAGAACTTATCGACTGAACCATGAAACTACTGCTGGATACTCATACATTCTTGTGGTTTGTAGAAGGTAGTTTAAACCTCAGTGACACGGCACGGAACATAATTGAAAATCCAAATAACGAGCGATTTCTGAGTATTGCAAGTCTTTGGGAATCGATCAACCCAAGCTTGTATCGCTATGAGAATCAAGCTTGATGGTTAAGTGCGGTGTGACTAAGCTGCCGCGCATCTAGTTTTTTGTACCGAACTCCTGATGACAAGTGCTTCAGGCTTCAAAAAGTACAATTTAGCGGCGCGTCAGCTTATCAATGATGGTTATGCGCCAACAGCTTCTTTGGCAGCATACATGACTTCAACGGTGATTTGACTGAAATTGCGATCGCGAGCAAATTTCTCGGTATTCCGCTTCACTTTCCCTCGGACAAAACCCGGCACTTTATTTAATTCGGCTTGAGCATCTTTGGTCCAATTCAAATCAGAATCGGCGGAAATGCCCTTTTGAATTACTTCCTTGGTATCGTGTCCGCCAAAGATTTCTAGCAGGTGATCTTCCATGCCCAGGGTGAAGGAATTATACACCAAATCAGCAATTTGATTTGTGCCTTCGTAACCCATAAACGGCTTGTAACCGAGGGGGAAATTTTGAATGTGAACGGGAGCCGCAATGACACCGCAGGGGATATTTAAGCGCTTGCCTACGTGCCGCTCCATTTGCGTGCCGAAAATGGCAGAAGGTTCCACGCGGGCGATCGCATCCCCAATTTGTCCATGATCGTCAGTTATAATCACTTCATCGCAGTATTCGCTGACTTGTTCCCGGAACCAGTCGGCATCATACTTACAGTAAGTTCCTGCCCAAACCACATGAATGCCCATTTCCCGTGCCAAAATTTTAGTCATGGCAGCGGCATGGGTATTATCGCCAAAAACTACGGCTTTTTTCCCAGTTAAGTTTTGGCAGTCAATGGAACGGGAAAACCAAGCAGCTTGGGAAACATACAAAGTTTGTTCGTTGATGAAGTCTTCGTAATTCACCGCCACATTTTGGGCATTTAAAATTCCTTGGACTTTCCGGACAAACCGGGCAGTTTCTACCACTCCCATCGGAGCAATATCAACGTAGGGCGTGCCAAATTCCTCTTCTAGGTAACGCGCCGCCATCAAGCCAATTTCGCGATAGGGAGCGATGTTAAACCAGGCGCGGGGTAAGTTTTTCAAGTTGTGAACTGAAGCCCCTTCTGGAATAACTTCATTCACTTCAATATCCAAATCAGCTAATAACCGCTTTAACTCGGTACAGTCGTGATGATTGTGGAAACCCAGACTAGAAATTCCTAAGATGTTGGCAGAAGGTTTCGCGCTTTTTCCTTCTGGCAATTCGCCTCTTTTCCGCGCCTTTTCAATGTAAAACTGGACAATTTGTTTCAGGGTGATATCAGAAGCTTGCAGTTCGTTTACCCGGTAGTGGTTCACGTCAGCCAGCATCACATCGCCTTTGGCTTCCAATTGCGCCCTTTCCACAAAGTTCTGCAAATCTTCTTGCAAAATGCTGGAGGTGCAAGTTGGGGTGAGAACAATCAAATCTGGGTGTTCTTCCGCATCCTTGCGGGTAATGTTATCCACCACCTTTTCTTGGGAACCCCGCGCCAACACATTGCGATCTACCGAACTGATAGTTACGGGGGTAAAATTGCGATCGCGCTCTAGCATCGACCGCATAACATTAAAATAATCATCCCCGATGGGCGCGTGCATGATGGCGTGGACGTTTTTAAAAGAACTGGAAACCCGCAATGTACCAATGTGCGCGGGACCTGCATACATCCAGTAAGCCAATTTCATAGGTTCTTCTCTCTTGTGCTAATTGAACGCAGCCCATTGAAGGGTGGGCGATAATTGTTGGTTTACGAAGTTGTTTTTGATTTTCGCAGACTTCCCGCCCCACACTGGTAGATATTTGTGGCTGGGGTTAACGGGATGGACATTGCCCAAAACTTCTTCCTGACTGCCATTCAGCCTACGATTAAAACAACACTGATGTTGTTTTAGTGCAGCAATTCTTAATATTTTGGCAACTTTCTTCACTCTAGGGTTAACCCGCCCAAAGCTTGCTGCTGCAACTCCAGCAACTCGCCAATCCCCTTTTCTGCCACATCGATAATTTGATTCATAAGAGTGCGGCTAAAAGTTCCCTCCTCCGCCGTGCCTTGGACTTCAATCATCCTTAATTGCTCATTCATCACCACATTGAAATCCACCTCTGCCGCCACATCTTCCACGTAGTTTAGATCGAGCATAGGCTCACCATGCAATAATCCTACCGAAATAGCGGCAATTTGGTGACGAAGAGGCGATCGCGTCAAGATTCCCCGCCGGATTAAATCCTCGATGGCATTTGCCAGCGCCACAAAACTGCCTGTAATCGCCGTGGTGCGCGTACCTGCATCCGCCTGCAACACATCCGCATCGATGATAATTGTCCGCTCTCCCAAGGCACTAAAATCGAGCGATGCCCTCAAACTACGTCCAATCAATCTTTGAATTTCCTGGGTGCGCCCCGATAATTTCATTAATTCCCGTTCTTGCCGTTGGGGAGTTGCCGCTGGCAGCATCCGGTATTCCGCTGTCAGCCAACCTTTGCCCGTACCTGCCAAAAATTTCGGCACACCCTCTTGAACAGTAGCATTGCAGAGAACTTGGGTATTCCCGCAGGTAGTCAATACTGAGCCAGCGGCAAACTGAGTAAATCTTGGTTGAAATTGTATCGGACGCAATTGATCTGCTTTTCGACCATCAGGACGCTGCCAAGACATAGAAAATTACCTCAAATCAGTATTATAATTAATATCATTAGGTTGTCTTTTTTACCCCAATTGAGCAACAATTTCTGGAAGAGCTTATGAAAATAGATTTATTAGGCAGAGTCAGGAATATTAAGCTGCCCAATGCAAAGGCATTATTACCACTTTTTGAAGCCGTCGTCAACTCTATTCACTCAATTGATGATAGGCGGATAAATGATGGCTATATTAAAATCTTGATTTGCAGAGACAATCATCAATCCAGCTTAATTAACGGGGCTAGCTTTTCTCCGATTGATGGATTTAAGGTTATTGATAACGGTGTAGGCTTTAACGCGGAAAATTACGAATCCTTTCTAACTTCAGATACCAGCTTTAAAATTTCCAGAGGTTCTAAAGGAGTGGGAAGATTTCTCTGGTTGAAGGCTTTTAGTAAAATCAAAATAGATAGCATTTATCAAAAAAGTAATGCTTATTTTAGACGTACTTTCAACTTCACTACTGTGGGAGATGGCATTGCCGATTTAACCCTAGAAAAGTTGGATTCTCAGGTTGACAGTCCACAAACAATTATTGAACTAAGTGGATTCCAAAAACCTTATAAAGATAATTGTCCGCAAGATTATGACCTGATTGGCAGACGAATTCTTGAACATTGCATTTCCTATTTTTTTATGGGCAATACCCCATCAATTCAAGTTATTGATGGAGAGTATGTATTCGATCTGAATGATTATGGCGATCGCCATCTAGAATCTTTTGCTGAAGAAGTTGTTTTTGATGTCAATGATTACAAATTCTTGCTGAAAAGCTTGAGATTCTATGGTTCCGATAGTTCAGAACACAAAATTTCTTATTGTGCCAACAATAGAGAAGTTTCTTCTGAAAATCTTAGCAAATACATTCCCGATCTCATTAGTGGGAGAAAAATCAGAGATGCCGACAATAAAGCATTTACTTATTTGGCCTATGTCTCTGGTGAGTATTTAGATAATTGCGTCAATTCCGAACGGACTGATTTTAATATTCGCAAACAACATCTTGAGTTAACTAGACAACTTGAAGAAATTTCAATGGAAGAGATTCGTACTCAGTTAATTAGTACCATCAACCATTCTTTATCTCCTTTTTTGAGCAAGATTCGAGAGAAGAAAAATCAGCAGATTAGTAACTATATTACTCAGGAAGCTCCTCAGTATCGGCCTGTCTTGAAATATCTTCCCGAAAAACTTGCCCAAATTCAGCCTGGACTGCCTATAAACAAACTTGATATTGAGCTTCACAAACTGTTATTCAATTATGAAATCTCTCTGAAAGAGAAAGAAGATCATATAATGAATTTGTCTATTGAAAATTTTGATCGGTACCCTGAGTACCAACGGCTGTATTCTGAGTTTCTAGAAAAATATAATGATTTAGGAGAATCTAGATTAGCTCATTATATCGTTCACAGAAAGATTATCCTAAAACTTTTCGAGAGAAAATTAAGTAGAGATGAAAATGGTAGATACAGCTTAGAAAAAGATGTGCATGAGATCATTTTTCCGCTCAAAAGAACCTCTGATAATATAACTTTTGAAAGTCAAAATCTCTGGATTGTTGATGAGAGATTAAGTTATCATAGCTATTTAGCTTCCGATCAACCCCTCAATAAACTAGAAAATATCTCTATTGAAAGCAGTGACAGACCAGATTTACTAATTTTCAATAATCCTATCGCTTTTTTTGAAGGAGAAGAACAGCCTTATTCTTCTATAGTGGTGATTGAATTTAAGCGTCCAATGCGAGATAGTTATACTGATTCTGACAACCCTATATCTCAAGTTTACAGCTATATCAGAAAAATTAAATCTGGAAATTTTACCGATCGCAATGGCAGGTTAGTGACTTTACAGGAAAGTACGCCTTTTTATGCTTATATAATTTGCGATATTACTGCTAAAATCAGAGACTTTGCTGAAGATGGCAGTCTTTTAAGGACACCAGATTTGCAAGGATATTTTGGGTATAATAGTCCCTTAAACACCTATGTGGAGATCTTTTCTTTTGAAAAACTTATTTCTGATGCCAAAAAGCGTAATAATATTTTGTTTAAGAAACTTGGTCTTCCATAGGACAAGCAGATTTTAGACCAAGTTACTATTGCAGATCTAGGGTTTGAGCGATCAATTGTCGTCCGAATGCTTCGCCCCACTCCAGCCTGTATGAAAAAATAGGTTTCTAAATATATCATAAAATATTTTTTTGTCAATGATCGCGATCGCCTCTCATTTAGCGATCGCATCTCCCTTTTGGCTCGACAGAGATCGCTCGGTAACAAGGATAACAATCACGCCAGTACCCAGTGTGCGATCGCATAATTCTCTGGTGAAAGGATTGATATTGAGAATATCGAGTTTGATGAAAAAAGATGTCAGCCAAAGTACGCTTTCTCCCCCATGCGATCGCCGAATTATTTGCCAAAGCCAGCACTTCAGGAAGCATTACCATTGCCGATCAGTATGGATTGAGAGCCGCGTTAGCGGAAGCATCGCTCTCGGAAGAAGAAAGAAGCTATATCGATCGCCTCCTTTATGCTGTACGTCGGGGATGGTTGCAAGTGATCGATGAAGTCTCCAGCGTCGGTTAAGCACAAAGTGACTGAAAATTGCTAATTCTCCTGTTTTAACTCCGAATATCTAGAAAGCATGGCAACTACAAAATAGCTTCTGATTGAGGAGCGGCTTTGAAAATCATTTTATCAACCTGGCTTTTATCTGTGGACTTTAGTAACTTAGTTCGGTTTAAGAAAATAACTAAATGACGGCGGAAAGAGCAATACAGACTCTTCCGCCGATAGGCTTTTTGGAAAAATCAGATATATAGCGCGTCTTAATGAGTCGATGCACTCCCGTAGGGGCAATCCCCCCGTGGTTGCCCCGATGTGTAGGGGTAGGCACGGGGGCGCTACC
>CAKZHE010000136.1 GCA_936920195.1 uncultured cyanobacterium | reverse complement strand
ACACCCTATTCCCTATTCCCTGTTCCCTGTTCCCTATTCCCTATTCCCTGTTCCCTGTTCCCTATTCCCTGTTCCCTGTTCCCTATTCCCTCTTTTCAAGTAATTGTTTTTGTACTTTTCTTCGCGGTAAGATCGGATGCGGTTGAATCCTCTATATCAGTTTCGCTGATATCTATATAAGTATCTTTTGAAGGATCTCGACTAGCTTCTTCTGAAGTTTTTGTCGATCCTTTCGTCACCTTACCCTCTGGTAGTCCTCCCAGACGAATTTGAATTTTCGGACCAGAACTAGCTAGACGAATCACCATACCGTCCATTGCTGGCACTTTGGCAATTCGCTTACCATCGATATAAGTGCCATTAGCACCTAAACTGATCACTTCCCAAACGGAATCATTGCGCCTAATCTCGACGTGATGGCGCGATACTACTGCACTGTAAAGAATGACATCGTTATCGCTTGACCTGCCAATCCGAATTACTGCGTCCGGTTCAAAAGTCCAACTTTGAACTGGTACAGGTTGGAGAGGATGTAGCAAGGTGAGCGCGATTGGCTGTGTTACCTGTTTCACAGATTTCTGATTTTTGCCCTGGTACTCGTAACACTGGGAATGCAGCGAACTGGATTCCACTTAATCCTACAAAACTGAGTTCAGCATCGACTAGCCCTAACCGATTCAGCCAGCCAACTCCAATTTAACATTGGGGGGTGGCAAACGGTTGTTTTAGGCTAACATCAGCCAAAACTCTAGCGATCGCTACGAGGTTTGATTGCCACACTAAGAGTATCACTTAATTACCTAGGGTGCAATTCCTGATACTACTAGCTCTAGTATGTTGGGAGCCTAAAAACTTTATCCTAGACCCTGTAGGTAGTAGAGGAAGGGTGGGATTGCCTTAAGCATCGCTACGCGGAAGCAAGCTACGATGCCCCGCGCTCTACCCGCTTCGGGTAGAGCGTCGGGATGATGTCACGAGATTTGGAATAAGAATGTCATCAAATCCCCTTTGCCCAAACTAATGCGATCGCCGGCTCGCAAGCGGTGGCGATTTCCTTGGGGTAAGGGATTGTGGTTGATGTAAGTGCCATTAGAACTGCCCACATCCTCCACAAAATAAGCATCTCCTTCTACCCGAATATCCGCATGAACCCTAGAGACGATTTCCGAATTGGGAAAGCCGGAAACATCAATATCAGGGGGGATTTGGTCATTGGTTTTGCCAATATGAATTACTGATAAACTAGGTGGTAACTCAATCGTGGTCTTGGTTTGGACGTGCAGTAGCCGAGCAGATTGCAGTTGTAGTTGGGTTTTGGCAACCCCCCCTTGAGCCACTGGAGGGATCGGGGGCGGTGCTATTGGTGCGGGGTCTAAGGCAGGGCTGTCATCAGATCGGACGGGTATGGGGTTAGGCAGCGGTGGGATAGGAATTGGATCGGGGGGAATACTCACCACAGGTATGGGGTTAGGTGGTGGGGCGATAGGGATCGGATCGGGAGGAATATTCGCCACAGGGTCAGAGGGAAGATTGACTACAGTGGCTGGCACTGGGGGAACAGGTAAGGGTTCCGGTGGCACTAGAGGGTCTGGGAGCAATAAATCAGGAATAGCAGGGGGGGCAGCCGGGACAGCATTAGCGGCTTTTAAATTAAAACCGCATTGTCCGCAGAAAGCTGCATCGGCTTGGACGGTAGCACCGCAGTTAGGGCAAGAAGTCATCGCAGGTAAGGGGGTATAACAAGCTTCGCATTGAGTCGCACCATCGGGATTTTGGTGATTGCAATTTGGGCAAACAATCATAGGTTAGTGATTGGGTAATAAATAGTGGGGAATCAACTGCTAATATTCAATTTTCACCTTTTAACCCTTTTTCAACCAATACTTACTCACTATTCTGTTTTGACGGGATTAGTAGGATCGGCTTGTGCCAGTTCTTCCCCCGCCGCCTGGTCGAGGAGCCACCACAGTTCCCCTTGGGGTTGAATCAGACGGGAAGGGTAGGCGAGATCGTCTGCTTCAGTGGCAAAGACTTGGGCTAAAGCGGGACGCTTGCTCTCTCCTGCCACCACAAAGATTACGCAGCGGGCATGATTAATCAATGGGGCGGTGAAGGTAATTCTAGGTTCGCCGTTTTTGTTGCCCACGGCAATTAGGCGATCGCCCACTTCCAAGGCTTCGGTATGGGGAAACAAGGATGCCGTGTGTCCATCATCGCCCATCCCTAGCAAAATGATATCCAAGGCGGGAAAATCCCCTAAATTGGCCTGGAACATCTGCCGCAATTCTTCCTCATATTTGTAGGCAGCCAGGGCGGGAGTAGCCTCATCCGTAGGTACGGGATGAATATTAAATTTGGGAATTTTCACTTGGTCTAGCCAAGCTTTGCGAGCCATCCCTTCATTGCTGTCGGGATGATCCGAGGGAACATAACGCTCGTCACCCCAAAAGACTTGCAGCGATCGCCAGGGTAAATCTTGCCCTGCCAAAGCTTCGTACAATGGTTTGGGGGTACTGCCGCCAGACAGGGCGATGGTACACATCCCCCGCTCTTGAACAGCTGTTTGGATTTTCGAGATGACTAAGGCCAGCGATCGCTGGATCAGTGCCGCTTTATCGGGTAGTATTTCAACAATTTTGTTCATTAAACCCTGCTTAACTCTGTTGCTGTTAACGCTATTGGGCATCTTAGCTCTAGTGCCTGCATCATGCGCCGCCTTTAAGCAAGATTTAAATTCACTGCTATGCAAATTCCTGATTTCTCATCATTCATCAGCGTTGTTCGATGGCTTTTCTGACAGTTTCCTCGTCTAGCTCTGGTAACTCTGCTACTTCCTGAATACTCATGTCTTTTTGCAGTAGTTTCTGTACAATTCCTAATTTTGTTTCCCCTTCAATACTTGTTTATTTTTGGCCTGTTGGCGCAATTGTAGGGCTGTGGACATTGCCCCTCGCTCCGCTTTAAATAGATCGACAGGGCGAGCAGTTAGTAGCAGCGCCCCGTTGGGTTTCTGCCCAACATGGGGAACTGAAGTTGCCCAGTATTCGCAAATTTCTAAGGCTTTCTCTTGGGAGCGCTCAAAAGGATTGCGGGCAGATTTCATCGCTCTAATATCTTGGTTTACTTCCGAAGCTAGTTCTTTGAGTTCGTGCATCGCCTCTTCCAACTCTCCCGCAAGTTCGTTGATCCGTTGAGCTTGCAACTCTAGAGACTTTAAACCTTTAGTTATCCGCTGTTGCAATCCTGACGGCGACGTTTTGACGGGCAGCATTCTGGGTTGTGGAACTAGCTGGGCAGGTAAGGGATGGGCGATCGCGATCGCCCCTGGGACTTTGCTTCTGGCTGGTAATTTTCTCATTTTCCCAATGGCTACCTGATAACTCTGAACGGCAATTCAGTACAAACGTACTATATTGTCCTCAAAATGGCAAGACTCAGATGATTGATGGAAAAATCCGAGCGGATCGCCTCGACGGTGAGATATAAAGGTGCATATTGAGAGGACAGTTTTCTCTGGCTTCTGAGTTCACCCACCCCTGGAATGAGCAAAACCTTCCCAACTCGGCTTTTATCCCTAGCCCTAGGTAGTGTCGCCCTCTGCCTTACTGCCTGTAGCAACGAACCTACCGATGCCCAAATCGAAGCATGGCGACAAGAAGCGATCGCCCAAAACGATCAAATCGCTGCTTTCCACGCCAACAGCAAAGAACAGCAGGAGTGGCATTTAGATATTCATGGGCAAACTAAAAATGGCAAACCAGTAAAATTAACTTGGCAGCAGTTGCAATCATTAGCCACTACCCATGTGCCAACCACTGACCTCAATCATCCTTCTAACCTGGGAGAAGTTTTTAACTTCCGAGGTGTTTCTGTTGCCACCTTGCTAGATCGTTTTAGCAGTGCCGATCCTAATACTGAGATTACTTTTGTTGCTTTTGATGCCTTCCGGTCTACAGTTCAGCAAGTGGATGCCCGTCGCTATCCCATTATCCTAGCTCTAGAACGCAACGGCAAACCGCTTGCCCGCGATCAAGGCGGACCATTATATTTAGTTTTTCCTCAAGTTCAATATCCAGAACTGAGATCTAAATATGACGATCAATTCTGGGCATTTTATGTTACAGACTTAATTATTGGTACTGAACCAGTCAATTTGAAAGTCGGAGGACAATACCTTGATGCCGCTGCCTTAGAAAAATTGCCCCAAGTTACAATTGAAACAGAAGTTAACTATAAAATTGCTTGGCCTACGGGCAAAGTTAAACTCCAGGGAGTGCGACTGCGGGATGTTCTAGCTACAGCGGGGGTGAAGTTGCCCGCTGATAGTGCGGTGGTGGTGCGGGGGAAGTCTCCCATCTATCGGAATGGCAAAAATCCCATTAGTTTGCCGATGGCGGCGGTGCAAAACTGCAATCTTTTGCTAGTGACGCGCTGGGGTGAAAATCGCCAACTCATTCCCGCCAAAATGGGGGGACCAGTGGCTCTCGCCTATCCGAAAGATTGTGCAGTGGATATCCCAGAAAAGCGCTGGGTGACGCTGGTGGAGGAGTTAGAGGTAACAGCGAATTGACACTCCCCCAAATTGCTGTTTGAAAGCATGGGAAATTGGTACTTTAAACCTTATGAAAATTTTTTTCTTCAGTTCGATCCGGACTCGAATTATGACGGCGATCGCGCTCTTAATTGTGGCGCTAATTGGCACAATTGTCTGGTTGTGGGCCAGAAATGAACGCCTGTTATATCGCCAACAGAAATGGCACGAAGCTAAATCTGTGGCGTTGCTGTTAGCTGATGCCTGGGGTAATGAACTTTATGACGGTAATATTAGCCAAATTCGGTTAGGACTAGAGCGACTAATTATTGAAAACCAAGATTTTGTATATATTTTAGTGGCTGATGCCCGCTCGGAAAATCAGATTGTGGTTTCTTTGCCCAATCAATTTCAAGAAAAGTATATTCCTGATCTTGTCCCACTGGAGATAACCAATCGAGCCTTAAAACTATCCTGCCAACCTTCCCAACGGTGTCCTTCTAGTGTCAGCGATACTTTTGTGCTACGGGATATCCGTTTTAATGATGGGAAAATTCGCGCCCGTCGAGGGGAAAAGATTTTGGAAGCAGCGGCAGCAATTTCTAGTAATACGGGAAAAAAGTTAGGGGTGTTTCGGGTAGGGATTTCGTTGCGGGCGAGCGATCGCGCCGTGGCGATCGCCATCCGCAAAGCTTTAGCGGTGGGGGCTTTAGGGCTAGTAGTGGGAGCAATTGTAGCCTATATTGTAGCTCGCCGCCTCACTGAACCAATTCAGCGGTTACAAATCAGTGCTGCCAAAATTGCCGCTGGTGATTGGCAGCATCGGGCAGAAATCAATCGCGCCGATGAAATTGGGGCGCTGGCAACTTCCTTTAATGAGATGTCGGCAAAGTTGCAACTTTCCTTCAATAAATTGCAGAAAACTTTGGAAGCATTTGAGCGCTTTGTTCCCAATAAGTTTATTGCTACCATTGCTCCAGAGGGAATTGAAAATGTTCAAGTTGGGGTAGCATCTGCCAAGATAATTACTATTTTGTTTTGCGATATTCGCGGTTATACTTCCATTTCCGAACAGCTAACTGCCCAAGAGACTTTTTATTTTCTAAATGACTATTTGGAATGTATGGGAAAAGTTGTCGATGAAGCTGGAGGTTTCATTGACAAATACATTGGCGATGCAATCATGGCACTGTTTGATGAGGAAGCGACAGATAATGCGGTGCAAGCGGCAATAAATATGCAGAAGGCTCTAGAAGAGTTTAATACCAAACGGCTCTCCCAAGGTAAGCCGATGGTGGCGGCAGGAATTGGCATTCATCGAGGGGAAGTGATGATGGGAACAGTTGGTTTTACTTCTCGGATTGAGTCTACAGTAATTGGGGATGCGGTAAATTTAGCTTCGCGAATTGAAGGAATTACCAAGAACTTTAATTGTAATATTTTAATTACTGAAGCTACTGTCAAAGCCTTGCGCTTTCCAGAGAAGTTTACTTTAGAATTAATTAATGCGTCGGTGAAGGTAAAGGGAAAAGAAGAGGCGATCGCTGTCTATGCCGTCAAGTAAAATGGGTGGTTCAAATCCAAGATTCTAGAGTAAAAGATTCTACTTGTTGAAGACATTCCTCAAAGTCTTCACCTTGCCAAGTTCCAGCAAATTTGAGCAGATCTTTGGCTTTGGAATTGCGTAAAATAGGTTCCACTTCTGGAATCGCTGTGTTTGATGATTTGAGTTCTGATTCAAGATAGTTGAGGGTTTTCTCCAGAACCGATTCTGGAGCCGTGGCGATCGCCGCTAGGAGTAGTTCTTTGATAGGAGACACAGGTTTAGCTCAACAGAATAGCGCTACACTAACTCAATCGTAACCGATATCGGAATTATCGGTTATGAAATCAAAGATGATTGGGCTAGGCTTGGTAGCCAGAAAGGGCAACTAGGTTTCGGTGGCAATTTCAGCCATCTATTCATCGGGGTTAATTCCCAGCATTCTCAGCCTTTCAGCAAGTCGTTGGGCTTTTTGTTCGGCTGCCTGTTTAGCTAAACGTTCTTGGTTGGCAATTAAACGTTCTTGAAGTGCGATCGCTTCCGCATTAATTGCCCTTTCATGGGCTGTCAAATACCGATTCCCTGACTGATCGTACCAATAGAGCCATTCCCGATTCCACCCAATATGCTCCCCCTTTTCATAGCCTAGAGCTAACTCAATTTCTGGCAACCAAACTCGATTATTTTCGCTTGGTAAAAGTTCATATTTTCCCTCTATTAACCGATACACTTCCAATCTTTGTCTATTTTTAAACCGCCCTTTTCTGCCACTAAAAGGATTGTAAATCGCATAATACAGAATCCCTAACGTTTGATAATCGGCTAACTTCTTCTCATATTCGCTGTTATACGTCTCTGAAACTACTTCCAGAAACAAAATCGGCATAATATCATTTTCAGCCCACCGTAAATAGCTCAACCTGCCTTTTTCTCCAGTATTATGTTTCACTCCCACTGCCAAAAAGCCATCGGGAACTATTGCTGCTTCATCTGGGTTGTAATAAACCCCCATATCCACGCCAAAGTACCAATCATCCCGATTTGCCCAAATTAAGGCTAATAAGCTCAGGAGAAGATTGGGAATGTCGTTTTGTAA
>CAKZHE010000135.1 GCA_936920195.1 uncultured cyanobacterium | reverse complement strand
ACCTCTATTCGTAGGGTGTGTTAGCGCAGCGTAACGCACCATCAACGCTATATGCGGAGCAACTGCGTAAGTCCTGATAACAATCAGATTGGTGACAAAGGTTAATATTCCAGGATGCAACACTTCTATATTACGCTCCTGAAATATCGCCGGAAAGCTGACGCTCGCACTCCCCCATCCCTAAATTTTAAACACTTCCAAAATACTGCGATAGCCGTTTTTAGCCGTTTCTTCTAATTCTTTTCTTTCGGTGGCAGTCACATTAGTTTGCATTTTACCTCCATCGGAAAATACAACTTCTAACTGTCCATTGTCATCGAAAAAAGCCAGATCGCCACTATGAAAAAAGCGAATTGCCCTGACTTTATTATTCTCAAACCAAAATCCTATCCCATCTCCTACTTCGGTGAGGGCTTCGGATGCTTGCACGGGTTCGCTGTTAAAAGTACAAATTTGATAGGTTATATTACCTTTGGTTTGGCGCTTCTCTTCACAACCTTCAGCAATTTGTTCGAGCAGTCGCAGTTTGGTGTTATAAAATGCTTCCTCAGTTGCCGCTTCAATTCGATTGCCTAACGAACAAACAAAATTTGATAGAGTGGCGTTTAAGCTATCGGCTTCAATACTCTGCCATCTGGCATTGGGGAATGCAACGAAACTAGCTTTAGTTTTAGATTCAAACCAGCCTTGACGAATCGCTCTTTGTTTGCTATTTACGCAGTCTGTTTCAATGCGACTATAACTATCGTCGGAGTTGATCGCATCGTAAGTGATGAGATTTTGGCTTTCATCTAATTGCATCCCATTCATATCAATATAGATCGGTGCAGTTCCGGTATTAGGAACAGTTTGCCATTTGGCATTGCTGAAGTCTGCGGATGAGTTTTGAGGCGATGCGATCGCAGCATTGGGCATGAAGCCGAAGACGATGAAGATAAAGGCGAATAAGTGTAAAGAGCGCATATTTTTCATTGGAGTATTTTTCCTGAAAACGAAAACGCTTACCTTCAAACAAAGCCATCATATCATTCAGAGAGCGCTCGCATCAGCCAAATTATCCTGAGTTTCCGTAACTTTTCCCATAGTATATGGCGTATCTACATTAATTGTGAACTTTTGTAGCAGGAAAAATTGCCCCATCAGAGATCGTCTGATGCAAGTCCTATTCACATTAAATTCACAACTTGTATCTATTATTACAACTAGAAAGCTAGAAATCACAGAGGGCTTGAGGGTATGAACGCGATCGCCAATTTTTTAGGCTATCAAATCACCACGCAACTGTATGTAGGTACGCGCACTCTCGTCTATCGAGGTATCCGTACCACAGATCAATACCCAGTGGCGATCAAAATCCTGCGAAACGAATACCCCAACTTTAATGAACTCGTGCAGTTTCGCAACCAATATACGATTGCCAAAAATCTTAACTTTTCTAGCATTATTCAACCCTTGGCGCTAGAAGTATATCGCAATAGCTATGCCTTAATCATGGAAGACTTTGGCGGAGTCTCCTTGTCTAATTATCTCCAAATAGCCCCAAATCAAGCTTTAACTTTAGCAGAATTTCTTCAAATCGGCATTCAGATTACAGATATTCTCTATTATCTCCACCAAAACCGAATTATTCACAAAGATATTAAACCTGCGAATATTCTGATTAATCCAGACACCAAACAAACTAAACTAATTGATTTCAGTATTTCTTCCCTGCTACCAAGAGAAACCCAAGAAATTCAGAATCCTAATATCTTAGAAGGAACATTAGCTTATCTCTCTCCAGAACAAACTGGGAGAATGAATCGAGGTATTGACTATCGGAGTGACTTTTATGCTCTGGGAGTGACATTCTACGAATTGTTGACAGGGACATTACCTTTTGTCTCGGAAGATGCGATGGAATTAGTGCATTGTCATCTTGCCAAACAGCCAATACCTATCCATCAAATTAACCCGGAAATTCCTTTAGTTTTGTCAGAAATTGTCAGCAAGCTCATGGAGAAAAATGCCGAAAACCGCTATCAAAGCGGTTTGGGAATTAAACACGATTTAGAAATTTGTTTAGATCAGTTTCAAAAAAAAGGCCAGATAGAATATTTTAAGATTGGGAGGCGAGATATCAGCGATCGCTTTCTCATCCCCGAAAAGATCTACGGCAGAGAACAAGAAGTTGCTCAACTATTAACCGCCTTTGAAAAAGTTAGCACGGGGAAAGCCGCAATGATGCTAGTGGCAGGTTTTTCTGGCATTGGCAAAACAGCAGTTGTCAATGAAGTGCATAAACCAATTGTCCGCCAGCGCGGTTATTTTATCAAAGGCAAATACGATCAATTTCAGCGCAACATTCCCTTCAGCGCTTTTGTGCAAGCCTTCCGGGATTTAATGGGGCAATTGCTCTCTGAATCAGAAGCTAAATTGCAAACTTGGAAAACTCAGATATTAGCAGCATTGGGAGACAGCGGACAAGTCTTAATTGACGTAATTCCCGAATTAGAAAACATCATTGGCAAACAACCAACTGCCATAGAACTATCAGGGAATGCTGCTCAAAACCGCTTTAATTTGCTCTTGCAAAAATTTCTCCAAGTTTTCACCAGTCAAGCCCATCCTTTAGTAATGTTTTTGGATGACTTGCAATGGGCGGATTCCGCTTCATTAAATTTGCTCAAATTATTGATGCAAGATCCCGGACATCTATTGATATTAGGCGCATATCGAGATAATGAAGTTTCGCCAGTTCATCCATTTATTTTAACAGTAGATGAAATAATTAAAACTGGGGCAACAGTAAATACAATTACTTTGCCACCGTTGAGCGAACCGGATATGAATCAGTTGGTAGCAGATACCCTGACTTGCAGATTATCTCTTGCCGAACCCTTGACCAAATTAGTCTATCAAAAAACTCAAGGAAATCCATTTTTTGCTACCCAGTTCCTCAAAGCCTTGCATGATGACCAACTAATTAGCTTTGATGATGATACCCACCATTGGCAGTGCGATCTGGCTCAAGTTAACACCTTAGCAATTACTGATGATGTGGTGGAATTTATGGCATTGCAATTGCAAAAATTACCGCTAGAGACTCAGAAGATACTTAAACTAGCAGCTTGCATTGGGGCGCAGTTTGATTTGAATACATTGGCAATTGTTAGCGAACAATCCTCCGCTGATACCGCCGCTAATTTGTGGAGAGGATTGCAGGAAGGATTTGTGATTCCCAAAACAGAAATCTATAAGTTCTTTACGGAAGCGAATAGTGATGGAATTTTTAAGACTTCAGCTAATCCAGTTTATCGATTTTTACACGATCGAGTTCAACAAGCCTCCTATTCTTTGATTCCAGATCCCCAAAAACAAGCAATTCATCTCAAAATTGGACAATTATTACTGCACAGATATTCTGAAGTAGAGCAAGAAGAAAAAGTGTTTGATATTGTTAGACATTTAAACCAAGGACAAGAACTGATCGCGCAACTAAAAGAACGTGAAGACTTAGCTAAACTTAACTTAACCGCTGGTCAGAAAGCTAGAAATTCTACTGCCTACACTGTGGCGAAAGTCTATTTGCAAATAGGAACTAACTTACTCACGACTAACTGTTGGCAAGGTCAGTATGAATTGACTCTCAATATTTATATTACTGCTGCCGAAGTTGCCTATTTGAATGCTGATTTCAATGGCATGGAAAAAATAGCAACACTGGTGTTGCAAGAAGCTAAGACGATTTTAGATAAGGTTAAAATTTATGAAATTCAGATTACTGCACTGACAGCCCAGCGCCAGTTGTTAGAAGCGATCTCTATAGCCAGAGATGCACTCTTACAATTGGGGGTAGAACTTCCCACCACACCTGAAGAAGCCAAAATTGGCGAAGCTATACAAGCGATGATCGGCCAACAAAACGGTAGACCAATTGACGAACTAATTGATTTGCCAGTAATGAATGATACTTCATCCCAGGCAGCTATGGAATTATTGGGAGTATTATTTCCAACTATTTTACAGGGAATGCCGGGATTAATTCCTATCCTTAGCTCAAAGATGGTCAGTTTATCGCTTCAGTTTGGGAATGCACCTGCATCGGCAGTAGGTTATGTGATTCACGGGATGGTACTGTGTTCCTTTTTCGGAGAGGTTGAAACTGGCTATAGTTTTGGTAAATTGGCTCTAAATTTGCTGGATCGGTTCAATATAAGGAAAGTCAAGTCTACAATTTTAGTTTTGTTTGGAGGCTTTATTCAACATTGTCATGAAGCTCTGCGTGCAACGATGAAGACACTGAAAGATGGCTACTTAGCTGGTATAGAAACTGGCGATTTTCTCAACGCCGGATACAGTATTTGTGCTTACTTTGATGTCAACTTTTTTGCTGGCGTAGAACTCGATACCTTGGAAATTGAAATAACAGCTTACCGCGACGTTATGGCAGAGTTGAAACAATATTCTGCCCAAAATTATTTGGATATGAAGCAACAGGTGGCGGAGAACTTAAGAGCAGACGATATTATCTCGGATTGTTTAATTGGCACTGCCTATGATGAAACAGTAATGATTCCTAGGTACTGTCAAAGTAATGAATTTATGGCGATCGCCCAGCTATATATCTGCAAGCTGTTGCTTTCCTACTTATCAGGTAATTATCCGGCTGCGCTAAACTGCATTGCTCAAGCTAACCCATGTTTGATGGCAATATCAGGCTTGTTTTTTGTTCCTATTTTCCATTTTTATGCCGCCCTAACGTACTTAGGGATCTTGCCTGTAGAGTCAGAGCAGGAACAAGCTAAAATTTTAGTCCAGATCCAAACCCATCAAAATACCTTGCAACAGTGGGCGCAAAATGCTCCCATGAATCATCTGCATAAATGGTATTTAGTTGAGGCAGAACGTCAAAGAGTTTTAGGCAATAAAGTTGAGGCAATTGAATATTACGATCGCGCCATTAAAGAAGCTAAAGAAAATGAATATATCCAAGAAGAAGCACTGAGCAATGAGTTAGCTGCTAAGTTTTATCTCGCTTGGGATAAAGAAAAATTTGCCGCAGGCTATATGCAGGATGCCTACTATTGCTATGTCCGTTGGGGGGCAAAGGCTAAAGTTGTCCATTTAGAACAACACTATCCCCAACTTCTGGCACCGATTCTCAAACCTGCTGGCATTGGTATGGCATCTGGAGCAAGTATCAACCTAACGCTGACAAAAAGCGTAACTAGAACCAGTAGTGGTGAGAATTTCTGGTTAGACTTTCCGGCGGTAATGAAAGCCGCACAAGCGATTTCACAAGAAATTGAATTAGATAAACTATTAGCGACTTTGATGCAGATTGCTCTCTCCAACGGGGGAGCAAAAATTGGTCGTTTAGTGCTTCGTCAAGACGAACAATGGTTTGTTGTTGCTCAAGCGGCAGAAGAACAGACAGAAATATTAGAAATACCTCTTGAACAATACCCAGAAATTCCTCATGGTTTAATTTATGCGGTGGCACGAACTCAAGAGACGGCTGTTTTTGACAACTTAAGTACAACAAAGCAATTTGCAGGCGATCGCTATATTATTACTCATCAACCCAAATCAATTTTATGTATTCCAATTAACAATCGAGGCAAACTAATTGGTATTTTATACCTGGAAAATAACTTAACAGTGGGAGCATTTACCAGGGAACGAGTAGAAATTCTCCAGATGCTTGCAGCACAAGCAGCGATATCGATTAAAAATGCTCGCTTGTACCAACAAGTAGAGAATTATTCCCAAACTTTGGAAGTAGAAGTAGCCCGAAAAACAGAAGATTTAAGTCAAAAAGCTTTTGATTTGGAGCAGGCATTTAAAAACTTGCAACAAACCCAAGCACAATTAATCCAGAGCGAGAAAATGTCGTCTCTCGGTCAACTGGTAGCTGGGATAGCGCACGAAATTAATAATCCAGTGACTTTTATTCATAGCAATCTTCAACATACAGAAACTCATGTTAAAGATTTGCTGAGTTTGCTCGCTCTTTATCAGCAGGAATATCCCCAAAGTAGTGCGGCGATTCAAGATAAAATTACCGAAATTGATCTAGGATTTCTCTGGAAAGATTTAACTAAAATTCTCCAATCGATGAAGGTAGGAAGCGATCGCATCAGCCAAATTATCCTGAGTTTGCGTAACTTTTCCCGCCTAGATGAATCCGACATGAAAGAGGTGGATTTACATTCGGGAATTGAAAGCACCTTATTGATTTTACATAACCGCTTAGAAGGGAGCGATCGCCAACCCAAAATCCGAGCGATTAAAGACTATGGCAACCTTCCTGATGTCACCTGTTATGCTAGTCAGCTAAATCAAGTATTTCTGAGTATTATTAGTAATGCCATTGATGCTCTGCAAGAAAGTGCAATGGTTAAAAACCCTCTACTTCTAATTCGGACTGAGAGGATCGAAAACGACTTTGTGAGGATTGCGATCGCGGACAATGGTATTGGGATTCCATCTGAGATTCAAGAACGGATATTCGATCCCTTTTTTACTACTAAACCAGTGGGGAGCGGTACAGGTTTAGGTTTATCCGTCAGCTATGCTATTATCAAAAAACATGGCGGTCAACTCATCTGTCATTCTACCCCCGGAGAGGGGACAGAGTTGGCAATCGAGATTCCCATCCGCTATTCGGAAAGACTTACCAAAATTAATCAAAAAGAACCTGATAAATCTAACTTGGCAAAAATTTGCTCAAGATTACCCTGATGGGAGAAAAAATGCTAGTAGGGTGTGTATAGCATCTGTCTAGGCTGTTGACTTTGCGAGTTTTTCAGCAATTTTTTACTCGTTCCCAGGCTCTGCCTGGGAATGCCCATTGAGAGGCTCTGCCTCGTATGAGCGTCAAGCGAGGCAGAGCCTCTAGATATCGGTTCCCAGGCAGAGCCTAGGAACCAGTTCAAAGGACGGGGTTTTAGACCCATTCTTCTGATAATTCTGGCTGATATCACCTTTTTCAAGTTGGGATAGACCTTTAAGTGGTAGAAAGACTCATTATGCTTTCAAAGCCACTGCATACTACCCACCACCCACTAAATGCCCGAAAGTTCTAATTTCAGGTTTAAACTCTGGCATCTCCTTCCCCAGCGATTGCTACCGGGAAAACAACTGGCGATCGCCGAAGCTTGTTTAATAGGATTAGTCTCTGCCCTAGCTGCGGTGCTATTTAAGCAGAGTATTGGCTGGCTGGGAGCGTGGCGGGTGCATACTGCCACCATCCTACCCCCAGGGATCATTTTACCGATGATTGGTTTATCCTTGGGGCTGCTTTCGGGGTTAATTGTCGAACGCTTTGCCCCCGAAGCGGCAGGGAGTGGCATTCCCCACGTCAAAGCTTCCCTCGCCCAATATCCCATGCGCCTAGATTTGAAGGTGGCAGTGGTGAAATTAGTCAGCGGCATTCTGGCGATTTCCTCCGGAATGACATTGGGTAGGCAAGGTCCAACGGTGCATATTGGGGCTGCCGTTGCCGCTCAACTAAGTCACTGGTTGCCCACTTCTCCAGATCATCGTCGCCAAATGATTGCCGCCGGAGCAGGAGCGGGTTTAGCGGCGGGTTTCAATGCCCCGATTGCGGGGGTGTTGTTTGTGGTGGAAGAACTGCTGCACGATGTTTCCAATTTGACTTTGGGAACAGCAATTTTAGCCTCGTTTATTGGGGCGGTGGTTTCCCGATTATTGGGCGGCGGCAGTTTAAATTTAAACTTGGAATTAATTGGTTATCGAACTAGCTTTTTTGCCCAAGAAATCCCTTTTTATCTGCTCTTAGGATTATTGGCAGGGGGGTTCGGAGCGCTATTTTGCGAAGGGGTTTTTACTAGCTTAAATTTTTATAGTAAAGTCTTAAAACTCAACTTGCCGGGAAGAATGGCTTTGGCGGGATTGATTTCGGGGATAGCGATCGCCATCCTACCAACTTCCTTTCGAGATAATACCGGATTGCGGGAATTTTTGATTGCTGGGGATGGGGGATGGCAATCCAGTGCGATCGCCTTTATTGCCCATTTCATTTTAACTCTAGTTGCCTGCGGTTCTGGCGCTCCGGGAGGTTTATTTGCCCCTTCCCTAGTTTTAGGTTCTGCCCTCGGCTACCTAGTGGGTTTGGGGGAAGCCGAAATTTTAAGTATTGGCTTGCCGACTACCTACGCCTTGGCAGGGATGGGAGCCTTTTTCAGCGCCGTGGGCAAAGTGCCAATTACTGCCATTGTGATTGTCTTTGAAATGACAATGGACTTTAACTTAGTTTTGCCCTTGATGATTGCCTGCGTCACTGCCTATTTAGTTTCCGAAAAACTCAGCAGCGGCTCTTTATACGATCGCCTTTTGGCTTATAAAGGCATCCATTTATCCCCGGAAACTGCCCAGGATGGACTGCTAACCGAGTTAACTGCCGCCGATGTAATGCAACGCAAGGTGGAAACTTTAAGCTGTCAGATGCCCATTCAGGAGGTAGTCCAAGCCTTTTCCCGTTCCCACCATCGCGGGTTTCCGGTGGTGGAAAATGACCAATTAATTGGCATTGTCACTCAAACGGATTTGGCAAAGTGGCAACAGCGCTCCTCGAAAGAAAGTGTCTTGGGAAATCTGCCCGTATTGCGGGATATTATGACACCGCAACCAATTACTGTCATTCCCAAAGCATCTCTTTCCCACGTTCTTTATTTACTCAACCGCTTTCAATTAAGTCGCTTACCAGTGACTGAAGGCAGGAAATTGGTGGGGATTATTACCCGCGCCGATATTATTCGCGCCGAAGCCGATTGTTTGGAAGAAGGTACGGGGAGTATTGGACCTCAACCCCAAGCTTCCTATGTGTTGTATCAAACTCGCGCTCCCGAAGTGGGTACGGGGCGGTTGCTAGTGCCACTATCCAACCCAGAAACGGCAAAATCAATTTTACAATTAGCCGCTGCCATTGCTCGCGATCGCCATTATGAATTGGAATGTCTCTGCTGTCATCTTGTCCCGCGCAACCTTTCCCCCGCTGAAGCAGAAGTCAGAACTACTCGCAGTCGGCGGCTGTTGCGACAAGCGGAGAGTTTGGGCAAGGAGTGGAAAATCCCCGTTCACACTCAGATTCGGGCTACCCATGATATCTCTCAAGCTATTTTAGAAGCGATCGCCGAACGACATATCGATTTATTGGTGATGGGTTGGAAAGGCAACACTTTAACCCCAGGGAGGATTTTTGGCAGTGCCGTAGATGCAGTGATTCGGCAAGCGCCTTGTCATTTAGTTTTGGTGAAATTAGGTGCAGAAAGCAGTGTAAAATGGTCTTTCAATCGCTGGTTGCTGCCGATGGCGGGGGGACCCAATGCCGAACAAGCGGTGACATTATTACCAGCTTTAATTTCCGTGGCAGATGCGCCCCAAATTCGGTTATGTCAGGTTTTTCCCCCGACTTGCCAAATTGATTCTACCCCCGTACTAGATCGAGCGGTTGATTGCCTGCGCCAGAAATTAGGTAACTACAAAAAGAATGGACAAGGGCAAAAAGACTGCCGTTATGTTCCCATTAGCGGCATTCACCTCCGCAGCAGTTCCGTTTCTGATGCCGTAATTACTTTAGCCCAGGCCGATGGTTGCGATGTGGTGGTTTTGGGCGCGAGCCGGGAAGGTTTATTACAGCACGTGGTGAAGGGGAATATTCCCGAAGCGATCGCCCGGGGTGTTAGTAGTACAGTTATTCTAGTCCGCAATGCCATTTGAGTTATTTTTCTGATTGTCCGATACCTGTTATTAGATGCGACATCTTCATCAATCCACTATTTTGTTATTCTGTCAATGTGTAAGTCATAACAAATTTAGTCTTGGTAGTTCCGTTGGGATCGTACCACTCTGCCAAGGTCTGTAACTTCTCAAATAAGTTCTTGGCTCGGTTAGCACTTTTGGGAGAAAAATCGCCTGTAGCATTACTATATGCAAAAGAAAATTCTGCGATCGCTAATTTTTCTCCTCCCACCCCATCTGCCACATTCCACAAGGTAATTGCCGCTGGTGCTTCCTCTTTGCCAAAATCAATAATTGCCCCCCGCGTTACCGTTTCATTGGCAACAAATCCATTAATTGTTCCCACCGGAGTAGTGGGGTTTAAACCTAAAGCACTTATCCCCGGAAAAACCTGCGTAATATTGGCAATTGTTTGCCAATTGCTATCTGTAATTTCCACACTGGTAGAATAAGCATATTGACTGCGGAAGGGAGTTAAAATATCTTCTTCAAATTTAGTTTCGCTGGTCTTCAGCGGACTACTCACATCAACGCCGCCGGAAATTATCCGATCGGGAGATCTGAATTTTAACATGGCCTTAGTTTTTTCTGGCTGACCATTTTTCAAAGAATCCCGGATTCGCAACACATAACCTTGGTCATTGAAATCTCGGTTAGGAGTATCAAAAAACTTGACTTTCCGTTCTACTTGCTCATTCATAAACCCCTTAATTTTAATTTGTAATTCATTGGCAATTGCTTGAACTGCCAGCCATAAATTTTTTTGAGCTTTGTCTCTGTCCCCAAAAGCTGCTGTTTTCAAGACAATTTTATATTCGCGAGAAGTTACTACTGCCATAAATTATTCCTCTTTGATGATTCAGCCAAAATTCGCTAAACTGATTACTCGTTCCCAGGCTCTGCCTGGGAATGCCTATTGAGAGGCTCTGCCTCGCTTTGTCATCCGAGGCAGAGCCTCTCGATATCGCTTCCCAGGCAGAGCCTAGGAACCAGTTTAAACCAGTTTAACCAATGTACAGATATTTATGACTCCTCCAATCGCAACGTCTACCAGCTATCAAACCCAATCCTATGATACTGCGATCGCTGCCGAACTTACCTTATTTGCTCTCTGGCGATCGTGGACTCCGACACAACGAGCTACTCACCTTAATCATAATACTCGCAGCGATCGCTCTACCGCTTGGCACATCGCTAAAACAACTTTAGCCACCCAAAATAAAACCCAGCAAATTCGTTACTTTTTAAAGAAAGTCCTAGATCCTAGTTGGATTGATTGCCTAGAAATACCAGGAGACATCAAGATGACAGGAGCGATTGAAGAAGCCTTAATTGTGGCGGAAATTCTCGAATCTTTAGGGATTCCTTACCTGGTGGGCGGTTCGGTTGCTAGTGGGATTTGGGGAGAGATGCGCTACACCCAAGATATCGATCTAGTCGCCGATCTCAGAGAGAGTCAAATCGAACTATTAATCAATGTCTTTTCACCTAGATTCTATATTAGTGAAATTGCTATCCGAGAAGCCATAGAATTAGGTTATTCATTTAATCTCATTGATCTTCAAACTGGCTGGAAAATAGATATTTTTATCCTGACTCAAGACCCTTTCAAACAATCCATTTTTCAGCGCAGACAACAGATTTCAGTTAATGAGATGGGGCAAACCCTAAATTTTTCTAGCCCAGAGGATACAATCTTGCAAAAGCTTCTATGGTATCAGATGACTCAAAAACAATCGACTCAACAATGGCGAGATATTTTAGGCATTTTTAAACTTCAGCAATCAGCCCTTGATATGGCTTACCTTCAGCAATGGGCTAACTTTTTACAACTTTCACCAGAACTAGAACAAGCATTGCAAGAATCTAGTTAGGAATGCAAAGGAAATAACTCGATCAATTTAACTTTGGCTAGTATTACCCACCCTAATATTACTATTACTATTACTATAGTCTATTTGCTGTATGGAGAATACCGGACTCGAACCGGTGGCCTCTGCGGTGCGATCGCAGCGCTCTACCAACTGAGCTAATTCCCCGGATAAATCCGGTTTGGCTTGAGATGCCATTGTCCATCTTAGCATTAATTTGCCCCGAATTGACAACTATCCGGCATAAAATCGCTCTAACCATTCCAACTCCAAATCGGCAAAGTAGTCTACCGTCCAATTGGCTTGGCGATGGAGGACATGAAAAGGGTAGGTATGCGTGACTCCAGCCACGGGAATCCCCGCTCGTTTCGCGGCGGCAATTCCTGCTAAAGTATCTTCAATTGCCAGACACTCGGAGGGTTGCAAGTGGAGTTGAGGATAAAGCTGGTTTAATCGCTCCACTGCCAGTAAATAGCCATCCGGCTCCGGCTTGCTGGTGGTGATATCGTCTCCCGCCACAATCGTCGCAAAATACTCCGCTAAACCAGCCCGATTGAGGATAATTTCAATTTCCCCACGCAAAGCCCCGCTAACTATGGCTAATTTTAGATTAGCTGCTTGCAACTTGGCGATCGCTTCTACTACCCCGCCATAAATCGGCAACTCTGCCATTGCCGCCACTTGCACTTGATAGGCTTGCGCCTTGCGGAACATTAATTGGTTCAAATAGTTATCCGTCACCATTCTCCCCCGACCTGCCAACAATTGCGACAAAGCCGCGCGATCGCTTTTTCCTAGACAAACCCGACGATATTCCCCCGGTTGCGGACGCAAATTTTCGGCAATCATAATGTCGTCGATTAACTGCCGATGAATGGGTTCATCATTGATAATGACACCATTAAAGTCAAACAAAACTGCTTTCAGAGTCATGCGACTTTGCATCTAAATAGACTATTTATAGTGGATTTTATCACCAAAAACCTCATCTGAGTACATAAACTCACATTAGACTACACCTACCAGTTGGTCGAATAGCAGAACATTTGTATTAGCTTAGTGGCCTTTTTAGAATGATATGGACGCATAGTAAAAATCACTTGACAATCTGGCAATGTCAGATTTAGGATAATGCCAAGTTAAAAAAATCTACGGCAATTTTCAGGGTGGAAACAATGCAAACTCGCTGGCAGTTAACTGCTCAAGCAGTTAAGTTTACCAATACTGGATTCACTTTAATAGAAATTTTGATTGTAGTGGCATTAATTGGTATTTTAAGCGCGATCGCTGCCCCCAGTTGGTTAGGATTCGTCAACATTCAGCGCCTGAATACTGCTCAAGGACAAATTTACCGAGCTATGCGCGAAGCCCAAAGTAACGCCAAGCGAGACAAAATTATTTGGCAAGTCAGCTTTCAAGAAATTAATCTCGTTCCCCACCTTGCCATTCATCGGCGCGATGCTACCCCCACTGCTGCTCATTGGCAGAGTTTGGGATATCAAATCAGGATCGATCAATCTGAAACCACTTTATACGACTCTAACGGAATTTGGCGAGTCCAATTTAACGAGCGAGGCAACACTAATGGTCAAATGGGCAAAATTACCCTTAAAACTCAACATAACAGCAAGCTCAAGCGCTGCGTCATCGTTTCTACCCTGATTGGGGCAATGCGGACGGCGACAGAACAATCCAAAGCTAAAAACCAAAAGTTTTGCTACTAAGGAACGAAAAATCAATAACCTGATGATCATTGTAGGTTGGGTTGCGCGACAGCAAAACCCAACAAATCACTGATATCTGAACCCGCTTCAGATAACTCAAAATTTAGCATTAACAGGACTTACGCAACACCTCTATTAGTAGGGTGTGTTAGCGCAGCGTAACGCACCATAAACGCTATATAGCGCGTCTCAATGAGTTGATGCACTTCCGTAGGGGCAATCCCCCCGTGGTTGCCCCGATGTGTAGGGGTAGGCACGGGGGCGCTACCCCTACAGATTTACATAAATGATTCAGACGCGCTATATGCGGAGCAACTGCGTAAGTCCTGATTAATTGACTTGAACGATGCGTCGAGGGCGGGTTTATTTAGGTTATTGGTGAATATTAAAATTCATTCCTAAACCCGCCCCTACATAAATCCTATTTAGAAGTTTTGGCTTTCAATGCCACCAAAACTTCAAATTGACTAATTGACTTATTTGGCGATACTGCTGTTACCCCAATCCCGGTAATGGAATTCAGAACGGCATTTGCTTCCGGGGGAATCGCATTAGCACCTTGGGCAAACTTGTTAACTATCAACATGGTTTTGCCCATATCAATGTAGAAGTAGCCTACATTGGGTTTGGGCAAAGAACCAGTCGCGGCTTTAAAACTGGGATGGGATTCTAATGATTGGGGAGGTTTAGTGGCAATGACATCGACAATTGGACCGCCAAGGGCAATAAATACCGATTTTTCATCTAGCCAACCATGACCTAATAATGCCCCTTGGGAGGGAATTTGCCATTCCGTTACCGATTTACCATCCACAGTGCGCGGGACAACTGCCAGGGAGTAATTTTTCACTAAGTCATCAAGCTTTTTCAAAGTGGCTTCTGCCGTAGCGCGATCGCTGGTTTTAAACACCAATGCGCCACCAAACCCCACCTGTGCTAAAATTCCTTGGTTGGAAGGAATCGCCGCGATCGCAAATTCATCATCCATCCAGCCAAAAACATCTTTATCCAAATCAAAATTAACTGTTTTTACCTGCTGTCTAGCTTGATCGATTGCCGACTTAGTAGTAGGATTAGTTTTAGCTTCCTCTACAATTGCTGACCAATAACGGCTGATGCCTTGACCAGTAATTAAACCTAAAGTATCAGCGGGTAATTGGGAAACTATTTTCCCTGGAGAAGGCTGATATTCAAACTTATTTTTTGTCGGATCTAAATTGGCGATCGCTTTCATTCGCAAACCAGCTTGATCAATCCCAATTCCTGCCACTACCGATTTCACTTGTTTCAGTTGTTGCAGCGTTTCTGGGGGGAATTGGGCAGCATTAGCACTATCTTTGATAAAGTCTTCCATCGCCTTACCATACTCAGGTAGATAAAATTGGGCAATGGGATTTTGCACATCTACACCCTGAGCCAAAATATTTCCCGCCCCTTCCTTGTTCGCAAAAGAAGGATCGCCTTTGAAAGTATCAACGGCATTTTCCAGAGTTTTCTGATTCCCAGAAAGCACTAAATAATCATTTAAAACTGCCGTATAAGCTGGCTTACCTTTATTTTCCGATTCCGAAATTTCTACCCCTTTATAGTTAGTCTTTTTGATTTTGGTATCTTTCTCCGCCCCGACTTTGGTATAAAACTTTAAAGCACTAACTTTATCCTTAATTCCCACCACCAGCAAAAAATTAGACTCTGGCTTGGCTTTCGGTGCATCTTGGACTGGTTTGCCCGCATCAGGAGGCATCACCGCCACCATAATACTACCCACCCAAGGTTTCAAATCCTGTTCGTAATTAACATTAGATTTTGCCAAAGACTCCTGATTAAAGTTTTCTAAACCTTTGGCGATCGCTTGTTGCGCTTCCGGCGTGCCAAACTGTTGTAATTGTCCCCAAACTTGCGGATCTGTAGAAATATATGTCACCATTAAAGCTTCACTTGGGACTACCTTGGCACTTGCCAGCGGAGTTAATGCGCCTCCTGTTGGTTTATTAAAATAAAAATAGGCGGCTACCCCTCCAACTACCACTAAAACTGCCGCACCAAGGGCGGGAATAAGTAGGTTTGACTTTCTTTCAGACATTTTTATCAGCCTCAATTGGTTGTTTTTGGGATGGTGCTAGCACCTAGCTATGCTAGCCTCGCGCTGCAATTTATGTGTAATAGCAATTTCATTTATTCTGGCTACATTTGGTTGATCCCCCCTAACCCCCCTTTTGAAGCAGTCGCACAGCGGGCGTTCCTCCAGATCCTTCAAGGCTAATCACTAGAAATCCGCAATCGCCCATCATCTAAAATAAATTTGGGGTGTATGCTTGTGAAGAGCGAACAGAGCATAAATTTAGTTGAATTCTGCATTCGCTAGTCGTAGGAGCCTTCAAGAATCATTTTGCCTTATGTTGCAATTCTATTTTGATGCGGACAATAACGGTCGTAAATCCTTTGAATTACCAGGCGCTCGCCCCCACTATAGCCCAGACCGTCCGGGACAAGTAAATCATATCTTTTTAGACTTGGTGCTGGATTTGGCGCAACAAAGCTGCCAAGGGACTTGCACAATTCAGCTGAAAGCCATTCGCAGCGATATTTCCCAACTTACCCTAGATGCGGTCAACCTGGATGTGCAAGGGGTAGAAGTGAATCGGATTGCCCAGAAATTTGACAGCGATGGCGAAAAACTGCAAATTTACCTAGGGCAACCCACCCAAGCAGGTCAAGAACTGAAGATTGCGATCGCCTATGCCGTCAACCAACCCCAACGCGGTTTATACTTCATCGCTCCTAACCCCCATTATCCCCGCAAACCGACCCAAGTTTGGACTCAGGGCGAAGATGAAGATTCCCGGTTTTGGTTTCCCTGCTTTGATTATCCCGGTCAACTTGCCACCTCGGAAATCCGCGTTGCTGTTCCCAATCCCTACATTGCCATTTCTAACGGCGAATTAATTGCCGTCGAAGAAAAGGAAAACAGTAAAATTTATCATTGGTCGCAAAAACAGGTTCATCCCACCTATTTAATGACCTTAGCTGTGGGAGATTTTGCCGAAATTCGCGATGAATGGCAAGGCAAACCCGTTACCTACTACGTGGAAAAAGGTCGGGAAGCCGATGCTCGCCGCAGTATGGGCAAAACGCCCCAAATGATCGAATTTTTCAGCGACAAGTTTGGCTATCCTTATCCTTTTCCCAAATATGCTCAAGTCTGCGTTGACGATTTCATTTTTGGGGGAATGGAAAATACTTCTACTACCCTGTTAACTGACCGTTGTTTGTTAGATGAACGCGCCGCCCTGGATAATTATTTTACCGAAAGTTTAGTTGCCCACGAACTCGCCCATCAATGGTTTGGCGATTTAGTGGTGATTAAACATTGGTCCCATGCTTGGTTAAAGGAAGGCATGGCTTCCTATTCGGAAGTGCTGTGGACGGAAAGGGAATATGGCAAAGAAGATGCGGCTTATTATCGGTTGCAGGAAGCTCGCAGCTATTTGAGTGAAGATAGCAGCCGATACCGCCGCCCCATTGTCACCCATATTTATCGGGAGCCAATTGAACTTTATGACCGCCATCTGTATGAAAAAGGCTCCTGCGTTTATCATATGTTGCTGGCAGAATTGGGGGAAGAACTGTTTTGGCAAGCCATTAAAACTTTTGTCCAAGATAATGCTCACAAAACCGTCGAAACCATTGATTTATTAAGGGCAATTGAAAAAGCTACCGGGCGAAATCTGCTGTTTCTTTTTGACCAATATGTTTATCGCGGCGGTCATCCTGAATATAAAGTAGCATATTCCTGGGATGGTGATAGTCAATTAGCCAAGGTGACGGTGACTCAAACTCAATTCAAGGCTGATAAAAAGGAGAGCGGCGATTTATTTGATTTGAAAATTCCGATCGCTTTTGGCTATGTGGAGGAAGACAGCAACAACACGGAATTGAAAACCTTTGTAGTTCGCGTTGCCGAACCAGAACAAAGTTTCTACTTTCCCCTGAAAACCAAACCGCAATTTATCAGCTTTGATGCCGGAAATAATTGCTTGAAAACTGTCAAGCTAGAATATCCCGTGCCGGAACTGAAAGCCCAATTACAATTCGATCCTGACCCCATTTCTCGCATCTACGCCGCTGAAACCTTAGCCCAAAAAGGCGGTTTGGAAGCAATTAAAGCTTTGGCAGAAGCTTTGCAAAATGACCAATTTTGGGGAGTGCGAGCGGAAGTAGCTAAACAACTGGCAGAAATCAAACTAGATCAAGCTTTTGAAAGTCTATTAGTCGGTTTAGTCGATACCGAATCCTTGGTACGGAAAGCCGTTGTCCAAGCTTTGGCAAAGATTAAAACCTACGATAGTTATAAAGCCCTGAAACCGATCTTGAAAAATGGCGATCCTAGTTATGGTGTAGAAGCCGCCGCCGCCACTGCGATTGGTGGGATGGCAGCAGCAACGGCAAAGGAAAAGCCGAAAGCAGAGAAAATTATCAAGTTGTTAAAAACAACTTTGCAGAAAAAAGCTGGCTGGAATGAAGTGGTGCGGATTGGGGCGATCGCTGGTCTAAGTCAACTGAAAACTTCTCAGGATGCCCTAGAATTGATTTTGGAATACACTACCATTGGCGTTCCCCAACCCCTGCGCTTGGCGGCAATTCGGGCTTTGGGTGCGATTTCCACAGGTCAAACTGCCAACCATGTAGAATTGATTTTAGAGCGATTAGGCGAACTGCTGACAGAAACCTTTTTCTTAACTCAAGTCGCCGTAGTATCAGCCCTAGGACAGATGACAACAATTAAGGCAATTCCCTTGCTGCGATCGCTCGCCGAGCAAAGTTCCGATGGCAGGGTGCGGCGCTCGGCAGAAGAAGCCATTGAAAAGGTACAAAAAAATGCGGGAAGCGATCGCGCCTTGAAACAATTGCGTACCGATTTAGATCAATTGAAAAAGGAAAATCAAGAATTAAAAAGTCGCTTAGAAAACCTAGAAGCCAAGGGTAAATCCCAGCAATCAGAAAATGACCATAGTGATTCTAAAGCAAATGAATCACCTACTTAGTATATATCTAGTAGGGGCGGGTTTAAATCATTTGGGGCGGCTTAAACTGGTTCCTAGGCTCTGCCTGGGAACCGAATCGCGAGGCTCTGCCTCGCTTTGTCATACGAGGCAGAGCCTCTCAATAGGCATTCCCAGGCAGAGCCAGGGAACGAGTAAAAGCCCCTTTTCCGAACACAAAAAGGAATA
>CAKZHE010000134.1 GCA_936920195.1 uncultured cyanobacterium | reverse complement strand
TTGAATTTCGGACTACCTACCTTCTTCCCTTTCCGCTTGCCCTTAAGCGAATCAAAAAAGTTTTTGTAAGCAACTCCCAAATCACCAACTGACTGCTGCAATGGAATATTGGAAACCTCAGATAACCACTGACGTTCGACGTTTTTCTTAGCTTGGGTAATTACCAACTTTTGCAAGTCGTTATTACTTGGCAATTTCTCAGACTGCTTGCAGATAGCCAGAGCATCATTCCAAACTACCCGAACACAACCAAACAACTGAGCTAGGCTCTGTCGCTGTTGGTCGGTCGGGTAGAATCTATACTTATACCTGGCTTTCATGGTGCGCTTTCGTGGGCGTGTTAAGATTGGTCTGTTATCTGATGGAAGTGCTTAAAAAACACATTCAAAACCAAGAAAAGCTAGAAGGACGGGGCTTGTATCCCATTCTTTTGGTCAATGATAGCGCTAAGTGGACGTTATGCCAAGAAGATTATTTTTGAATTGTCTCTCCTGAATGGTGAATTAATGCTTGGTATAAATACTGAAATTAAAGTATGGTTAGGGAACAGGGATCGGTCTAATTAGCTATCCTAGGTAGAAATAACTGTTAAAAAATCAAGCTAAAGTAATATTTGCTTGACAAATAGGGAGGTTTTTAATTTAAAGCGATTTGATAGTTCCCTATCTTTAGTCGTTATGAGTTCGTTTAATTTGCTAGACTTGGTTTAGCTATGGTTGGTGGGAGTGATGGCCTTTGACGCTGGGCTTCGCCCAATCGGTCATCCTTTAGAGGCCAACAGCATTATACTATATTTAAGTTAAAATAGTTTGATAGCTGGTTTTTGGTGATTATGAATGCGCCTAATTTGCTGGAGTTGGCTAAAAAAGGGGATGTGCGGGCGATCGCGACTCTGCTCAATCGCTCTCTAGAACCCAATGGACTGAGAGTCAAGACTGGGGTGAAGAATGATTGCTTGCAGATTATGGTGGAAGCTGCTACAATCCCGAATCAACAGACTATAGTCGCCTTCATTCACAAGTCGATGCTCTCCTTGGGGGCAGCCTCGATTAAAAAGGTCAAAATCTATGGCAAACAGGCAGGGGAAGATTTTCCGGCTTGGAACAAAGAATTAGATTTAACGGTTTCCTCTGAGGCTAATCTGACTAAACTGGCAGAAGAAGGTGATCTGAATGCCATTAATAGCCTGATTAGACTCTGGTTAAACGTGAGCAATTTAAAGGTGGAAACCATTTTGGATGATGGTTGCCTGCAAGCGATCTTGGAATCATCACCGCTACTCGATCCCGAGCGGGTAGTGCCAATTATATGCGATCGCCTCCAAAGTTTAAACATTCCCTCCTGTCAAAAGGTAGCAATTTACGGTCGAGAAGCAGGCAACGATTTTCCCGATTGGCATCAGGCACGGGATTTAGATGCGAAAGAAGATGCGGCAACATCTCAGGGTGGCGGTGTCAAAAGTATTTCTGAAAGATCGACATTAATTCTCAAAAAAGATGAGTCGGAAGAAGAAGAAGGTTAAACAGGTTAGAGAAAATCTGGTGGAGTTGAAATAATGATTCAGGTGGCGAACCATCAGCTAACCTTAGCAGAGTTTTTGGAACTTCCAGAAACTCAACCTGCCACGGAATTTATCAATAGTCAAATCATCACAAAACATATAGGGCAAGGCGAACATAGCCGATTGCAATATAAATTTTGCTTGACTATTAATACAATTGCTGAATCGCCCAAAATTGCCTGTGCTTTCCCAGAATTACGCTGTGTTTTTGGCGGCAATGCCATTGTTCCTGATGTGACAGTATTCCGCTGGGCAAGAATTCCTTTTACCCCTGCTGGACGCATTGCGAATCGTTTCGAGATTCATCCAGATTGGTCAATTGAAATTTTATCACCAGACCAAAGTCTTAGGTAATTTGTTACATTGTTGTCAACATGGTACGGAATTAGGGTGGTTAATCGATCCAGAGGAGGAAACGGTTTTAATTGTCTTTCCAGAACAAAGGGTACAATTGTTAAGAGGAGATGCTCCTTTGCCAGTTTTACCAGAAATTGAATTAAATTTAACCGTTAATCAATTATTTGGCTGGTTGAGTTTTGGATAGATTGACGAGTCTTGCTGGCAGTGGTAGAAATAATTTCGATTAAATCATTGGCGGGGATATTTTGCCATCAATGCTCGCACCTGCTCTGCATGATAGGAACTGCGAGTCAGGGGAGAAGATACCACTTGCAAAAATCCAATTGATTCGCCAAATTCTCGCCAAGCATCAAACTGATCTGGAGTGATGAAATTAACTACAGGCAAATGTTTGGGACTGGGTTGTAAATACTGCCCCAAAGTGAGAATATCGCAATCGGCGGCTCGCAAATCGGTCATCGCTGCCCGAATCTCGGCATCGGTTTCACCCAAACCCGCCATAATCCCGGATTTAGTATAAACCTTCGGCGCTAACTGACGACAGCGCTGCAAAAGAGCCAGCGATCGCTGATATTCTCCTTGGGGACGCACCCGTTTATATAATCGGGGAACTGTTTCGGTATTATGATTTAGGACTTCTGGTTGGCCTTGCAAAATTGTTTCTAATGCCTGCCAATTGCCGCAAAGGTCTGGAATCAACACTTCAATGGTCGTTTGGGACGAGACAGCCCGAATTGCCTGAATGCAGCGGACAAATTGACTAGCTCCCCCATCCGCCAAATCATCCCGATTGACTGAAGTCACCACCACGTGATTTAGTTTCATCCGCCGCACTGCTTCCGCCAACCTTTTTGGTTCAGTCGCATCTAGAGGTTGGGGTTTTTTCTCAAAATCAATATCGCAGTAGGGACAGGCGCGGGTGCAAGCTGGTCCCATAATTAAAAATGTTGCTGTTCCAGCTTGGAAGCATTCGCCAATATTGGGACAAGAAGCCTCTTCGCAGACAGTATTTAACGCCAAATCGCGCAGAATCTCCTTGACACTGCCGACTCGTTCCCACTGCGGCGCTTTGACGCGCAACCATTCTGGCTTAACTGTCACAACCTTGTCCCCTCTATTTCCAGTTATCCCTGGCATTCTAGCGGAATTTCCCTGGCATCAGCTGATAAAGTAGGCGATCGCGTGATATCATAGAAAAACTTCGGGATGTAGCGCAGCTTGGTAGCGCACCTCGTTCGGGACGAGGGAGTCGCAGGTTCAAATCCTGTCATCCCGACTTAAAAAGAACTAAAGTTAAAGAAAAGGAGACGCGATCGCTGCGATCGCGCCTCCTAGATGTAAACTACTGTTAGACCTTAGTCTTCCTTCCGAACACCTTTAAACGGTTGTCCGTCTTGCTTACCATCCATAAACTGTCCAGTTTGACTATTTCGCTTAGTCCACTGTTCAGTCCTAGGATTGTAAACCTGGCTGCGGTTATCTACGGCCCCACGGCGATAGTTCTTCCCGGTGTTTTTAGCCATGCTTTATAACCTCCTTAAAGCTACAGGTTGAGAAACTTGCTCAAGTCAGTACACCTTTAACGGATTCCACATACCGGGCTGTACTGACTTCTTAACTCTTGTTCAATCGCCGTTCTTCCAGCCTGTTGCTGGTGTGGGGTGTAGAAGACAGCAACGGCTAGAATACCCATCTGGTTTTTAGTCCAGCAGTTAGCGCGATCGTGCGATTCAACCCTTGTTTTAACGGCTTTAGACTCACCTATATCAATCACATAGTATTTGCCATCTCTGCGCTGATCGAGAATGGCGTATACTCCTGAGCGATCTTCTAGGCTGTCTGCTGACAGATATGGACCTTGAAATAGCCGTCTACCAATTGGAATAGTCATAGAATCTAACGATGATACCTCCGCTGGATGTAAAACAAAGTTGACATTTCCTAGTATAGTAGGTAAAAAATGAATTAACAACTTTGACATCCAATCAATCCAGCGAGTGAGAGGAACAGCCATGAAAGAGATCGTTGCTGGCAACCTAACCCGTTACCGCAAAGGCTTGCGGCTTTCCCAAGAGCAGTTAGCAGACATCGTAGGAGTGAGCCGCCAAAGTATAAATTCTTACGAAAACGCCAAAACCTTACCGGATAGCAAAAGCTTATCTGCCTTAGCTCGTGCTTTAGGCGTGACAATTGATGACTTGTTGCGACAGCCCAGTGATGGGTTGCCCAATTTTCGTTTTCGCGCCCATCCAGCTTTCGACTGCAAACCACAGTTCGCTGCCCAAGTGTTGCGGGTGCTGGAAGATTACACCGCCCTAGAGCAAGCAGTTGGGTTGCCCTCCTATGCGCCAGAAAATACCCCGTGTCATCAATTAGAAGGCAATCAAAAGCACATTCAAACTATTGCTACGCAATTCCGTCACCGTTTGGGATTAGGCGATAGTCCAGTCCTAAACCTATTTGCAGCCGTAGAGGAAATTGGCTTAAAAGTCATTCGCAAATCAATTGCAATTGAAAACTTTTTTGGACTGAGCGCTTGCAGTATTGAACAAGGTGCTTTCGTACTGATAAACAGCCACAATATAACAATTGAACGCCAATTGTTCACTTTGGCTCATGAGATTGGACACCTGATATTCCATCGCGGCGAGTACCAAGACACTTTAGTAAGGGAGGGAACCAAAGACGAAGAAAAAGCGCGGGAAAGGGTAGCTGATTACTTCGCAGGTTATTTGCTAATTCCTCAAGATGAGTTTGAGCGCACTTACAAACTAACCAAAGATATTGTTAAACTCAAGCGCCATTTTCGGGTCAGCTATCAAGTCATCCTCAATCGTTTAGCAGAAATGGGAGAAATTGACTATGGCAAAGAAAAAGCTAGAATTTGCAAAATTTACAAAAACAAACATGGTTCTTCTTTGAAAAATTCAATGGAGTTACCGCCTGTTTTAGAACCAGAGGAATTTCCAGAGAATGAGCGGTATGTATATCTGATTTGGCAAGCTCTGAATATGAGCAAAATTTCTGAGATGAAAGCCGCCGAACTACTTAATTTGACTGTGGAAAATCTGCGGGTGCGTCGTCGGGAAAATGAGGTTTATGCCATCACATAGAGGAACTATTTTAGATGCAACTGCGTTAATTGATTTTTGTTGGCTTAATGAATGGGAATGGCTACAAAAGCACTATAGTCCTCTGTACATTGCCCAAGAACTACTTGACTCAGATCAGCTAGAACTAGATACTCGCCAAACTGCTAGCCAATATCTGACACCTCTAAACCTAGAAACAGAGGAAATGTTTGCGAGTTTTATCGAGTTTCGGATGAGAGCGCCATTACTAAGTATAGGCGATCGCTCTACCCTAGCGATCGCTTATACTCATTTTTTGCTTTGTGCGAGTGATGATGGTTTATTGATTGAGATTTGCCAGGAATATAGCATTGCCTATACTAGAACACTACGACTTTTAAAAGAAATGGTACAAACTGGACATAAAACAGCCGAGCAAGTTATTATTATGGCTAATGTATTAATTGGAGAACGTGGCAAATACGTTTCCCCTAGGGTTTTAACAAATTGGCAATCGGAAGTAAGAAAATTGGCTGATTGAAGAATTAGGAGAGTTATAAGCATGAATGGAAAAAGCGGATTATTCGAGATATTAGCGAAAATTAGATCTAAACCAGGAATGTATCTTGGTAAGCCCTCAATTCAAGGATCTTTAACTACTTATCCACTGCGACAAATCTGTTAAATCATCATTCAAATTAATTGAACCCTCTGCCATTTCATCATCCATATCTGCACCCCAAACCTTAATATAGTCTATTGTTTCCGCAGAAACGTAGATGGTGATTTTTTTGCTTTGATTCCACCATTCCAAGACAATTTCATGTTCAAAATTAATGTTAACCAGAGGATCTTGCCAAAACCAGTTATTTTCTAATGCCACGAAACTTAACTGCTCAATAAACTTTTCAGCTTTCTCAATTAGTGGCGATTGATTGAGGGGCTGGCTCATACCTGATTCCTCTTTGAGAATTTAACCCGATCCTGAAATCGAGAGCGATCGCTTTAAGTATAACCCATGCGATCGCCAGACAATCTACTATATTCATTAACTAGATCAACAACCACCTCAAAAAATGAATTTAGAAATTGGTAGCCTTGCCCCAGACTTCAGCTTACCAGATGCCCAAGGAAATTTGATTCGACTGGCAGATTTTCTGGGACAGCGGGTAGTTTTGTATTTCTATCCCCGCGATAACACTCCCGGCTGTACCAAAGAAGCCTGCGGATTTCGGGATACCTATTCAGAATATCAAGCCGCTCAAGTTGCGGTTTTGGGGATTAGCACCGACGATGCCAAAGCCCACCAGAAATTTATTGCCAAATACCAACTGCCTTTTCCCCTACTCTGCGATACCGATGCTCAAGTTGCTACCGGATATGGCAGCTACGGCTTAAAAAAATTTATGGGGAAAGAGTTTATGGGCGTTCATCGCCAGACTTTTTTGATTGGTGCGGATGGTAGGATCGAGAAAATATACCGCAAAGTTAAGCCAGAATCCCATCCTGGAGAAATTTTGGCAGATTTGCGCTAGCCTAATCGCCCCCAACTTTCCCTAACCTAAAAATATGCCAGTTCTCCGCTTTTGGCAATTTGTCAAAACAGTCATTGGAATTATCTTTCGCCATCCCGTCACTGGTACTACCATTGTGCCATTACTCCCAGATGGTCGAATTGTGCTGATTCGGCGGCGGGATACGGGAGAATGGGGCTTACCAGGTGGGATTATCGATTGGGGAGAAGATATTCCCAATACGGTGCTGCGGGAGTTAGCCGAAGAAACCGGATTAAATTTGGTCAAAATTCGCCGCTTAGTGGGGGTTTATTCCTCTCCAGACCGCGACCCCAGGCTGCATTCCATTTCTATCGTAGTCGAAGCGGATGTGACTGGCACGATGCAAGCCCAAGATACTCTGGAAATCTCCGATGTGCAAGCTTTTGCCCGGGAAGAATTACCCCTAGGCAATCTCTGCCATGACCACGACCAACAATTGCGAGACTACTTTGACGGCCTGACCACTCTAGCTTAAGCTGAATTGATGCGATCAATACTTAAATTTGTGTTGCCAGCCGATAAATTTGGCTAAACTTTCCCGTCTCTAGGGAACATAGCCCGTATCTGTACAACGATAGATCGAGGCTCTAGCAAACTGCAAGCGAAGAAAGTGGATGAATCTATTCCTGCGAAATTCTCGGATTAAGCTGTCTCAAGGACAAATTTTCTGGCGCGAAATCGGCACTGGCTCTGTATTAGTGTTTTTACACGGTTCTTTCCGGGATAGCAGTCAATGGCTGCCGCTGATAGAGCAGTTGCAGAAAGATTACCATTGCTTTGCCCTAGATTTGCTGGGATTTGGCGAATCAGAACGCCCGAAAACCCATTATTCCATTGAATTAGAGGTGGAGTGTTTGGCAGAGTTTTTTGACGCGCTCAACTTGCCACAGGTTTATTTGATTGGGGATTCTCTGGGGGGATGGATGGCGACAAATTACGCTTTGAAATACCCGGAGCGGGTGGGGGGGTTGGTATTGCTCTCTCCAGAGGGAGTTAGTACGGAAACTTCAAAATTTTTTAGTTGGCAGTCTCGCTGGTTGCTAGGCGCTCCATTACTGGTGCTAAAGTTATTGCGATCGCTCCAACCTCTCCTCAAGCTTTTTGGTGCAGGCAAAACTATCCCCCGATTATGGGAACTTAGGCAGCAAAAAGCCCAGTTTGCCACGGCTTTAGAGCTATTATTCCGTCGTCGCCCCACGGAAATTCAAGCTGAACTGCTGAATGAAAAGTTAGTTTGGTTAAAAGTCCCCACCTTGATTTTACAGGGAAAAGAAAATAATTTAGAAGCGATCGCCCAAAGCCAAGTTTATGCTTCTTTGGCTCCGGTTGCCAAATTACAGATGATTGACGGCGCTGGCAGTAATTTGGCAGAGGAGTTACCGGATATAGTTGCCCAGCAGGTGCAAGCTTTTATACATCATCTGTGATTCATTCCCCATCTAGGCAGAATTAGAAAGTCTACCCAAAAGCTCGTTTTTCAAGATCTCCTGCTGTTGGACATCCTGTAAAACCACTGCCACTTGATTATTAAATATTTCCATATAGCGTCTATCTCTTTCATTAAAACTAGCCTTAAAATAATTAGGAATTTTAGGCCATTCTGCCGGATGGTATTCGGGAAAATTGCCCAATTTTCGCTTATTCAGCAATTGCGTTACTCCCAACAGTTCTCCATCTCGCCCCAATACCGGCATACACAACAAACTACAAGTGCGATAGTGGGTTTCTTCATCAGTTTTTTTGGCATTACCTGCCCCAGGATGTTCGTACAAATCAAAGGGAATAATTAGGGGTTCCCGACAAGCTGCCACCCTCCCCGCAAATCCTACCCCAATTTCGCAACGAACTTCCCCAGTTCCCGGTATTTCCGTCCACAAATCGCCCAAATTATAGTCTACCAGCCAGAGGGTACTGCGGTCAGCGTTGGTAATTTTTTTCGCCGCTGCCATGACATTTTTGAGAATTTCTTTCGGGTGGGATTGACTTTGGCTAACGGAATTAATTGCTGCCCATAATTCGTCAATGGTGCGCTGCCCTTGAATTGTCCGAATTTCTCGATGAAAGGATTGAAATCCCTCCAAAATTGGTAAAATTGAACTTACCCGTTCTTCTAGTAATTCTTCATCTGCCCGCGTAAATCCTTCTGGTTCAATCTGTTCTACTAATGGTTGTTCGGGAAAACTAATTGATTGTAATTTATTGAGCAATTCAATTACTGCCACCAAATTTCCCTGTTGACTCATAATGGGGAAGACTAATAAATTATAGATCGGATAGGGGCGATCGCCATCTATTTGCACTGCTTCAAACAAGGTTTCTGGAGGTTTCCCAAGATCGTTAGCGCCTTTGCGAGATTTCCAGGCAATACTTTTATCAACTATGGCTTGATGGGCGGGCAATAAAATTTCGGTGGGGCAACTATTGCCACTTTCCATAATCAGCGACCAAAATTCATTTTGTTCGGTATTTAATAGATAGATATTGGTACGTTCAGCAATCAGCATTTTCCCAATGGATTCCGAGAGAAAATTCAGCAGAGTGTATAAAGCATTATAGAGTCCTTCGTCAGTGCGATCGCCTTTAGCATTCGACTTCCCCCAATCACCCACCACATTACTCAACATTGCCAAAGTATTATGTACTACTTCTTTGGGTTTAACTTGGGCTAATTGTTTCAAGGTTTCGTGGGTTTTGGCATACTGAAGTGTTACCCCCACCCGTTCATTAAAAACCTGCATGGATTGGCGGTCATTTTCATCAAAACTAGCCCGAAATTGTTCTGGAGCTTTAGGCCAATTAGCCGGTTGATAGTCGGGAAAGTTACCCTCATTAATTTTGTTTAATAATTGGGTTACTCCTAGCAACTCGCCATCAGGATTTAAAACTGGCATACAAAGCAAACTGCAAGTACGATAGCCCGTTTTACGGTCAGTCTTTTTGGCATTTTCCGCATTCGGATGATTGTACAAATCAAAGGGAATAATTAGGGGTTCGCGGGAAGCCGCCACTTGACCAACAAATCCCACATTAATTTCACAACGCTGCTCTCCAATTCCCGGCAATTCTGTCCACAAATCCCCCCGATTATGGTCAATTAACCATAGGGTACTGCGGTCGGCATTCATCAACTTTTTAGCGGCATCCATTACCCGTTGGAGAATCTCTTTGGTATCTAAACTACTGCGATCTAAGGAACGGGTTGCTTCCGCTAAAGCGGCTGTTGCTCGTAATTTTTTAGTGGCTTTATAACAGGATTGACAACTTTCTAAAATTCTCCGAATTGGTGGAACAAATTTAGCTAATCTTTCTTGATCGATTTTACTAAAGCCATTGGGATCAACTTTGACTGATAGCTCAGAATCGCGGTTATTGGGTAGTCTCAGTTTATTTAAAAACTGAATTACTGCCACGCTATTTTTAGTTTCATCTAAGATTGGAAAAGCTAGCACATTATAAGTGCAGTAATTATATTTTTTGTCAAATTCCTTGACTAAAGCTGCTCGTTTATCAAGATAAACATTTGCCGGAATATTAATGGCCTTTTTGGTTTTAGCCACTAAGCCAGCAATTCCTTCTCCTAGACGAACTTGAATATCTAGAAATTCGCCACCTTCGTTTTCAGCGACTACTGACCAAAGTTCGGTTTTTTCATCATTTAATAAAAAGATGGTGGCGCGATCTGCACTAAGTAAATTTCCAATTTGAAAGGTAATATCTCGCAACACTTCATACAAAGATTGATCGGAACCTGTGCCATCGGCGACACTTTCTAATTGGGAAACTAATAATCTTCTTTCTAACTCGGTTAAATTTTGAAGAAATTCAGTTTCGCGATGATCTAATTCTGGCTGAATCGCTTCTAAAGATTTTTCTACCCATTGACGATCGAATACCGACTCATAAATCCGATTGCGAACTTTTAATTTACCTTGCTGTTTAACTACTAATCCTGATAAACGCAGTTCCATTTGTTCCGGACTATCATCCGCTGGAATGCCATTATTTTGCAAAATGTGCTGATACAATTTTAGCAGTTGAATGCTGCGCTGTTCGCTGCGAAATAGCCGATGTTCTTGGGGGGAAGTAATCCGAGCGCGAATAGTTCGTAAGTGTTCTGGTTCGTCTTGCGATTCCCAATTATCAATAATGCGCGATCGCACTAATTTCTCTACCCATTCTTCATCCTGTCCTTCAGGAACGAGATCTTCGCTATCAATAACCAATTTACACAGTTTTTGAGTTAAAAAAGGTTGTCCACCAGTCCAATTTAAAATAGCTTCCAATAATTTTTGATAATTCTTTGATTTTAATTTCAATCCTTCAGAAATTGGTCTAGCCTCTAAAATTTGAAAGCCATTGAGTTCAATTGCCTGCCCAAAGTTAAAAGGTAAGTTATAATTTTCACCTCGAATCAAATCCGAAGGCGAAGCCACACCTAAAATAGCAAAAGTTAATCGATTATATTCTGGTCTATCTGCCCGATTATTATGGCAAGCCCGAATCAATCCCAAAAAATCATTGATGGGAAAAGAAAGCCGCAAAACGCTATCAATCTCATCCACGAAAATGATAATATTTTTACCTAGTAAATTCGGAGTTTTTAGCAATACCTCCCGAATAAATCTACTCAGTCGTTGGATGGGAGGGAGTAAATCGTATTGACACCACCAACGATCGAATCCGCCAATGTGTTCTAAGAGGTCGAAACTATCCGCTAAAGTATAAGTGATACTGCCATAAAATTCATTTCTGGTAATATCAGGACTGATAATTTCAGTTAAATCAATTATTGCACAGGCAATCCCTTCACCTTGCAGTCTGCCCATAGTTTGTACCCGCAAACTAGATTTGCCCATTTGTCTGGAATTGAGGACATAACAAAATGTCCCTGCCTTTAAATAATGGTACAGTTCTAAATCAGCTTGTCGCCAGACGTAAGTGGGAGCATCAGCGGGAAGACTGCCACCTACTTTGTATTCGTAGCTTAAACTAGAAGTGGAATTGGAAGACATATTAGAAAATGGTATCAGAGATGTCTGAAAAGGAGCGATCGCATTTGCAGGGTTTCGCTGTTCCTACTTCTGGCTTAATTGTAGAATAAAAAAGACTGCTGCCACCCAAAATAAGTATGACTAAATTTCCCCACGATCAATTTGCCAAAGACTACCTCAAAGAATTACTACTGTCTTTAGGAAAAGCAGAAACCAGCCACAATGTGGCAGGAGAAGTCCGAGAAGTAGATGTTTGGTTTGTTCCGGCATCAGAACCAACTGGCAATCCGCAGTTACTAGGATTATTAGGAAGATTGGCAGCCACTAGCTGTATCTTTGAACCTTTTCGCAATCCGGTTACTCCCAGTCAAGTTCGCAGTTGTATGGGCAAACTATTTGATATGGAGGCTGAATTAGAACGTCAGGCTAAACGGGAAAATAGCAAAATTAATGATGCCAATCTACCTCGGTTATGGATTCTGACTCCTACTGCCTCAGCCGCTTTATTAGATGGTTTTGGAGCAGTTTCAGATCTAGATAACTGGTTGTCAGGAGTTTATTTTCTCAGCCCCCATCTGAAGACAGCTATAGTTGCCATTCACCAATTACCGCGCACTGAAGAAACCCTCTGGTTGAGAATTCTAGGGAAGGGAACAGTCCAGAAACAAGCTATAGCCGAATTAGTCGCACTACCAGAATCGAACCAATTTAGGGAAAATGCGCTAGAGTTATTATATAACTTGCAGAGCCATTTAGAAGTCAACCAAAATTTAGATGCAGAGGAGAGAACTTTAATTATGGAATTAGCCCCACTTTATCGGCAGCGTCTGAATGCTGCTATTCAGGAAGGAAAGGAACAAGGCAGACAGCAAGGTATGCAACAAGGTATGCAGCAAGGTATGCAGCAAGGTATGCAGCAAGGTATGCAGCAAGGTATGCAGCAAGGTATGCAGCAAGGTAGACAGGAAGGACAGCGAGTTGTTGTCGAAAACTTGTTGAAAATCCGCTTTGGTTCAATAGATCAAGCACTTTCAGCGATTATTGAACCTTTGTTGCAGTTACCGCCAGAGGAATTTACTTTATTGCTGATGCAATTATCTCGCGACGAACTATTAGCCAGATTTAGATAAACAGAAATGATCGCGATCGCATTTTCTAACTATTAAAATACCGATTGCGAAAATATTGCCGATACAAGTCGTTGCGAATTGCCACGCGATCGCCCTGTAAGTGCAACAAACCCATACTATTTAATTTATAGGCGATCGCTGACTTTAATTGTACCGGAGAATCGCTGGCGATCGCTTGCTGCAAAGCTTCTGCAAATTCAGGATTTAGATTTTTCGTGCCAAGCTCGCAACAAACCAAAAAAATCATCAGCTACTTGCTCTTGGGGAAAAATTAAATCCACCGCATCTAATCCCAAAGCCAGAGGAGTACCAATTTCTGAAAGTAAATATTTTTCAAAATAATTGGTACAGTTCTTTTTACTCCCCAAAAACTTACTCCAATAACTATCTAGTTGAATTGGCAATTGCAAATCATCGGTAACAGTAGCACAGAACCATTGCAAAAACTTATCTAAATTGCTAAAAACTTCGCTATCAGCTAACTCAAAATTTTGCCTTTACTTTGATTGCCAGCGCCACCATTACAATCATTATTACGGCAATTGTTCGCAGGTAATTGAGTAGGTGCTAGCAACTATTTCTATTAAATATCGTATTCTGGTATGCCGAACCCATTGTCAGCGATCGCAATTTCCACCCAATCCGAATCAACCACTGATGTGCGAATCAAGATCTAACTAAGACAATTTTTATTTTCCTCAGAGGTACGATTGATATTTGCTTCTTCCAAAGCATCAATCGCATTCTTGCCGATAATGAATTAATATCCCGATGGATGGTTGTATCTCTAGCCCCCGAATACCGGGGTCACAATATTCATGCAAAGTCCTATTCTTATTTTCACCTTGCTGCTAACGGTTATCCTGGTGGTTCCACCCCTATTTGAGCGGTTTCGTCTGCCCGGACTGGTGGGCTTATTGATTGCCGGAGTTGTGTTGGGGCAAAGCGGGTTGCAGTGGTTAGATGCCAAATCTGAGACTATGCAATTGCTATCAGGCATTGGCAAAGTCTACTTAATGTTTGTGGCGGGCTTAGAGATTGACTTGAAGCAATTCCACAAAACCCGCGATCGCTCTTTGAAATTTGGCTTTTCCACCTTTATTGTCCCGCTAATTACCGGAATTGTAATTGGGCGGATGTTTGACTTTAGCTGGAATGCCTCCCTGCTGATTGGTTCCCTGCTGGCATCCCATACCCTCCTAGCCTATCCCATTGTCAGTCGATTGGGAGTAGTTTCCAATCAAGCCGTGACGATCACAATTGGAGCCACTATTATCACTGATACCGCCGCCCTACTGGTACTGGCAGTCTGCGTGGGCATTCACACCGGAGCTTTTAATGCTAGTAGCTTTGCCATCCTCCTGATTGGGCTGGCAATCTATTCTGTGGTGGTTTTGGTAGGCTTTGACTGGGCAGGCAAGGAATTTTTTCGCCGCTCTGGGGATGCCGAAGGCAACCAGTTTCTCTTCATCTTACTCGCCCTATTTTTGGCATCAGTGGGCGCGCAGGTGATTGGGATAGAACAGATTGTGGGAGCATTTCTGGCAGGATTAGCCGTTAATGATGTCCTGGGAAATAGCCCCGTTAAAGAAAAGGTGGAATTTGTCGGCAGCGTTTTATTTATCCCCTGTTTTTTCATTGATATGGGGCTGCTGATCAATTTACCCGCTTTCATCAAAACTTTAAGTGCAATTTGGCTGACGGTGGCAATTGTTGGAGGGCTAATTGGGAGTAAGTTTATTGCCGCTCTGTTGATTAAACTGCTCTATCGCTACAATATCCCCGAATTACTAACTATGTGGTCTTTATCCCTACCCCAAGTTGCGGCTACCCTGGCTGCCACTTTGGTAGGATATCAAACTATGAATGCCGCTGGAGAGCGATTGCTAGGGGAAGAAGTTTTAAATAGCGTGATCGTTTTGATGGTAGTAACTTCGGTTTTGGGACCATTAATTACGGCTCGATTTGCACCTCAAATAACGATTCCGACGACAAATATAGATTTGGCATCTCCTTGGCAAACCGATCTCCCGATTTCCAAGCTGGAAGAGGAGAATAAAACCTTTACAATCGTAGTGCCAATTTACAATCCCAAAACCCAACAATTTCTGATTGAAATGGCAGCACTATTAGCCCGCCATGAGTCCGGGCGAATTGTCCCGGTGGGAATTGTCAAAGCTCCGGTTTATCTGGATCGCCCTCGATTAGAATCTCTTTTAGAACGCCATCATCATCGACTGCAATCGGCGATCGCCCTGGGAGAAAAGCTGAACATTAAAACCCAGGCTGCCATTCGGATTGACGATGATGTAGCGATCGCTATTAGTCGGGTGAGTCAAGAACAAAATGCCAATTTGATTGTCATGGGTTGGTCGCGGATGACCGGGTTTCGAGCGCGGATCTTTGGTAATGTAATTGATAGCGTGATTTGTGCTGCCCACTGTCCGGTAGCCGTGACTAGATTGCTGATTAGCCCTTCAGAAATTCAAAAAATTCTGGTTCCGGTGAATGATTTCACGGCAGAAACTTTACGCACCATCCGATTTGCTCAAGTTTTAGCCGATGTCAACCAGGCAACTGCTATCCTGTTTCATGTCAGTCATCCCCAAATTCCTGCTGCTCTCTTAACAGAGTTTTCAGATCGGCTCTCAGCAATTGCGACTAACCAGGATTTGAATGCCAAAACCACCACCCAAACTGTTGTCAGTAGCGATATTGCCGGAGCAATTTTGCAAGCTGCCAATGATGTTGATTTAGTGATGCTGCATACTGTCCGCTATCGCACGGCGGGAGGATTATCAGTTAGTGAGGTGACTACCCAAATTGTCAAATCTCTAAAATGTTCTTTGATTTTGTTGGGAGAACCCTAGGAGGAATTATCCCTAAGCTACCAGGACTTACGCAACTATCCTAGAAATAGGGGCAACCACGGGGGGATTGCCCCTACAAGTAGAGGATCTGCGAAGTCTGGCTAGCGAGATTTGATGTCCGCGATCGCCCCTTTAGTCATCGCGGCAATTGTCCTGTCATTCGCCTTCGGTAAATGATAATATTTCCCTCCAGCTTGCTTGGCTAACTCCTTGGCAAACCCTGTGGAAACAAACTTATTTTCCGTGTCAATTACTAATAGTTGAATGCCCAAAGCCCGAATTCGCGAGGCAATTTCCAACAACTCCGCCTTGATATCCGGCTTTTCTCCCGGCTCCATTGGCTCGCCGAGCGATCGCCCCAAGGAAATATTCCCCCGTCCATCGGTAATTGCTACAATCACCACTTGCCCAATATCTCCCGACATTTGGGCATTAGTCCCCACCCGCACCGCCTGGGTTAAGCCGTGGGCTAAGGGGGAACCCCCCCCACAGGGCAATCGTTCCAAGCGCTTTCTTGCCAGCGCAATCGACTTAGTAGGCGGTAATAAGACCTCTGCCTGTTCCCCCCGAAAAGGAATCAGCGCCACTTGATCCCGATCCTGATAGGCTTCAGTCAGTAACTGCATTACCGCTCCTTTTGCCGACTGCATCCGATTCAGCGCCATCGAACCAGAAGCATCCACCACAAACACTACCAAGGCTCCCGCCTTCCGCGCCAACCGCTTCGAGCGCACATCCCCCGATTCCACAAATACCCGTTTGCCCCCCGCAGCTAACTCTGCCATCCTGTGCCGTCGCGCCTTTTGATAAGGTGCAGCAGCGCGAAGAGTGGCATCGACGGCGATCCGGCGTACCTGACCTTTTGGTAGCATTGGTTTAACATAGCGCCCCCGGTCTTCCGAAAAAATTTGACTGCGACTGCCAGATTTCCCCCGTCGTTGCGCCATTTGAGCAAAATACAACACGCTGGGGTCGAGAATCACCCCTTCGGGATCGAACAGAAATTCTTCGGGAATGTTGGGGGGTTCCTGCTCCGGTTCTTCCGGCTCCTCCTCCTCTTCCTTATCCTCCTGTTCTTGCTCCGATTGATCCTCCGGCGGTGGTGGGGGTGGCGGTGGTGGAGGGGGAGCTTCCTCCGGCGGCGTTTGGACAATGGTAGAGCGCGGCACAATTACCAATTCCACGGCGCGGCGCAAGTCATCGGCATTAACTTCCGTTCTGCCATCCAAGGCAGCGGCGGCTCTGGCAACCCGCACGGCAAAGATTTCGGCTCGATGTCCTTGCACTCCTCCCCGCAAAGCCTCATTCACCAAATAGGCAATTTGTTCCCGCTGAATGCGGACATCTTTCAACCATTCCCGCGCCAGCACAATTTGAGTTTTGAGATTGTCCAGATCTTCAGCATACTGGAGCAGAAATTCCTGGGGCGATCGCGAGTAGGCGATCGCTTGTTCCACCGCCTGCACTCGGTCATCTAGTCCCAAAACCGCATCGGCTGATAAAGTAATTGCAATCCGGTCTAACAGATGTTCTCGCAACCCCCCTTCTTCCGGGTTATAGGTGGCGATAAATAGGGGCAAACAGGGATGAGCAAAACTGATTCCTTCCCGTTCAATCAAATTGCGCCCTTCCGACAGCACCCCTAACAACTGGTTAGAAATTTGGTCATCCAGCAAGTTCAATTCATCAACGTAGAGGACTCCCCGATGGGCTTGGGCGAGCAATCCGGGCTGAAATACCGATGCCCCTAATTTGACCGATTGCTCCACATCTACGGAACCCAGCAGGCGGTCTTCTGTTGCCCCTAGGGGAACTTGCACAAAGGGCGCGGGAATCACTTCCGTTTCCACCGCCCCATGATCAAACTCGGCAGGATGGGCATTGTAGGGGGAATTTTTGACAATTTCAATCGGCGGCAACAAAGCATGAAGAGCGCGTGCCATCACCGATTTAGCCGTGCCGCGCCTGCCTGCGATCGCCACTCCTCCCAAACCAGGATCGACAGCCGCCAACAGCAGGGCGAGTTTAATAGCTTCTTGACCAACAACAGCAGCGAGGGGAAAGGAAGTGACAGTAGTAAAAATAGCAACCACGGGGCGATCTCTGGGCAGAAGGGAACCAATCTCTTAGCATAGCAGCAAAGGATCGATCAACTCATCTGGAATGCGGTTCCGCTCAATGTATTCATCAATTTCATCTGGGCGATCGCTATAGTAGCTCAGGGCATCAAACACTTGTGCTAAAGTAAGATGGGGCATTCCAATGGGAATCTCTTCAGGTGGAATGTTCATCCGCCAAGTTTCCACAATTGCTCTCACTGGGGTGCGAGTTCCCTGGATAATCGGCTCGCCACTGAGAATTTGAGCGTCGCGGATAATGCCGCAATGTTCTGTAGCGTGAACCATGAGGATCTCTGGATTTCAATCATCGGTTAAGCGTAATCCTAATATTTTAACAGAAATTACCCCCCCTATTGCAGTGTAAAAGGAGAAGCAGCCCAAAATTTGCTAGAGGAGAAAATTAAAATGATGCGGAAAATTCAAAATAATTATCAACCAGATCCGCACAAACAAAGTTTAGCTAGAGAGTTCATTCAGCTATGTAAAGAAACCCAAGCCTTACACGCCGATTCCCCTTTAACTGAAGCAGAAATCGCTGAAGAAATCGATGCTTATCGGAGCGGGGAATGAGAGTTGTTATAGATACTAATATTGTAGTATCGGCTGCGTTGAGGGGTGGAAAGCCAGCATCTATTATTTTTGAGATTATCGCTCAACCAGATTATGAATCAATACGGTTCAGTTAATAGGTGGTCATAAATGAAAGAACGCAAAGGTTCGTAGTTGGGCTTTAGCCCTCTCCGGAT
>CAKZHE010000133.1 GCA_936920195.1 uncultured cyanobacterium | reverse complement strand
ATTGATCATCCATTTATGATTATAGCTGTTCCCTGTTCCCTGTTCCCTATTCCCTATTCCCTTTTCCCTATTCCCTATTCCCTGTTCCCTGTTCCCTGTTCCCTTTAAATAGCTGAAAGTCTCAAAGTGGATTTGTTTAATTCTAAATACTGAAATTGCAGTGCGATCGCATCGATAATTCTAGTTATTTCTACTGGCTTAATTAAATAATCATTGGCTCCCAAAGCGATCGCCTGGAAGCGATTTTCAGTTTCACCCCATCCGGTAATAAAAATTAGGGGAATCTTGGCAGTTTGGGGGGTTTTTCGTAATTTTACCAGTAACTGATACCCATCTAACTTAGGAAGTTTTAATTCGCTGATAACCAACTCTGGTTGACATTCCTGGGCGATTTGCCAGCCCATTAAACCATCAGTAGCACTAATGACTAAAAAGCCTTCTAATTCCAGAAATGTTGCCATATCAGCAAGCAAGTCTTGATTTTCTTCGATGAGTAGAATCTTTTTCACGCATTCAACCCTGGAATTACTCTAAAAAACTAGAAAAAGATTTTTGCTTCCCTGTAAACATCAGCTTACCCAAGATTTGTGAATATTTTGTGAACTTGGTGTTACTGTTTGGATTAAATAATTAAAGCAATGTATTGATGGTAAATAAAGGTTCAAAACAACTTATATATAACGGTTTGTCTCCAAAATTCCTTCACTGAAGAACCAAATTTAATATTAGAAATTTTTATCCTGATTGCCGAGGGTAGTCGCAGAATACAGGAACAGTAGATGCACCCTGATTGATATTTCCTAGCTCTCCGGTTTGAGCTAGGTTTTTTTTGTTAAAATTTAAGGATCGACGGGAACTTTTTGATGATTAGCGACTGTTAAACTAGCGATCGCCTCCACCAATTCCCCTGGTTTAATTGGTTTCGATAAATGAAGTTGAAACCCCGCCTGGAGCGATCGCGCCCGTTCTTCGGCTCCCGCGTAGGCAGTCAGAGCAATCGCCGGAATATTCACTCCTCGCAGTTGCATTTGACGCAGCAGGGAATAACCATCTTCCTCTGGCATGGCAATATCGCTGACAATTAAATGGGGCTGCCATTGAGCGATCGCTGTCAGTGCTTCCTTAACTGAAGCTGCTGTTTGGACTTCCGCCTGAGCATTTAACAGCACCGCATTCAAAAATTCCCGCACATCAGCTTCGTCATCCACCACCAACACCAACAAACCTGCCAGAGAAACCTCTTTCCCCAAAACCTCTTCCTCTGCCACCATCCCAACTCGCTTGCCATAGATCAAGCTTGGACTATCAGCCACCAGGGGCAACTCAATCCGAAAAGTTGCCCCTTGCCCTTCCCCAGCACTTTCCACCCCAATCTTGCCGCCATGCAATTCCACTAAATGATGCGTGATCGCTAAACCCAATCCTAGCCCACCATAGGAGCGGGTGCTTTTGGCATCCGCTTGTCGGAAACGTTCAAAAACATGGGGCAGAAAATCGGGTTTAATCCCAATACCTGTATCTTTAACTAATAACTTAGTCTGGAATTGGCAGCGTTGCAAACTGACAAAAACCTGCCCGCCTTTAGGGGTAAACTTAATCGCATTAGAAAGTAGATTCCAGACAGCTTGCTGCAAGCGATCGCTATCTCCCGAAACTAATCTAGCATCTGGTGCCAGCTTAGATTGTAGTTGAATTCCCTTGGCCTCAGCCCCTGGACGAACGGCATCAATTACCACCTCAATAATCGCCGCTAAATCGCAGATGCGGAATTGCAAACTCAATTTTCCCGAAATAATTCGGGAAACATCAATCAAATCTTCAATTAGTTGCTTTTGCGCCCTAGCATTCCGATCGATTATTTCCAAAGCCCGGACAGTAGTCGCCTCATCTAATTCGCGCGATCGCAACATTTGCGCCCATCCCAGCATCGCCGTTAACGGAGCGCGGAGTTCGTGAGAAAGTGTTGCCAAAAAGTCATCCTTAAGCCGATTAGCTTCCATCAACTGTTGGGTTTGCTCTTGCAAAGAAGCAATTAATCGCGCTCGTTCCATAGCGATCGCCATTTGATCGCAAACTGTTTGTAACAGTGCCGCCTCATTAGGGGTAAAACTCACCCGACTGTGACTGCCAAAACAGAGAGTTCCCAGTAACTGCCCCTGCACCATTAGCGGCTGCCCAGAATAGGCTTGCAATCCCAGAGAACGCAATAACTCGGCTTTTGGTTCCGTTGATTGGGGAATATTGCTTAGGGTAATTTGGCAGCATTGTTGCGCCACCGTCCCACAAATTGCTTGCCCAAATTCTAAATACTCAATCTCTTGAGCAATTTGCGAAGAAATACCACTAAAGGATGCCAACCTCAGCCTTTTTCGGTCTTCATCCACCAGATAATTGAGATAAAGATCCAAACTCATTTGGGCAGACAGCTTTTTAAACAAAGTATCAATTAATGCTAGGGGTTGTTCGCTCGATAGCAAATCGCTAGCCGTCTCCGATAGTAACTTCAGCCTGTCATTTGTCCTTTGCCAAGCCTCTTCTACCTGCTTGCGTTCAGTAATATCAGCACAGACCCCCAACATCCGTATTGGCTTACCTGCTTCGCTATAAGAAAATTGTCCCTTGGCGCTAATCCAGCGAATGCTACCATCGGGACGGATAATCCGAAAGTCATGTTGGTAGTCTCTTTGGCTTTCCAAGGCCAATTTAATTTTTTGGGTAGCCAGTTCTTGGTCTTCAGGGTGAACAAACTCCAGAAAAGCTTGATAGTTGCCCCTAAAAGTTCCAGGAGCAATTCCATATAAAAGTTCGTGATTTTTAGACCAAGTAATTTTGCCTGTATTGATATTCCAATCCCAAGTTCCCACGCAGGCAGCATCAACTGCTAATCGTAGTTGTTCGTCACTGGTTTGGAGTTTGTATAAATCTGCTTCAGCCTTACGCTTGGCAGTTTGCAATAGGGCAATTAAGCAACTAAATAAAATTCCTTCACTGACAAATACCCCCAACCTAAGCCAATCTTCTGGCGTAGCGCTCCCAGAGTGGGCAGGGAGGATAAAAAAATAAAAGGTGGCGAGGGCAGATAAAGCCGTGGCAAGCAATCCGGCTTTTAGCCCTCCCCAAAAAGCACTGAAAATAATTGAGCCAAAAGCCAACAAAAAAGGACTTTTAGTAAAATCAATAGTGTTGTTCAAGGAGAAAGCGATCGCCAGCATAATCGCTACATTCAAGACAACCGCACTGTAGTTTAGGAACATTAGGCCGTGGGGAATAGGGAATAGGGAATAGGAAGATAGGACTGTTTTATTGAGGCTTTAATCGCTCACCAGTGATTTAGTTAGACTGGCTTTAATTAAAAAATTATACATTTCTAATTTTAAAGCCAATATAGCAATTCTAAATAGGTTTTAATATTTCTTACTCCCCATCACCCCATCACCCCATCACCCCACCTCCCCACCGCCTCCACTCCGGTAGATGCAAAACTTAACACAGGCGTTTATGAAGCAAGGGTATCCGGCCTCTGATAGACTTGTACACTGAAATCGATCGATGAAGTGGTGCGAAACCAAGCAGTTGAGAGGAAGACTTTGTGGAAAATACGCTGGGCTTAGAGATTATTGAAGTGGTGGAGCAGGCCGCGATCGCCTCTGCTCGCTGGATGGGCAAGGGTGAGAAGAATACCGCTGACCAAGTGGCTGTGGAAGCCATGCGGGAAAGAATGAATAAAATCTATATGCGGGGTCGGATCGTCATTGGCGAAGGAGAACGGGACGAAGCCCCAATGCTTTACATTGGGGAAGAGGTCGGGATCTGTACTCGCGAAGACGCTCACGAGCTTTGCAACCCCGATGAATTAGTCGAAATTGACATCGCTGTTGACCCCTGCGAAGGTACCAACTTGGTAGCTTACGGACAAAATGGCTCCATGGCAGTTTTAGCGATCGCCGAAAAAGGTGGTTTGTTTGCTGCGCCTGACTTTTACATGAAAAAGTTAGCCGCTCCCCCAGTAGCGCGGGGTCACGTGGACATTAACAAGACTCCCACTCAGAATCTGACCATTCTGGCTGAATGTATGAACCGTTCAGTCGAAGAACTGGTAGTAGTAGTCATGGACCGACCTCGGCACAAAGAGCTAATTGCCGAAATCCGCTCTGCTGGAGCGCGAGTCAGACTAATTAGCGATGGCGATGTCTCCGCCGCCATTTCCTGCGCCTTTGCAGGCAGCAACATTCACTGTCTGATGGGGATTGGAGCCGCTCCAGAAGGGGTGATCTCTGCCGCTGCCATGCGTTGTCTCGGCGGACACTTCCAAGGGCAGCTAATCTACGATCCCGAAGTAGTTAAAACTGGTCTGATTGGGGAAAGTCGCGAAGGCAATCTGAAACGGTTGAAGGAAATGAACATTACCGAGCCAGATAAAGTTTACAATTCTGATGAACTGGCTTCTGGAAAAACAGTGCTATTTGCTGCCAGCGGTATTACCCCCGGCACTCTGATGGAAGGGGTACGTTTCTTCCACGGCGGAGCGCGGACGCAAAGCCTAGTAATTTCTAGCGTCTCTAAAACCGCTCGGTTTGTGGATACAATTCATATGTTTGAAGAACCCAAAAATCTGCAACTGAGATAGAGATTGAGTAATTAGGCAATAGGTAGCTATGAAGCGATCGCTCTTCTAAATCATTTGCCCAAATCTGTAGGGGTAGCGCCCCCGTGCCTACCCGGTTAAATCGGGGCAACCACGGGGGGATTGCCCCTACATGATTTTACAAATCTACATCTATTGCCTAATTACTGAACGAAATTATTAGCCATTAGCCAGTTACTCAGCAATATGAATATTGCCGTCGTAGGTCTTAGCCACAAAACCGCCCCAGTGGAGATTCGGGAAAAACTCAGCATTCCCGAACAAACTTATGAGGGGGCGATCGCCCATTTACTCAGCTATCCCCATATTGAGGAAGTAGCGATTGTCAGCACTTGCAATCGTTTAGAGATTTATCTAGTTACTAGCGAAACTGAACAGGGCGTGCGGGAAGTGACCCAATTCCTCGCCGAACTCAGCAAGATTGCCCTGCCGATGTTGCGGCAACATTTATTTACCTTGTTGCACGAAGATGCCATTATGCACCTGATGCGCGTCTCGGCAGGTTTAGATAGTTTGGTATTGGGAGAGGGACAAATTCTCGCTCAAGTCAAACAAACTCACCAACTAGGTCAGCAGTATAAGGGCATTGGGGCGGTACTAAATCGGTTGTTTAAACAAGCTTTAACCGCAGGCAAACGGGTGCGGACAGAAACCAGTATTGGCACTGGGGCAGTCTCCATTAGTTCGGCGGCGGTGGAATTAGCCCAAATGAAGGTGAATCTGCTCTCAGCCGCTTCTCTAGCCGCCTGTCGGGTGGCAATTATTGGGGCGGGGAAGATGTCGCGGTTGCTGGTACAGCACCTACTCTCCAAGGGAGCAACTCAAATTGCCATTGTCAACCGTTCTACCCGTAGAGCGGAGGAATTGGTAAAGCAGTTCCCAGAAGCAAAATTTCAATTACATCCGCTATCAGAAATGATGGACGCGATCGCTGCTGCTAATATTACCTTTACCAGTACCGCTTCCACCGAACCATTACTCAATAAAGCCAAATTAGCCGCAGTTTTAGACCCCCATCGCCCCGCAATGTTAATTGATATTTCCGTCCCCCGCAATGTGGATGCAGATGTCAAGGAACTAGCTGGCATTCATGCTTTTAATGTGGACGATTTGAAAGCGGTAGTCGCCCAAAATCAAGAAAGTCGCCGCAAGATGGCTTTGGAAGCCGAAGTGCTTCTAGAAGAAGAGGCAGAAGCCTTTGACGTTTGGTGGCGATCGCTAGAAACTGTCCCCACCATCAGCTGCTTGCGCGATAAAATGGAAACCATCCGTTCCCAAGAATTAGAAAAAGCCCTATCTCGTCTGGGAACCGAGTTTGGCGACAAACATCAAGAGGTGATTGAAGCCTTGACTCGCGGGATTGTCAATAAAATTCTCCACGATCCCATGGTACAACTGCGAGCGCAGCAGGATATTGAAGCCAGACGACGGGCAATGAAGTCACTGCAAATGCTGTTTAATTTAGACGTTGAAGAACAATTTGGTCACTAACACTAATAAGAAAATTTTGGTCAATTAAATTTACTGGTGGGGTAATTACCCTGCCAGATTTTTTTAATCAAAAAATGATGAACTTTTTTGAATTGGAGCAAAGCGACTTGAAAATCAAATATATTTTTTCTGTAAAGAATAACCGAATACTCTGGCAATGCCAGTAGAAAGATGTTATATCTACATAAGTTATTAGACAAAGAAAAACCAACTGATTTTGGTTATAGAAAAATGAACGCAATCATCAAGATGGCAGTAGTGGCAGCGATGACAACCACCGCAGCCATCAATCTGGGTGTATCAGCCGCCACAGCTTCTACCTTTACAAAAACTTCTCCAACTTCCCAAGGCTTAGTCCCGACTGGGATTAGCGAAATAGGGGGAGTAGTATTAGATCTCGTGGGCAGTAATGGCGATCGCGTAGTTAGTCAACTATCGGCAAATTATTTATTCCAAGGTGATACTGATCCGATCAACCCGAATACTTTGATTGGCACGCAAACAGGTTTTACTGCCTCCATTCTAAGTGCTTTAGGGGGTAGCCTAAAGGAAGTTGGAATTAGATTTACCCTCTATGACGGCGATACAGGGATTGGCGATACAAGGGGCGGGTTTGGAGATAACTTTTAATATTCATCAATAACCTCAATCAACCCGCCCCCACCCATCGTTCTACTCTTCTACAATCGCTATGGAGTTGAGGAATATTACCTCTACGATCCCGAACGCAACGACTTTAGTGGGTGGTTGCGTTCTGAGGATGATTTAGATGCCATTGATCCGATCGATAATTGGGTTAGTCCGCTATTACAAATTCGCTTCGATCTCTCTGGAGAAGAGTTGCAAATTATCCGTCCTGATGGAGAGAAATTTCTCAGCTATGTGGAAATTTCTCAACGTTATGTAGAAACGACTGAACAGCTAAAAGTTGTCCAATCGCAAGTTGAGGAGGAACAACAACGAGCAGTACAAGCGGAGCAGCGAGCCGCAATGCTAGCAGAGCGCTTGCGAGCGGCGGGAATTGATCCCAATCAGGACTGACGCAACTATCCTAGCAATAGGGGCAACCACAGGGGGATTGCCCCTACAAAACACTATATGTAGATGCTCTGCGTAAGTCCTGTTATTGTTGCTCGCGGACAAGCAGAGTATAATCTAGGCGTTTTCCAGATTCCACCGCCCCTACCCAAATCCGATAAGTGCCAGATTTCCAATCAGAATCTATGATTTGGGCATCCCGGCGAGATTCAGTTTCACCGCCGCAACGAATGGTATCGTCGTCAGGACCTTTTACCAACAACGTAGTTCCTTTCCGACCGCTATTTACTTTCAATTTCAATTGAGCAAAATCTCGGTCTAGCTTTAAAATGTGATCGGGACTGCGATCTCCATAGCCAAAACACTCATTATTGTGGCGATCGCGATTGGCAATCGATGATAGAGAATAAGAACCACCTGTATAACCGCTAACTACTCCTCTGGTTGCGCCAGAAGTTCCTGGCAAAGTTAAACCTTCAAAGTTGGCATCTTTGGCAAAGGCGGGGGTAGCGCTGACGACTGCTAATAATGCCAATAATCCACTATATCTATGCTGCTGCCTGGTGCTACTTAACATTGCCGTTACCTGCCTAAAAAGATATTATGGGAATTGCCTCAACCTGGGTATCAAATAAAAATAAACTGACTGGTCAAGAACTTGTGGGATACTTAAAAATGAATTTTGGCTTTTAGAGGCATAATTCCTATCTCTGTTCTAACCAATTTGAAGGCACTTAACTGCTTTGGCAGTGACAGTCAGCTTTCTGCCACACATCTAGTTAAAATTATGCTGCCTAGCACTCCGAATATTCTGGCTTTGGATTTTGACGGCGTGGTTTGCGATGGATTAATTGAATATTTTCAGACGGCTTGGCGGGGATATTGCCAAATTTGGCATCCAGTTAGTTTGACTCCCCCGGAAAATTTAAGTTCCCATTTTTACCATTTGCGCCCGGTGGTGGAAAGTGGTTGGGAAATGCCGATTGTGTTGCGAGCATTAATTCTAGGCGTACCAGAAGAAAAGATTTGGACTAATTGGCAAGGAGTAACGGCAGAAATTCTCAAGGAAGATAATTTGCAGGCGGCGGCAATTGGGGCGCAAGTAGATCGAATTCGGGATGAATGGATTGCGGCAGATTTAGAGGATTGGTTAGGGCAACATCGGTTTTATCCGGGGATAGTAGCAAGATTGCAAAAACTGGTTACTGAACCAGTGGAAATCAAGATTGTCACAACTAAGGAAGGGCGATTTGTGCGGCAGTTACTTCAGCAACAAGGGATTAATTTACCTGATGAAGCAATTCTGGGGAAGGAAGTAAAGCGTCCTAAACATCAAACTCTGCGAGAGTTATTAGGCTCATCGGTTGAGCATCCACCGAGAATTTGGTTTGTGGAAGATCGCTTAAAAACTTTGCAAGCGGTGAGTGAATATCCTGATTTGGCAGAAGTGCAACTTTATTTGGCAGATTGGGGGTATAATACTGCGGAAATGAGGGAGTCGGTTAAAGGCGATCGCCGGATTCATCTCCTATCGCTATCACAATTTGCCCAAGATTTTACCCTCTGGGGGAAGTGAGATTGGGGTAGACACGGAGGCGCTACCCATATCAGGGACTGAAACAACAATCAGAGACAATTCAGAAAAAATATGAAATACACCAAAGTTAATATTGCCTACATAGTTGGATTTTTACTAGGCGCGTTCTTCACCAATAAGGGATTAGTCACTATGCTTATATTCGTTGTTGGCGGAACCATAGTAGCGGTATTGCTTGAAGGAATGTCAGAAAATAAGGAATAGCAACCGCTATATAGAGCGTCTTAATGAGTTGTGCAATCCCGTAGGGGCAATCCCCCCGTGGTTGCCCCAATTTAAAGGGGTAGGCACGGGGGCGCTACCCCTACACATTTACACTTATGATTCAGACGCACTATATTCATTGCCAGTAATTGACTAATCTTGAAATTTCTATCATCGGAGACTACCTGAATCTTAAGATATTTTTCCTTCGTGTCTTTGTGCCTTTGTGGTATGAAAATACTTTTACCAGTTAGCCAGCGATCGCCCTCAACTTTGAAATGAGCCAAATTAATATTGCCGTGAATGGGGAAAACCACCCCTGCAAAGCAGAAACCTTATTACCAGAGCTTTTAGGACAATTGGGATTTAACCCTCGGTTGATTGCCATTGAATATAATGGCGAAATTCTCCACCGCCAGTTTTGGCCTACCACCAAGATTCAAGCAGGCGATCGCCTAGAAATTGTTACCATTGTAGGCGGCGGATGAATGATGGTACGGATATCTCGCCAAATATCGGCAAGTGGCGATCGCATCCCTCTACACCACGAAGCGATACATTGTAAGTATCACCACAAAGCTTTATAAATCAACCTTCACCATTCCCTATTCCCTCTCTCCCCTCTCTCTCCCCTCTCTCTTCCCTCTCTCCCCCTATTCCCTGTTCCCTGTTCCCTATTCCTGTTCCCTGTTCCCTATTATGCGTAACCAAATTCTTTCGACAATCAAACCATTTTTAAAACCCCTGCTGGCGATCGCTCTCGTAATTGCCTTAACCATTGGTAATGCTGGCGATGCCTTGGCTGCACGGAGCGGCGGACGAATTGGCGGCGGTTCTTTCCGAATGCCTAGCCGCAGCTATAGCGCTCCCAACCGTACCTATGCACCTCCCTCCGGCGGTTACTATCCCACACCCTTTGGTGGCGGCTTTGGATTTCCCTTTTTACTGCCCTTTTTTGGCTTTGGGGGAGGATTTGGAGGTTTATTTACTATCCTGTTGGTGCTAGGAGTTGGTAACTTTCTGCTGCAAAGTTTCCGCCGCGCTACCGAAAATGAAGACGGAGAGAGCCTAGGTTACACCAATAGTAAGATTTCGGTGGCACAAGTGCAAGTAGGTTTGTTGGCATCCGGACGGGGTTTGCAAGCGGAGTTAGACCAACTAGCCAAAACCGCTGACACCAGTTCGGAAGCTGGACGCGCCCAAGTCATTCAAGAATCTGCCCTGGCACTTTTGCGCCATCCCGAATACTGGGTTTATGGCTCCACCCAATCCCAAAAATCTGCCTTGGAATTGGCAGAAGCCAAGTTCAATCAATTGGCTTTAGCGGAAAGAAGTAAGTTCACTGCCGAAACTTTAACTAACGTTAATAGTCAGATTCGTTCATCCAGTTTGGCGACGGTGACAGACGGCGGTGCATTAACCCAACTGGAATCTCCCGGCGAATATATCATCGTCACAATTTTAGCTGGGGTAATGGGAGATTTGTCTCTGCCTGTAATTAATAGCAGTGATGATTTACGCCAAGCTTTACGGCAAATTGGGGGACTTTCAAGCGATCGCTTATTAGCCTTAGAAATTCTCTGGACTCCCCAAGCTGACGGCGATACACTCACTACCGATGATATCATGGCTGAGTATCCCAATCTGAAATTGGTTTAATACCACATTCCGCAGACATAGCACGCCTGACTGAATCATTTGTGTAAATCTGTAGGGGTAGCGCCCCCGTGCCTACCCCTACAAATCGGGGTTTAGCCAGTTTTTTGCAAGCAGAACTGGGAATTGGGGTAAATTCTCCCAATCCCTTAAACAGCTAATTCGGAAAGATCAATATATTCCGGCGCTGAAATATCGGCAAATTTCCCCAGCCAAAGGTAAAGGTAAAAGCAAAGTTGCTGAAAACAACTTTAGTTTTAAACTATTAGGAAAAGACATTTGGGCAATGCCCACCCTAGTGTACCTCATAAACCTGGGATACGCTGTAAGTCTTGGTGAATATTATGGGTAGCGGTGCGTTACGCTATCGCTAACACACCCTACGAGTTTACGCATCTAACTAATCAAGTTATTGATTTTTCATTTTTTAAAGCCAGACTTTCCGAAAATTCATAGCGATTGCGTCCAAGTTCTTTGGCTCGATACATGGCAATATCAGCCTGTTTCAGTAAAGTCTCGCTATTTTCCCCATGTAGAGGATAAATACTGATACCAATACTGACAGTAATTACAATTGGGCAATCGTCAATTAAAAATTCTTGGCACAAAGTTGCCAAAATCTTTTCTGCTACCCGCGCCGCTATTTCCACCTTGGGAATCGCAGGTAAAATCACCGTAAATTCATCGCCACCTAATCGCGAAACCGTATCGCTACCGCGCAAACTGCGAGTTAATCTTTCTGCCACTGCTTTGAGTAATTTATCTCCCAAACCGTGACCTTTGGTATCATTTACTTGTTTAAATCCATCCAAATCTAGAAACAACAACGCGACTAATTGATGATGATTTCGTCCCCATTCAATCGACTGATTTAAATGCTCTTGAAATTGGGTTCGATTGGGTAAACCTGTTAGGGAGTCGTGATGAGCCTGATGGCGCAAGCGGGTTTCTGATACCTTTAATTCTTGATTGGAGCGGATTAAGTCAGCAGTTAATTGTTTTAAATCTTCTTCCATCCGCTTGCGTTCGGTGATATCGCGAATTACCCCAACTAAAAATAGATTGCCAGCGGCATCTTTGTGCAAAGATCTTTTAGTAGCGATCGCGTAGGTTTTTCCAGTAGCATTAGTAAAATATTCTTCATTTTCTTGTTCTTGACCAGTTTGAAAAACTAATTCATCCTGCTGCCAGAAAATGTCTGCTTCCTGGGAAGAGAAAATATCGCGGTCAGTCTTATTTAATAAGGCTGGAAGAGGATAATCAATAAACTTACAATAAGCTTGATTGAGGATAATCCAACGATGTTCGCGGTCTTTGACAAAAATTGGGTCAGCAATGGTTTCAATTACCTTTTGTAAAAACTCTTTTGAGCGGTTTAATTCTTCTCTTAAATTAGCTAAAAAGGCAATTATGGCAATGGAAGAACCTGTCAATGTCATCAAAGATGGCACTAAAGGCAACCACCAACCATTGACAAAAGCTAACAAACAAATGGCACTTAAACTACTACCAGCCACTAAAATAGCTATTGCGGATTGTTGAGGCGATCGCCATTGCCAACAAATACTAGCCCCAATCCATGCCCAGAGCCAAATCCAGGCGGCTTCGGCTGGTTCTGACCAAACATTAATTAACCCCTTTCCTTCCAAGGCAGCGGTGATAATTTGGCTAATAAAATTAGCTTTAACTTCTACCCCAAATACTGGTTCGGCAGGGGAAAGCAAACTGCTACCATGAGGAGTATAAAATAGATCGCCCAAACTACTAGCTGTAGAGCCGATTAACACAACGCGATCGCGAAAAAATTCCGGCGGCACTTTACCCTTTAGTACCTCCGTCATTGACCTCGATTCAAAATCAGATAGGCGGGGAAAATTAGCTAAAATTTGATAGCCCCCAGCATCCGCCCGGACATAAGCCCCATCATTTTCTTCAAAGGGGCGGAATACTACTTTACCTAATTGTAAATATTGCGGATTAGCCGCCGCCGCTTGAGATTTAACTCCTTCAACTTGCAGATAACTTAAAGCTAGTTTGAGGGCAAAACTCTTTTTATATTGTTCTCTATCTAACCAATAAAGTAAATTGCGCCGTACCTTGCCATCAGCATCTACCATCAGATTATTAAATCCCACCCTGTCCAATTTGCTTAAAGTTGGGGAAGGAGCCACGCCTAAGCTAGTATTATCCTTAATTCGTTCAATTCCGATCAAATTAGGAATCGAGGTAAAAACTTTGGCTAATTCTAGAGAACCAGGTTGAATCGGGAGGTCGCGGTAAATATCTAAACCAATAGCTCGCGGTTGATAGGAATTAATTTTCTGTACCAACTCCGCCATCACCGCATCAGAAATAGGCCAGCGCTGGAGTTGCTGCAAATCCTCTTCATCAATTCGGACAATTACCACCCGATTATCTGATGATTTCAGCGGGAAAAAGCGAAACATCTGGTCGAGAGTTGCCCATTCTAAGGATTGCAATATCCCAATCAAGCGCAGGACAATTGCGCCGCCTGCGACAACTGAGGAAGTTATCAGCACCCGGCGTTCTTGCTTAACCCATTGTTTTAGTCCAATCCACAGACCTTTGTTTCGCATTTGACCGCTGGCGCAACGCTTGATAATTTTGGCAATCCAATATCTAAGTAAGCGATCAAAAATAAAAGACTATCAGCAAAAGTTCGTAGTTGGGCTTGAGCCACTATCCGGAGGGCTGAAGCCCAACTACAAACTTACTTTGATTTTTTACTTTCATTATGACCGCTTACTTACTATTCCGCCATATTTTAGCTAAAACCGTACTTTTTACGATCCAGACATTGCCCCTACGGGAGTGCATCGACTCATTCAGACGCACTAACGTTTACCAAGGGAATATTTAAAGTTGGTTTTTCCTTGATAGCCGGATAGCTGCCCTAGTTTCTCTCCTTCTTGAACTCCCTTTTCTAATTTACCGTTGATTTCCCAGGTGGGGAAACTGGTAATTCCAGCCAGTTCGCAAACTTTGGGCTGAGGGTTTTTTGCTTCTGGGGCGCATTCAATGTAATTAATTTTACTAAATGCTTCCTTGCCCAAGAGCAACTTTTGTTCGTGACAGTGGGGACACCAGTAGGCTCCATACATCTTAGCTCCAGTGGCAGTTAAATGTTCAGCTAAAGCCAGTTCAGCCGGACCAGAATCAGTAGTAATAGGCCAACCGCCTTTAGTTGGTTCTGGAGAGCCAGTAATAGCAGGAATATTTTTGCCGGGAGTTCCAGGGGCGGGACCTTCGGCTAGAGAATAAACTCCTAGAGTCCCAATCAGAGTTACCATTCCGACCACAATGCCAATGAATACCATTTGTCCAATGTCATCCCAAGAACGACCAACGATCGTCAACAGGAACAAGCTAGCAGAGAAGAAGGCAGAAGCGAGACAATAGATACACAAACCGCCAATTTTAAAGAACAGCAAATACATTAGGTAGCCGCTGAAAATTGCCATAGCGGTTCCGCCTGCAAATAACAGCAACCATGACCATTCTTCCAATTGCGATCGCAATTCTCGTTGGGAGTCGGAATTAATGGCGAGGGGAACTAGGGCAAAAATTGCCATACTGAGATAGGCTAGCAACCCTAGTAAGGGTAATGGTATGCCCAAAAATTCAGCATAGGGGCTAGTTAAAACGCGATCGCAGCTCTGGGTAATCGGGCAAGTGGCAGGATCGCCAGACACTTTCAGATAAGTCAGATAGGCAGTGTTTAGCGCCCCTAAAACTGCTACTGCCCCCAGCAACTGTCGGGACCAGCGGTGAATCCAAGGCATAGAACGTCGGCGCATCATAAGCAAAAGTTGAGATTCAAGTGGAATTTGCAGAGGACAGCAGCAGATTAAGGCTCTGCTTTGGCCTGCTGGAAGCGACGGACGGCTTCCACAAATTGACTGACGCGAATGGGATCGATCGGTTGCTCAATTTGCCCGTGACGCTTAAGAGAACTGGAAACGATCGCGCCATCTGCCGCCTGCATTAGAGTACCAATATTCTCCCAATTAGCTCCACTGCCAATCAAGACTGGCGTTCCCTGCGCCGCTGCCGATGCCAGTTGCAACTCTTCTAAACTAGGCGGCGTACCAGTTGCCAAACCAGAGATAATAATCCCATCCGCTAAACCCCGCTCAATGGTTTCTTGGACTGCGGTCGTCAGATCGGGAGCGCCTAAAGGTTGGGCGTGTTTGACTAACACATCTGCCAAAATTTTGACATCGCTGCCTAGTTCCCGGCGATAGCGCAACAGGTGATGAGCCTCTCCCTCAATTAATCCCTGATCGGTTGCCATCACCCCAGTTAAGACATTAACCCGAATAAATTGTGCCTTTAGACAGGAAGCGATCGCGATCGCGCTGCGGGCATCATTGCGAAGCACATTAATCCCAATGGGTAGCGCCACCAAAGTCATCAATCGTTGGACAATCAGAGTCATCGCACTAACCACCGCTGGATCGACTTGCCCCTTGGTAAACGGCGCATCAAAAAAATTTTCGACGATCAAACCGTGCGCTCCACCCGCTGCCAAAGCCGTTGCTTCCTGCTCGGCTCGATCGATAACCGCCTTGAGACTGCCGCCCCACCGGGGAGAAGTGGGCAAAGGCCAGAGATGAACAACGCCAATCACTGGGTTAGGAGTCTTGAAAATCTGATTTAAGTCCACGTATCTACCGCAAATTTGGATAATTATTGAACAGCGATGGCTTCTTAGTCTTAGTGAAATTTTATAGAAAAGTATGCAAGCCTGAAAACCCCGTCAATCCAGTTCAAGACCATCGTACAGGTAGAATCCCTACTGGAATGTTAAAAATTCCGATCCTAAATCCGCTATGATAGAAATTGTGTTCAGAGGCAGAAGCCAAACATCAAGATTTCGCGGTTGAGGTGAAACTTAAGGCGAAATGATGATATAATCTTTCTGCTTCAACGTTCGCACACTGTCTTGAGGCAGAGACTAAATAACGGCATGGGCAATAAGCCAACCATCGCGATTTCTCATTTGGGCTGTGAAAAAAACCGGATTGACACCGAACATATGCTCGGCCTGTTGGTACAAGCAGGCTATCAGGTAGATTCTAATGAAGAATTAGCAGACTACGTTATAGTTAATACCTGTAGCTTTATTGAAGACGCCAGAAAAGAATCTGTGCGGACGCTAGTAGAGCTAGCGGAAGCCAATAAAAAAATCGTCATTGCTGGCTGCATGGCCCAGCATTTTAAAGAGCAACTGCTCGAAGAAATCCCAGAAGCAGTTGCGGTACTGGGAACTGGCGACTACCACCAAATCGTTGACGCGATTCAGCAAGCGGAAGCGGGTCAGCGAGTCAATATGGTTTCCGAGAATCCAACATACATTGCTGATGAAACCACCCCGCGCTATCGCACTACTTCAGAAGCAGTGGCCTATTTGCGAGTTGCCGAAGGTTGTGACTATCGTTGTGCGTTTTGCATAATTCCCCAATTGCGGGGCAAACAGCGATCGCGCCCCATCGAATCCATAGTTGCCGAAGCCCAACAGTTAGCCGACCAAGGGGTTCAGGAATTAATCCTGATCTCCCAAATCACCACTAACTACGGCATCGATATCTATGGCAAGCCCAAACTAGCCGAATTATTGCGGGCATTAGGTCGGGTAGACATCCCTTGGATTCGGATGCACTACCTCTATCCCACTGGATTGACCCCTGATGTCATCGCCGCCATGCAAGAAACTGCCAACATCTTGCCCTATCTAGATTTGCCCTTACAGCATTCCCATCCCGAAATTCTGCGGGCAATGAACCGTCCCTGGCAAGGACAGGTGAACGACCAGATTATTCAGCAGCTAAAGACAGCTCTGCCCAAGGCTACCCTGCGAACCACGTTTATTGTGGGGTTCCCTGGGGAAACCGAGGAACACTTCGAGCATCTGGTGGACTTTGTGGAGCGCCACGAGTTCGATCATGTGGGAGTGTTTACTTTTTCCCCCGAAGAAGGAACCGCTGCGTTCAATTTACCCAATCAACTGTCCCCAGAGGTGATGGCGGAACGCCGAGACACCTTAATGGCAGTCCAACAGCCGATTTCTTGGGAGAAAAACCAAGCGGAAGTGGGCAAAGCGATCGCAGTCTTAATTGAGCAAGAACATCCCGAAACCCAAATGCTGCTCGGACGTTCCGCTCGCTTTGCCCCGGAAGTAGATGGCTTGGTTTACGTCCAAGGCGAAGCTCGTTTGGGAGCGATCGCGCAGGTAGAAATTACCAGTGCCGATCATTATGACCTCTACGGTCGTTTAGCTAACTAGATAGTTGATTTCGCCCATTCATTTTTTCGATTACCAAAAATTCAACCATTGCTTATGACCCTTTCATTTACCAGCCTGGGACTTTCTGAAGACCGCGTGAATTTGCTAGAGAAAATTGGTCTCCTTGCCCCCACGGAAATTCAATCCCAAGCCATTCCCCACCTGCTAGCAGGCCGGGATTTGGTGGGCAAATCCCAGACCGGAACAGGCAAAACAGCTGCCTTTTCCCTACCGATGTTGGAACGGATTGATATCAAAAACTTCGCCGTCCAAGCCCTGATTCTCACGCCAACTCGCGAACTAGCGCAGCAAGTCACCCAGGCCATTCGCAATTTCAGCGACGATCGCCGATTGCGAGTATTAAGTATCTATGGAGGACAAGCCATCGATCGCCAAATTCAGCGCCTGCAACAGGGAGTGCAAATTGTAGTTGGCACTCCCGGACGGGTACTAGATTTGCTCAGTCGCCGCAATCTCAATCTAGACCAAGTAAGTTGGCTGGTGTTGGATGAAGCTGATGAAATGCTGAGTATGGGCTTTATTGATGATGTGGAAAAAATCCTCAATCAAGCGCCCCCCGAACGGCAAACCGCTTTCTTCTCGGCAACTATGCCCCCGTCGATTCGCGAGTTAGTGGCAAAATTCTTGCGATCGCCCGTCACTGTCACCGTGGAGCAGCAGAAAGCCGCTCCCACCCAAATTAACCAAGTGGTTTATGTCGTGCCACGCGGTTGGACAAAGGCCAGAGCTTTACAACCCATTTTGGAATTGGAAGATCCCGAATCTTCTTTGATCTTTGTGCGGACGCGGAAAACCGCTGCCGAACTGACCAATCAATTGCAAGCTGCCGGACACAGCGTCGATGAATACCACGGCGACTTAACCCAACAAGCGCGGGAACGCTTACTGATGCGGTTCCGCCAGCATCAAGTCCGTTGGGTAGTAGCTACAGACATCGCCGCTCGCGGTTTGGATGTAGACCACTTGACCCATGTAATTAACTTTGACTTGCCAGACAATCCCGAAAGTTACATTCACCGGATTGGACGGACAGGACGCGCCGGGAAAACTGGCACGGCAATCTCCTTGATTCAGCCTATGGAACGCCGCAAGCTGAAGCAAATTGAGCGCCAAGTCCGCCAAGTGCTGAAAGAGCGGTCAATTCCGACTCGCGCCCAAATTGAAGCGCGCTATCTGGAAAAACTCCAAGCTCAGATTCAGGAAGCAATTACTGGGGAACGGATGGCTTCCTTCTTGCCCATTGTCCGCCAATTGAGCGAGGAGTACGAACCCCACGCGATCGCCGCCGCAGCCTTGCAAATGGTTTATGACCGCACTCGTCCCGCATGGATGCAAACTGATTGGGAACCGGATGCCGATGAAATTTCTCCTCCCAGACCCAAACCAATCAAGCGGATCAAAATCGAGGATCGAGATTACCAATCGGAACCCAGAACCGAGTCTCATCGCAAGCCAGAAGTGAAAATCCAGAAATAATTCTGGAATGGTTACGGGGCAATCCCCCCGTGGTTGCCCCGTTACTCGTTCCCAGGCTCTGCCTGGGAATGCCCATTGAGAGGCTCTGCCTCGGATGATAACCAAGCGAGGCAGAG
>CAKZHE010000132.1 GCA_936920195.1 uncultured cyanobacterium | reverse complement strand
GACTTACGCAGTTGCTCCGCATATAGCGTTGATGGTGCGTTACGCTGCGCTAACACACCCTACTAATAGAGGTGTTGGGTTTTCACTATCGTTTCAACCCAACCTACGGGTATTACCAGTTCTGCAATTAGTCATTTTATTGATTTTTCATTCCTTATGAATTTTGGCAAACCTGTTGCAGAGTGGTAGTGAATTCTGGGTAGGAAATGGCAGCGGCTTCAGCGCCGCGTACTGTAGTTGTACCACTAGCATTGAGAGCCGCGATCGCTAAACTCATAGCAATCCGATGATCGGCATAACTCTCGACATCAATCCCTATTAGGGGAGTACCGCCGACAATTTCCAAACCATCGGGCAATTCTGTTACTTTAGCACCCAAACGGTTAAGTTGGAGGGCGATCGCCGCAATGCGATCGCTTTCTTTCACCCGCAATTCTGCCGCATCTCGAATTACCGTTGTTCCCTGGGCAAATACTGCCGCTACCGCTAAAATTGGCACTTCATCAATTAAGCGGGGAATCAGATCTCCAGCAATTTCGCAGGCTTGTAACTGGCTAGAACGAACTCGCAAATCTGCCACTGGTTCCCCTGCGACTTCCCGGTGATTTTCCAACTGGATATTAGCCCCCATTTTTGCCAAGGCATCTAAAATTCCGGTGCGGGTGGGATTTACGCCGACATTTTCAATATACAATTCCGAATCTGGGACAATTGCCGCCGCTACTAACCAAAAAGCTGCGGAACTAATATCCCCCGGCACAATTACTGGTTGCCCTTGTAATTGCCCTCCCCCGGTGACAGTGGCACTCAGAGTTTCCAAATCAACACTAATTTCGGCTCCGAAAGCCTTCAGCATCCGCTCGCTATGATCTCGCGACAAAGCAGGTTCTGTGACGGTAGTTTTGCCCTCTGCCAAAAGTCCTGCCAGCAGAATACAGGATTTCACCTGAGCCGAAGCAATGGGGGAATGATAGTGAATGCCGCGTAATGGCTGCCCTTGTACTGCCAGGGGAGCCAGGGAATTGTTTTTTCTGCCCCAAATTTGCGCCCCCATTTCCTGTAGAGGTTTAACTACGCGGGACATAGGACGCGATCGCAAGGAACTATCCCCAGTAATACTAAAAAAGCGTCCCGGATGGGAAGCCAACAATCCCAACATTAACCGGAGAGTTGTACCAGAATTGCCAGCATTCAAGACATCTACAGGTTCCTGCAACTCTCCCAGTCCAATCCCCCGTACCCGGACAAACTTGGTATTTAGCTCGGAAATCCTTGCCCCCAAAGCCCGAAAACAACTAGCCGTACTGCGGGGATCTTCTCCTAAGAGTAACCCCTCAATGGTAGTTTCTCCATGAGCGATCGCCCCTAACATCAAAGCTCGGTGGGAAATTGACTTATCGCCGGGAACCCGAATCCGCCCTTGTAGGGAAAGTCCAGAAGCAGGTGGTTGAATAATTAAAGACTGCCCCTCTTGGGTGCTTTGGCTGCTGACAACAGGTGCTGGCATGGGAACAAACTAGAATATAACTCAGAAGTTGATTTTACCAGGCCAAGAAAGACCCATGCTAGATTTTCTCAACCCGCTCCTCGGTCGTCATCCCGAAAATATTCAAGCCAACGTGGAAATCTATACTTGGCAAACCTGCCCCTTTTGCATTCGCGCCAAAATGCTGTTGAAATGGAAAGGGGTTAATTACACTGAATACAAAATTGATGGCGATGAAACCGCTCGCAGTCAAATGGCAGCACGGGCAAATGGACGGCGCAGCGTTCCCCAAATTTTCATCAATAACCAGCACTTTGGTGGTTGCGACGACATCTATCTGCTAGATAGAGAAGGAAAATTAGATCCCTTGCTTGCCATCTCCAATTGATTCAAGACTCTACCTATCTCCGCCATCGCTATTGGATGAACCGCGCTTTGGAACTAGCCGCCGCCGCTGGCAAAGCCGGAGAAATCCCCGTAGGGGCAATTATTATTGATGCTAATAATAACTTAATAGCCACCGGAGAAAACCGCCGGGAACGGGACAAAGACCCCACCGCCCATGCCGAAATTTTGGCGCTGAGAGCCGCTGGCAAAGCCTTACAAAACTGGCATCTGAACCAATGCACCCTCTACGTCACCCTGGAACCTTGTCCTATGTGTACTGGTGCGATCGCCCTAGCGCGGTTAGGTTTGCTAGTCTATGGAGTGGACGATCCCAAAACTGGCTCCATTCGCACAACAACTAATCTCCCCGATAGTGCCTGTTGTCACCACCATTTATCAGTCTTGGGTGGTATCTTAGAATCTGCCTGCCGAGAACAATTGCAAGCTTGGTTTCTCCAGCGACGGCAACAACCTAGATAAACTTACTTAATGACAGCCCAGGAAGTGTCCCTGGCAAACCAGACATCAGAAAATAAACCCTTTAGGGTAGATTGCAAGGCTGCTCTGAAACCCCTCATCCCTATGCTTATCCCGCTCAAATCTTCGGATTCCTTCCTACCTTTGCTCGCCGCTCCCAAAGTAACTGCAATTTCCTCGCAAGTTTCCCCTTGGTTTAGTCATTTAGCCTATCCCTTGGGACGCTACCTAGTTTTACCCAGTTATTTTGGACAAATTGAAGTGACTGGTAGAGAGCATCTCCCTACCAGCGGCCCAATTATCCTTGCCCCTACCCATCGCTCTCGCTGGGATTCCTTTATGGTTCCCTATGCCGCTGGACGAGACATTATTGGGCGGGAATTGAGATTTATGGTTTCAGCCGATGAAATGAAAGGACTTCAGGGATGGATTGTGCAGCAATTTGGGGGGTTTCCTGTCAATACCAGACACCCAAGTATTAGTTGCCTGCGTCATGGAGTCGATCTACTATGTAATGGCGAAGCTTTAGTGATTTTCCCGGAAGGGGGCATTTATCGGGACAATAACCCCCATCAGCTAAAACCGGGTTTGGCTCGCCTAGCACTACAAGCCGAAACTAGCCATCCCGGATTAGGAATTAAGGTTGTGCCAATTAAGATTGACTACAGCGACCCTTATCCTCACTGGGGTAGTCAGGTGAAAATTCGGATTAGTCAGCCTTTATTAGTATCAGATTACCTGCAAATACCCACAAAACAAAGCGCTCAACAGATGCTGGTTGATTTAGCGGCTGTGTTTCAAGAATAGTTCGAAAGAAGGGATCTTAGTCTGAGATGTAGAGAGGTTGTACACAATCTCTCTACATTTTTTTACTCGTTATATCAATTACTCGTTCCCAGGCTCTGCCTGGGAATGCCATCCAGAGGCTCTGCCTCGCTTTGTCATCCGAGGCAGAGCCTCGCGATTCGGTTCCCAGGCAGAGCCTAGGAACCAGTTCAAGGGGAGTGAAAAATATTAAAATTTAGGTTACAAAATTTGAAAATTTATGGTAATCTGCTCCTAGCAAAATAGCTGTCCAAATTAAACAAGTATTATTGCAGGGGATATTAGGGGCATTTGACAGCAATAATTTTCCTTCAATCCGCTTTTCAGGGATACGCAGATAGCTGCCATCAAATCCTCAATCGGAGAATTTGCTAGCCTCAAGCGGCTAGTACGGCCTGTACTTTGCCAATGGGGAATTATCTAGAATTACCATTACTTCCACCAGAAAGGGCGATGCTTGACAGTTTAGATGGAAACCCAATTGCAGAGCCAAGCACCACCTCAGCGGAAATAGTATTGCAGCAACGCTTGGCAATTCAACAGTTGATTGTTAAAATTTATACCCATTTAATTAAGTTAGCACCGGAGCAAACTTTAGAGGGGATTGATTGGGCGATCGCCCAAATTGGTGAGTTTCTGGGTGCAGACCGCTGCTATGCTTTACTATTGGCAGAGAATAATGCCCTGATTGCTCATACCAGCGAATGGCGATCGCCAGAAATAGACTTGCAATTAGATAGCATAAAAAACCTCTCTTGGCAAGATTTTGCTGCCATAGCGAACCAAAATTTACCGCCAATTTACTTTCCCACAAAAGATAATGTGGCGCAAGTTTTCTGGCGATCGCCTTTCTTAAAATCAGCGGTTTTAGTGCCTGTTTACTCCCAAGCAGTTTTCGTTGGGGTTTTGGGGGGCGATTTTGTCCGAGAAACCAAGATTTGGACAGAAGAAGAAACGATGCTGTTGCAAGTAGTGGGAGAAATTTTGGCAACATTACTGCAACAGGCGACAGAAACTAAAGCATTGTTAGAAAGTGAAAGTAATTTCCGTTTGTTAGTACAAAGCATCAAAGATTATGCTATTTATATGCTTGACCCCAAGGGCTATGTAATTAGTTGGAATGCTGGGGCAGAAAGAATTAATGGCTATAAGGCAACAGAAATTATTGGCAAGCATTTTTCCTGTTTTTATCCCCAGGAAGATATTCAGCGGGGTAAACCTAATCGGGTGTTAAAGATAGCTACTGTCGAAGGTCGGTTTGAAGATGAAACTTGGCGAATGCGGAAAGATCGCTCGAAGTTTTGGGCAAGTGTAATTGTCACTGCGTTAAAAGATAAAAATGGTCGATTAAAAGGGTTTGCCAAGGTGACTCGCGACATCACTGAACGCAAGTTATCTGAGGAACAACTAATCCATAATGCTTTTCATGATGCCCTAACTGGGTTGCCGAATAAAGCATTATTTGTAGAGCGCTTAAATCACGAAGTTCGCCATGCTCGTCGTCACCAAGATTATTTATTTGCCGTCCTCTTTTTGGATATTGACCGCTTCAAAATTGTCAATGAAAGCTTGGGTTATAGTGTTGGCGATCGCTTGCTAAAATCCATTGCTAACCGCCTCGAAGCTTGTCTCGATACCACCAGTATCATCGCTCGATTTGGCGGGGACGCTTTTACGGTTCTTTTAGAAAATATCAAAGATATTAACAATGTCATTCGGATTACTAGCAAGGTGCAACAACAACTATCACTGCCATTCCAAATTGACGAACACGAAATTTTTATCACCAGCAGCATTGGTATTGCAGCGAACACATTTAAGTTAGTCGAACCAGAAGATTTGTTGCGGGATGCGGAAATTGCGATGTTTCGCGCCAAAACTAAAGGCAAAGCCCGCTATGAAGTCTTTAATGCCTCGGTTAGGGCGCGAGCTGTGACGCAATTGCAGCGAGAAAATGAACTCCGCCGAGCAATTGAACGGGAAGAATTGCGTCTCTTTTATCAGCCGATTATTACCCTCTCAAATCGCCAAATTTTCGGATTTGAAGCCCTAGTTCGCTGGCAGCATCCCCAGCGAGGTTGGATTACTCCGAGTGACTTTATTCCCCTAGCTGAAGAAACTGACTTAATTTTGCCTTTGGATTTGTGGGTGTTGGAAACAGCTTGTCGTCAGATGAAGGATTGGCAGCAACAATTTCCTGAACGGATTGGATTAACTATGAGTGTGAATCTTTCGGGAAAGCAATTTTCGCTGCCCAATTTGCGATCGCGCTTAGAAACTGTCCTCACTCAAACGGGATTAGCTGGATGCTATTTGAAATTAGAAATTACCGAAGGGGCTTTAATTGAAAATCCTGACACAGCAGCGGCTATTTTAGAGCAACTCAGATCTCAACAAATTAGGCTTTGCATTGATGATTTTGGCACGGGTTATTGCAGTTTAAATTATTTGCACCGCTTTCCCTTAAATATGCTAAAAATCGACCGTTCTTTTGTCAGTTGTTTGGGCGTAGAGCAGGCGCGTTCTGCCATTGTCCAGACAATTATTGCTTTAGCCCATAATTTAGGGATGGAAGTGGTAGCAGAAGGGATTGAAACGGCGGAACAGTTGGCACAGTTGCGAACATTGAAATGCGAATTTGGACAAGGTTATCTATTTTCTAAACCTGTCAATACTGCAACTGCCACAGCTTTAATCCGCGATTTTCCTCAATTGTAATCGTTTGCAATATTTGTAGGTTGGGTTGCGCGACAGCAAAACCCAACAAAATACTGGTAAATCAGAACTTACGCAACTATCCTAGAAATAGGGGCAACCACGGGGGGATGGTTGTTGAGCTTGTCGAAACATTGCCCCTACAGGTGTACCTCATAAATCTGGGATACGCTGTATATAGCGCGTCTGAATCATAAGCTGTAGCCGTAGTAGCTGTAGGGTGTGTTAGCGCAGCGTAACGCACCATCAACGCTATATGCGTAGTAAATGCGTAAGTCCTGAGATCTATCGTTCTTCAGTTGCACAACTGCACAACTCATTCAGACGCGCTAAGGAATCGGTGAGTCAATGCCATTATGCCCTACTAACATATAGAGGCACTGCGTTAGACAGGACTAACGCGGAACCCCTGACGTATCTAAATAAATTTCCCGAATGTCTTGGGGTAGAGACGCTTCGAGCAGACGATAGCCCTCTAACAACTGGGTTTTGACTTCCGCCGTCGATAGCTTTTCCCCTTCGGTTTGCAAAAAGGCCGAAATTCGGGTTTCGCTCCAGTGGAAGGTTTGCACCATCACCACCATTAACCGCATCAGGGGCGTTAAACGATCTAAAGCTTGTTGGGTATAGCACCATAAGGGCGGCGGTGCGGCTTTGATATCGTAATGGATGGATTCGACTGGGGGCAATTCCGTTTGATTGATGCAGATAGCAGTGGTGTTAATCAACCAATTTTGGAAAGAACTAGCGCCCAATGCCTCGGCATTCCGGAGATCTAAACCGCCCAATTCATAGTAAATGTGCCGCCAAGTCATGGCAAAGAGATAATCGGCTTGGACTGGCGATCGCGCTAAATGGCTAATTAGACTATAGACAATGGAGCTATAACGGCAGAAAATCGCGGTAAAATACTTACCTTCATCGGGATAGTTCTGAAACAGCGACACCAACTCGCTGTCGCTGTAATGAAACAGGGATTTGACGAGGGGGTGATTGTTTTCCACAAAATGAGGAATTTGCACGGTTGGTTCCTCAGCAACTGGGAGATCTTCCCTATATAATATGGCATTTGGTTATTCGGCAGCGGCCAAGGGCAACCCAGACCTAAGCTAGCGCGATCGCAATCACGGAACGTTGGCTAGAATGGTGACAATCGCGCCCAACTACCTAGATTGTCTCTGTAGCGCTGCTAATTCTTCTTGCAGTAAAGTTGATTTTGGTTCTTTCAACTCGATCGTTCCATGTTTTTATCTGCTAGTCCTATGCTTCCTCTAGTTCATTCCTGGCATCTCGGAGCCTTTTTCCCCGCCCTCGCCCTAGATAGCTTGCTGTCCACCCAAGGCATTATGGTGATGCTGCTCATCGCCTATGCTGGAGCCATGTGGATGTTTCTCACCAGCGCTCCCAAAGTCCATACGGTGATGTCCTCGGATTTGGCAGTGGCAAAGGAGTTTTATGAGGGTTTGCTAAATCTGCCTGTGGCAGAAGTCCCCCTGCACTACTACTACAATTATGAACAGACTTTGGGTGTAACGGGCATTGACCCAATGTATATGTCTGGCAATTTGGGCAGTTCCTCAATGAAGGGATTAAATAGTTCCGAAGGATTATGGTATCAACTGAAGAAAAATACTCAGTTGCACGTGATTTCTGGGGCTAGTATGGGCGATAAAAACCGTCAGCGCCATGTTTGTTTTGATCGCGATTGTTTAGAACAAGTGCTGATGCGCGTCCAAACGCGAGGACTAAAGCATAAAATTCGCCGCGAAAAACCGCTGAATTTTTTGGTCAAGGATTTAGAAGGACGAGTAATTGAAATGGCAGAAGTGGCTAATTAACTATTGAGAGGTTGAGAAAAAAGACTGGGCGCGATCGCCCTCAAGATCCTCACTCTGTTCTTAAGTGTAATATGTGGGAAAATTTGGGTTAAAGTCGGGAGAGCAATTTTTTGGGGGCGCTGCCATGGTAATGAATAACGAATCTAGTCCTTGGCAATTTGATGCCAAAGATCTTTATGTGCCAATTACTTATGACGGTAATATAGTGGGGTTGGGTAAACCAAAATTTGCTACCCATGTAGTGGAATTATTGGCGGATGAAACTAGACTGCGAAAGGCGTTGCGACTGGCTTGTGCGGATTTAATTGTCAAATCTGGGGGCGATCTGAACGCAGTGGATCAGTTAATGAGACAATATTTACTCAGGACAGAACGCCCGAAATTTGGCCCAAGAGCGATCGCCGCCTTATTACGAGATCGGCAACAAGAGTTAGATATTACTGACGAAGAATTTGTCAAATTTTGCGATTCCTATCGGTTATCCCGTTCGGCACTGAATAATATTTTTGCTGGCGAAGGGATTAACGATCAAGTTTTAGGCATCCTGTCGCGGATTATTGGTAAATCTGTGGAAGAGTTGATTGCCGTGCGAGATGGTCACCCGCCTAAAGTTTAGGATGGGAGAAAGTAGAATCTAACTGTTTGTATTCGCTATTTTCAGTCGCTTCAAATAGCTGTTGCATCAAATGAGCATAATTTTCTATGGAATGAAAGCTTTGATAAGCTGCTTGCATAGCTTTAATTTTTACCTGCAATTCTTCAGATGCCGCTGTCGCAATAATTCGCTCTAGAACTGATTCTGGTTGCTCCCAGTTTATAATTAACTCTTCTAGGCCGTATTTCATTAACTCTCTTGCCATCCAAGTACCTGCTGTAACCAGTAGTATTTTTCCCGCGATCGCCCCTTCAGTAAAAATACCAGAAGTTCGCTCTTTATAAGCAAAAGTGTTGTAGGGCAAAAGAATAATATCGCTATTTTCCAGCCAGTTTAAATATTCTTTTTCTGACAAATGATCCTCCACTAATTTAACTTTTACCCCTCCCTTTATAGGCACAATATCTGAATTTTTTGCCGCCACTAAACATATTCTTTCAGCGCAACTATTGCCAACCCTGGTTAAAGATTTAATTTGTTCGCAACCCTTTTCATATCTAGGTATTCCAGGCCACCAGCAAATTATTTGCTGTCGATTTTTAGGGATATTGGTAAAAGTAATCTTATCTGTATGAGGAATAGGCATAACAGTTAGCGGTTCCTGAAAATAGCTGCCTAAAGATTGACTTAGCAATTCGCTATCTGTTAATATATGCAACCGACCTGGGACTAAAATAAATTTAATTGATTTGATGATTAATTTATATATCCAAGCAGTTTTATCTTGATGGATATCGCGGCGGTAAAGCAGCCAAACAGTTATTTTTCTTTTCGGAACTAAACATAAAGCAATTAGCAAGGCCAGCAACTGAAGGTGAATAAACCTCTCCATAAAAATTATTGTTTGCGTGCCAGAAGGCCAAGCTTTCGCTCTGATAAAATCAACTATAGTTATGCTTAATTGCCAAATTTGATATAAATTCAAAATTCTCTGTAGAGGATGAATTTTATCCTCTAAGCTAGCACCCCTAAGACCGCCATACCAGTTACTCGGTAGCTCTTTGACGCTAGCATCGGTAGGAAATACAACTAGATGCTGCCATTGTAATAAATTAGCAGCTTTGCTAACAGCAATATGATAGGGAATGATGTGTCCCTCGCCTCTCATTAAATTGGGGATGAGAGAAACTAAAACTGGCGTTCTTTTTAATTGCATCACCCTGGTTTATGCTCAGTTCGCAATCCGCTTTTAGTCGCAGATGGCAGGTAGATTGATGGCACTGGCGCAACTGATGCGCTCTACAGATGCTGATAATGTCGGAATTGATAGAGCTTGACGCAATTTAGTTTTCAACCAATTTTTGATTTTTTGCATAGAAAAATGACCTCACGATTAACTATCTTTGGGCAATTTTAGCGTCAGCCATAGAAATGAGTGCTGCTCGTAGCGATTATCGTTAAAAATCTTATACATAGGTTTGATAGCTTGGTGATTAATTGCTTGATGCTGCCGCTCGATTTTGCTGACCAGCCGATGCACCCGAGCTAATTCAACAGGATGGGAGGATTGAGAAAGTTTTGGTATCCAATCTAAAGATCTATAGGCATCCAGCAGAGTTTTAATGGTAGATAAATATTTTAAAGATGAAGAATTTGGTAAATTCTGTTGAATGAAATGGCTGAGGTTACAAGCATATTCTATATCGGTACTCCAATGCTGGCAATAAGATTTGCGATATTGCCAGCAGGAATAGAATAAATCTTCTGCTGCTTGGGGATGGCGACGAGCAAAGGCATACTCAATGCCTGCTACAGTGCGGTGCAAGTACCAGGCTCGCAAGTCTTCCAATTCTGCTCTAGGATGTTGCGTTGTTCGTTCGTCAGGATAATTGCGGAAAACTCCTAAAGTTTGAGGAATTGCTTTGGTTTTAATAAATGGCAAAATTCGGTTCTTAAATTCTGTATCTCCTGCCGCTCTAAAGGTAGGATCGTAATAGCCAAATCGCTCGTGAATAGAGCGGCGATATAATGCTCCTACCCAAGATAAATAACAAGTCTCTAAATAAACTAAGTCTTGTTTATAATCTTTGCGGTCGTAAGTCATAATATCGTTTAACCAAGCTCCGTTTTTGTCAACGTTGGTAACTAAACTGTTAGCTTGCACCCAATCTAAAGCTGGATCTGCATCTAATTCTGCGGCTAAAATTTCTAGACATTGAGGTAAGATAGTTTCGTCAACGCCTAAAAAGGTTAAGTAGGGGGAGCGAGCGAGGTCTATGCCGCGATTCCAGGCACTCTGGATAGTTTCTCTTTGGGGGCATCGTGCATAGAGAATGGGGATTTCTAAAGATTTTATTAGCTGTTTAAATACAGCATATTCATCGGTAGGAGAGCCGCTATCAACTAAAATTACTTCAACGGCTCCAGCTTGGATTAAGGTTTGGTGTTGCAAGGTTTGCAAAAATAAGGCCAGTTTGTCAGCAGCGTTATAAAGCGAAACGATAACGGAGACTCGATAGCTAGATTTAGTCCGGCGATCGTCTAAAAATTCATATTCCCACTTTTGATTGAGTTTATGGCGATCGAGCGCTCGGTCTAGAATAGTGAGACAATGTTGATGTCGATCTGGTAATTGACCGTACATTGCTACCGCTACATCGGCTTCTTGACTAAAACCGTTAGCTTTGAGGATAGAGATAACTGTCGGCAGATTGTTAAAGCGATCGCCTCCCAATAATCGCATACATCTAAGCTGATAAGTTGCCGCTACAACATCGTTACCTCGCAGTAGTTCTAATCTAGCTATTTCTCTCCAAATTCTTACTCGGTCTATTTGATATTCTGATGATAAGCGCCAACAATCACTAATTTTATCGCTTAATTGCTGGTTATTGTTTTCACCTAAATTAAAGATATTTCTGCATTCTTTAAAAAAGGATCTAGCCTTCAAACCTTGTCGTAATATTTTTAAATCTTTAGATTTTTTCTTGATTAAAATTAACTTCAATTGAGATTTAACTCTGGTGCGGGTGCGATCTGCCAGCCCTTTAAACTGTTTTATATTCTTCCTGACTTCCGGTTTCAATTGGTTTTTAATAGCTCTAGTAAGTTTAGAGCGAATATATGCTGGATCGATTAAGTCTTTTAAATTATATTTTTCTTGAAGTTTAATTAATTGCCCATACCATTTTTCAACTTCAGCTAGTACGACGCGATCGCAAGCAGGCTGACTTTTATAAATTGCTGTTAATGAATCGCCAGATAAATTAGGCTCTGCTTCAGATAGTATTTTTACTAACCGATCGCGATAATTCTCATAATCATCTAAGACTTTACATATTGCTGTCAGGGATGAATAGATATTGTGAATATCTATGGTTAGCAAAGGCAAGTCGGGGTATGTCTCTTGCAAAAATCTGACTGCACCTGCTCCCGTGCCGATAACTGTCGGACAGCCTGAAAATAATGACTCAAGAGCGGTCAAATTGAAAGTATCGTATTTAGAAGGAAGTATGGTTATGGACTTACTGGCAAAAATTTGTTGCAATTCAGCGTAGCTCTTAGCGGGCAGTATGCTTATTTCATCTTTAAGCCGATTATTGATCATTTGATAAAGTAGCATTCCCGAACCTACTTTATTACCATAACTATCTGGACCAATAATGTTAGCGCTACTAAATTTAGAGCGAGGCAGCCACCAAGCTAGGTCTACAAAAATATCTGGGCCTTTACGTTTTTCCGTGCGACCAATGAAATTTAAACTAGGTAATTCCTTTGTGGGTGCGGCTAATACTGGCTGAGGTAAGGATATAATTGATAGGGGATTGAAGTAATGAGATGGTAGATCTACAATCTCGCGCCATTCTTCTAAATATGTCTGGCTGATACCATAGCGATTATCAACTACTTTGTATTGAATTTCTTCTTGCAAAACTAAGGTTTTATCTACCTTACCGCCATAAAACCAATCAAGTTTAATGGACGTAGAAATATTGCCGTGCATTGATAAGATCATCCGCTCAAAGTTGACCTGATGATATTTCAGGGCAGGTCGCAGCATGGTTCCCACTTGTTTGTAGTCTGGTAAATCTACGATATCAAAACTCTTGCCAGCTACACAAGCCGCAATATTGCTCGCAAAAACAAAGGGTCTATAAATCCACTTTGGCGGGGTTAAATCTAGAAATGCGCGATCGCTAAGATAATATTTTTCCTGATAGACAATTGGGCGAGCGTTGGCAGGACGAGCTTGAGATAGGGCTTCGCAGACGATGAAGTAGTAAAATTCTATTTGCGGATTTTTTTCAATTAGGCGGCGATAAAATGTTTGTCCGCCACCGATTTTATCAAATAAATCAAAGTCAACTATTAAAACTTTCATTTTTTATCCTTAATTAGCTTTAAGATTTGCCATAGCTCGAAATAGATTGATATATTGATGGTGCTGGCAATAGTTGATCTTTGCGTTCTTCAAACCAGAGAATTGTATCTTCTAATCCCGCTGCTAAAGAAGTTTTGGGACTAAGGCCATATTGACCGAGCTTGCTAATATCCAAACATTTAGATTTAGCGCCAACATAACGATTCGTGTCAAATTGAATTTTGTTAAAATCGTAGCCTACTAGGTCGCAAATTAGTTGAGCGAAATGCCTAATGGTAAACTCTTCACCAGCACCGATATTAATTAATTCATTGTCTGCTTTGGCGGTGAGAGAGAGCGCTATCTCCACAAAATCATCAATAAATACCAATTCTCGGCGCTGATATCCATCCCCCCAAAGTACCACTGGTTCATTATATAGCTTGCCTCTCAGAATGTTGCGAATTAGGTCGAAAATAAAGTGCATTTGCCTGCCATCAGCGTGATAGCCAGAACCGTAAAGAGTTGATGGCACTAAACAAAGGTAGGTTAAGCCAAATTGTTTGTGCATGGCTAGCTGACCTGCATACAACATTCGCTTGGTCATGGCATAAGTAAACAAGCTATCAATAGGTACGCCTGCGAGATAGTTTTCTTCAATCAAAGGTAAATCTGGAGGATAAGAGCAGCTGGTTCCCATGCTAATTAACTTGGCTTGGGGTTGATATTTTTGCCACCAGGTTAAAACATTTGTATTAATTTGCTGATTAATAATCCATTGCTCCCCTGGATGATGCAAGCAAAAGTCTCCTGCTTGAGTCCAAGCCGCCAAGTGATAGATCAGATCGTAGCGGATGCGGTTAAATTGTTCTAAAGCATTTGCTTTAGTTAGATTGCAATTTCGAGAATTTAAACCAACTAATTCATGCCCTTGACTTATCAGCCGCGAACATAGAGCAGTACCGAGAAAACCTGTAGCACCCGTAACTAGAATTTTCATAAATCTAAGCTTTTCAAGGATTGACGGGAAAATAAAATTCTATACCTCGATCGAGCAAATGTTGATTATTGCCTAAGATTTCTTTCTTAAAATTCCAAGCTAAGACATAATAAATGTCTGGCCATTTTTCTAGTTCTTGTTCCATGACTATAGGAATGTGCATTCCTGGGGAATAAAGTCCCCGACGGAGGGAATTTTTTTCTACTAAACAATCTAGGTAATCTGTGCCAATGCCAAAATAGTTTAACATGGTGTTACCTTTCGCAGGAGCGCCAAAACCGAATATAGTTTTACCTTTTTGTTTGGCTGCTTGCAGATAAGTTAGTTTTTCCTGCTTCATTTGCTGAATGCGCTGGGCAAATTTAAGGTAAGTTGATATTTCGTTGCTCTTTTGCTCTATTTCTGCTTGCCGGAGAGCTTGCAGGCGATCGCTTGGCGGTTTTTGACCTTGATGGGTGACAAAGCCAATAATCGAACCGCCATGAATTGGCGAAATATAAGCATCGAACATGGATAAATCATGTCGATTTAACAGAATTTCGATAGTATTCAAGTTATAATACAACAAGTGTTCGTGATAAATCTGGTCGAAGGCCAAATTTTCGACAATCTGCTTCATGTAGAGAAACTGCACTACAAACACTCCATCCGCTCGCAAAGCTTCTCGAATTCCTTCAGTGACAGAATGCAAATCTTCTAAATGAAAGAACACCCCAGAAGCATTGATAACATGAAATTGGCGCTGCAAGCCCTTGGCTACATCTAGGTTAAAGAACGTATTTAGCGTAGGGATACCTGCTTCGGTAGCTATTTTGGCTGTGGTTTTTGAAGATTCAATGCCTAGAATATCATATCCTAGGGTTTTAAAATGCTGGAGTTGAGTGCCGTCATTAGAACCAATATCCAGTACGGACTTAACCCCAACATCCTGAAAGAATTTACTATCTACTTCTTGCGCTACCTGCTGGAAATGTTTATTTAAAGAGCCAGTTACGCCAGAAAGATATGTATGATTTCCAAACATAATCTCTTTCTTTACTGTGCAATCTAACTGTGGAGTACCGCAATTATGGCAGTATAAGATCCGTAAAGGATAAAAAGGCTCTTGGCCTATTTCTTCTAGCTTGAGAAAATGGTTGCACCAGGGTTGGTAGCCTAAATCGATAGCCAGTTCTAGATGCCCTGAATCACAAATACGACAGATCATAAATTAAATATTTAGTAGCAGGCGATCGCTGCCTCGGCTACTCCTGGATACTTTATCATAAGTTTAGCAAGAATTTTCGATAAGAACTTCATGATAAAGTAAAAAATCAAAATCAGTTTGTAGTTGGGTTTCAGCCCTCCGGATTAGGGATGAAGCCGAACTACGAACTTTTGCGTATAGTCTTTCATTTATGACCACCTACTTATAATATTACCAACCAAAGATGGTAATATTTCTTTAGCAATATGATGAGCTGATAATGACTTCCGTTGATTCTGCCAAACACAAGAAATCTAAAGCCCTCAAACCCAGCAGTCGCCGTCCTGCCAAGGAACTCTGTAGCGAATGCGGACTGTGCGATACCTATTATATCCACTACGTTAAAGATGCTTGCGCCTTCCTGAATCAACAGATTGCTGACTTGGAAGTGGTAGCCCACGGGCGCAGCCGCAATTTAGACAATCCCGATGATTGGTATTTTGGCGTGAGTCAAGAGATGATGGCAGCGCGGAAAACCGAGCCAATTCCAGGAGCGCAATGGACTGGGATTGTCAGTACCATCGCCATTGAAATGCTGAATCGCGGTTTGGTGGAAGGAGTTGTCTGCGTCCAGAATACCAAAGAAGACCGCTTTCAACCCATGCCCGTCATTGCGCGCACGCCAGCGGAAATTCTGGCGGCACGGGTGAATAAACCCACTTTATCCCCCAATCTGTCGATATTGGAACAGGTGGAAAAATCTGGGATGAAGCGCTTGCTGGTGATTGGGGTAGGTTGTCAAATTCAGGCATTGCGAGCGGTGGAAAAGCAACTGGGTTTGGAAAAGTTGTATGTTTTGGGAACTCCCTGTGTTGATAATGTGACTCGTGCTGGGTTGCAAAAATTCCTGGATACTACCAGTCGCTCGCCTTCAACGGTGGTGCATTACGAGTTTATGCAGGATTTCCAAGTTCATTTTAAGCACGAAGATGGCTCGAGCGAGAAAGTACCATTTTTCGGTTTGAACACCAAAGAACTCAAGGATGTTTTTGCCCCTTCCTGTATGAGTTGTTTTGATTACGTCAATTCCTTGGCAGATTTGGTGGTGGGTTACATGGGTGCGCCCTTTGGCTGGCAATGGATTGTGGTGCGGAATGACACGGGCAAGGAAATGCTAGATTTAGTTAGCGACAAGTTGGAAACGCAACCTGTGATGTCGAAAGGCGATCGCCATAATGCGGTACAACAAAGTATACCAGCCTATGATAAGGGCGTAACCTTACCTATGTGGGCGGCGAAACTGATGGGAGTATTTATTGAAAAGATTGGTCCCAAAGGTTTGGAATATGCGCGTTTTTCCATTGATTCCCACTTCACCCGCAATTATCTCTATGTAAAACGACAGCATCCAGAAAAGTTGGGAGATCATGTGCCAGATTATGCTCAAAAGATTGTCCAACAATATCGCTTGCCAGAGTAGGAATATGGTGCAACCATCCCCACCGGAATCGCAATTTTTAACCCTAGAAGAATCTGCCAGGGTAGATGCTGCCTTCCTTTCCACCCACGAAAAGTTTTTGACTCGGTTAACTATTTCCTCTTGGCGACTCTTAATCCAGATTGCCCAAGATAGCGGCATGGCAGTGGAAGAGTTAACTACGGAGCAAATCGTAGCTTGGTTTGAAAAAGATGCTAAAATCAGGCGCGAGCAGGGAGTGGAAGCCGCATTTTTGAAGTGGTAAAATTTTGCTCTCTTGACAACTAGATTGAGGTTCGCTATAAATAGGTATGCAGACGAACATCAATTGGTTGTCGTCTCAAGTGCAGCACCGATGTACTGCCCTTGAGACGCTGACCAACTAAGGAATAAAAATCAATAACTTGATCAATCGTAGGTTGGGTTGCGCGACAGCAAAACCCAACAAAAAACTGGTGAATGTTCGGTTTACCCTATCGTTGCAACCCAACCTAGGGATATTTCATTTCTAGATGTTCTGATGCTGCCAACTAATCCTACATCAAAACATTGGTAGAAAAATGCACAAACTGTTGATATTTAATAACGAAAAACTCCTACAGCAAGCGCTGACACATCGCTCATATATCAATGAAAATCCGGGAGAGACAGAACACAATGAACGGCTAGAGTTTCTGGGAGATGCCATTCTTACCTTTTTGAGTGGTGAATATCTTTATCAGCGTCATCCCAATATGGGAGAAGATGAAATGACGCGCCGAAGATCGGCACTTGTGGATGAAAAACAACTTGCCAGATTTGCCACTGAAATTGGTTTAGATCGTCTAATGAGATTAGGGCAAGGGGCAATTCGAGATGGGGGCTACCAAAATCCCAATCTCTTGAGTAGCACTTTTGAAGCAGTTGTTGGAGCCTACTATCTTGACAATAATCGTGGTATTGCAGCGGTTTATCCGCTGGTTGAGCAACTATTTGATTCTGTGCCAGAAGAGATTCTAGCATCTCGCTCCACAATAGATTCTAAAAACCGCTTTCAGGAATGGGCGCAGGCAAATGGGATCAAAAATCCGCCGAAATATGTGACTGAAAAAGTTGGTGGCATGGATCATACTCCAGAGTTTATCGCCCAAGTTTATGTTGATGAAAAGCTCTATGGTGAAGGGAAAGGGCGGAGTAAAAAGGATGCCGAAAAACAAGCTGCCGAGGATGCACTAGCAAAACTGAAAAAGCGAGGATTGCTGTGAACTGATCAAGGTGCGATCGCTAACATCAAATCTCACTCAATAGTTATTTCACCAAATTTTAGCTGAGATAACTATTGCATCGGGGTTAGGAGTCACAGAAATTGGGAAAATGGTTGGTGATGGAGTAAAAGATATTGGAGTCAATAGCAATGCTCAGGCAATTCAGCAAATTGATGCCTATATTGACTCCATTAAAAATGCTATCATTGCAACCATTTAAGTTGATTAATTAAGCAGGGGCAATTTTCCATAGTTTTCCTGTGCTGATTTGCATTCCTTATATCTTACATAATTTTGATTATTTCTGCAAAAGTAGCAGCAGAAATAATCAAAGTATTGCCTAAACCTTGAACTTCAGTAAAATCGCGATCGCCTGTAATTAAAAAATCAGCATTAGCAGCAATAGCACATTCAAGGAATTTAGCATCTTTCCGATCTCTAGGGAAATCTATTTTTGCAGAAACATCAATAGACTGGGTTGAGTTTTGAATTAAATTTAGCCATCCTGCTCTTTGCATATCAGTTAATTTTAGCTTTCTTCTAGCCAATACCTCCTGATACTCTGCTAAAATTTCTGCTGAAACCACCCATTCATAATCCAATACAGTTCAGTTAACTAAGTTCGTAGTTGGGCTTTAGCCCTAATCCGGAGAGGGCTAAAGCCCAACTACGAAC
>CAKZHE010000131.1 GCA_936920195.1 uncultured cyanobacterium | reverse complement strand
TTTCTGGAGCTAGATGGAGACACAGAAACTGCATGAACAAAAAGCCCCTAAAAAGGCACAAAGTCAACAGCCTAGGCTCTGCCTCGCTTTGTCATCCGCGAGGCAGAGCCTCTCAATGAGCATTCCCAGGCAGAGCCTGGGAACGAGTAACTTTAGGCGCGATCGCCTATCTACGGAATGTGGGGCTTAAAATGGAAATTGTATATTCAGTCTCAACTATTCCCTATTCCATGACCCCGCCCCCTCAACCAAAAACATTTTTAGGACAGCTTACCCAAGCAGTACAGACGATTCAGGGTAAGGTGAATTTCCAGGCGCTGGCGCTGAAACCCAATGCCAGAGTGCCGGAATTGTGGGTGCAGGAGGCGGGAGCAGTACAGGCAGAAATTTATCCCTTGTTGGGCGATCGCTATTTACTGGGACGCAGTTCCAAATCCTGTGATATTGTGGTGCGGAACCCGGTAGTCAGTCAAACTCATTTGTCGATTAATCGGGAAGGTAGAAGGAACTCCCATTTTGTCATCCGAGATGAAAACTCTACCAATGGTATTTATCGGGGTAGACGCAGAATTAATGCCCTAGAATTGCAGCATAATGATGTTCTCACCATTGGGCCGCCAGAACTCGCCGACTCAGTGCGACTGCAATTTTATTATCCGCCCCCGTGGTACGTCCAAGTCATACGCTACAGCCTCTATGGAGCGGGGGGATTAATCGCCATCCTCGCCTTAGCAATTGGGATTGAATGGCTCAAACCAGAGTTATCAGTTTACCCCTTGGCAGGAGCCACCGGACCAGTAGTCGTCTATGCCGATGATGGCGAAACTCCCCTGCGCCAACCCCGCTCGGAAGCCCATGTAGAAATGCAGCGGTTGCAGGACTTTTCCCCAGTTTTACCCAAAGCATTGATGGCTTCGGAGGATAGCCGCTATTATTGGCACTTAGGTATCGATCCGATTGGCACTTTACGAGCTATTAGCGTCAACGTGCGCGGCAAGGGAATTCGGCAAGGCGGCAGCACCATCACCCAGCAACTAGCCCGAAGTTTGTTTCGCGATTATGTAGGGCGAGAAGATTCCCTGGGGAGAAAGGTGCGCGAAGCGGTAGTAGCTTTGAAATTGGAAACTTTTTACAGCAAAGAGCAATTACTGCTAACTTACCTGAATCGGGTTTATTTGGGCGTTGATACCTACGGTTTTGAAGATGCGGCTCGCTACTATTTTGGTAAGTCAGCCAAGCAGTTAAATATTGCTGAATCGGCAACTTTGGTGGGGATGCTGCCAGCACCGAATCTATTTAATCCTTGCCAAGATCCCACTACTTCTTTAAAACAGCGCAATTTAGTCATTGGGCGAATGATCTCCCAAGGGTGGATTAGTCAAGACGAGGGAGCCGATGCCAGAAGATCGCCAATGCAAGTGTATCAGGGAGCGTGCGATCGCGTCAAAAATACCAAAGCACCCTATTTCTACAACTACGTTTTTAGAGAATTAGAAGAATTGCTGGGGACTGATGTTGCCAGCGAAGGCAATTTTATCATTGAAACCGGAATCAATTTGCCCATGCAGCAGCAAGCCGAAACTGTTTTGCGGCAAACGATCAAAAACTCCGGAGCAGGTTATGGATTTTCCCAAGGAGCAATTGTCACCCTTGATTTCACTACTGGAGAAATTCGGGCTTTAGTAGGGGGTGAAGACTACCAAAAAAGCCAATTCAATCGTGCCACCCAAGCTTTACGCCAACCCGGATCAACTTTTAAAATTTTCGCCTACGCTGCTGCCCTAGAAAAAGGCATTTCTCCAGATAAATCTTACTCCTGCGATCCCTTAGTTTGGCAAGGGCAGCGTTTTCGGGGTTGCGAACATGGGGCGAGCGGTGCTGCCAATATGTACCAGGGAATGACACTTTCAGAAAATCCCATTGCCCTGCGAATTGCTCAAGATGTTGGTTTAGAGAATGTGGTTAAAATGGCGCAACGATTTGGAATTACTTCTCCCTTGAAAGCTGTGCCGGGATTAATCCTAGGGCAAAGTGAAGTAACCGCCCTAGAATTAACTGGCGCATTTGGAACCCTAGCCAATCAAGGTTTATGGCATCATCCCCATACAATTAAAAGGATTTTTGATAGTAGTAAATGCCAAGATCGATCGCAACTAAAAACCTGTCGCCTCGTCTATTCCTTTGCCGAAGATAAAGCCGCCAGCAGACAAGTTATTTCTCCTGCCATTGCTGCCACTATGACAGATTTATTGCGGGGAGTTGTCCAAAGTGGTACTGGCAAAAATGCCTCTTTAGGTAGGGGAGAAGCGGGAAAAACTGGTACTACCAATAGTGGGGTGGATCTTTGGTTTGTCGGCTATTTACCCAATCCCCAATTAGTGACAGGAATTTGGTTAGGAAATGACGATCCTAAACCGAGTAGCGCCAGTAGCGCTCAAGCTGCCCAAGTGTGGGGCAATTATATGCGGCAAATTATTCGTTAAATGCTACGGAAGCTGTAGCAATAATAATAGTTGTTGCCATTTTTACCATCCCATCAGTTCCCTTTTGATAGGTATCGAACTTGTAATCGAGACGATCAATTTTTTGACTGATTTTTTCTGCATCAAACTTTCCGGCATCAAACTTTTCTTCTAGGCGTTGAACTTTTTGCGCCAAGTTAATTAATGTTTCTCGGATATCATTGTTATTGGGATTGTCGGGAATCTCCATCACTGCTGTGCAACTGAACCGTATTGGTCAATATTCACAAATAAATTTGCCTTAAGTCTTCTAAACGATTGACTGTTAACAAGCTTGTAGTTATTGTTTGCAGCAAATTCAGATCGTCAATAGTAGAAATTTCACCGAAAATATCTAGCCCTGAACTGCCAAACTTTAGCTCCAACCCTAACTGAATTCCTTGTAATAAGGCTTGTTTAGTTTGGTTTTGGGCAGCGGTTAACTCTGCCTGAGTTTCCGTTAACTCTGTCTGAGTTTCCGTTAACTCTGTCTGAGTTTCCGTTAACTCTGTCTGAGTTTCCGTTAACTGCAAACGAGCTTGAGACAGTCTGATGGCTAATTCCTCCACCGTCGGAATCACATTCCCCTCAGCATCGCACCATCTCAACCAAGTATAATTAACATTTTCAAAGACACCTTGCCAGAGGGTTAAACCTAAACCTGCTAAGGGTAGCCAACCATCAGTTTTGGGTAAATAACGCCCTCCTTGTAATTCAAATATTTGTAGAGGTTGGCGGCTCAACTTACCGAGAGGATCGTAAACCACATAATACATTACGCCCATCAGGGCATAATCGGTGAATTTGCTCCCCAGTTCATTCCCTGGCGTGGGCGAAACAACTTCAATTACCACCTCTGGCGGTTTGCCAAATTCCCAGAGGAGATAGGAACGGACATCTGGTCTGTCCGAAGTATCTGCTACACTGACATTTAAGCTGAGAAAGACATCAGGAACGATGGCGGGATGACGGACATTGCGAAAGATGCCGACATTGGCAGCAACAATAAACGGAATGCCATTATTTAGCTCATAGCCAGAGAGAACTTCCGTCAGCAGGCGCTGTTGTTTTTCGTTAATGAAACTATCCAAGGGAGTATCATCTTCTTGTACAAGTTGGCTATTATCGGGGTATTGACTGGGGTCAAGGAAGATTAGGTTAGCGTCTAGCTTCGCGATCGCATCAGACATGGCTGATTTGGGGGTAATTTAATTAGGGAACAGGGAACAGGGAACAGGGAACAGGGAATTGGGAACAGGGAATTGGGAACAGGGAATTGGGAATTGGGAACAGGGAATGGGGAACAGGGAATTGGGAAATTAGGTCAGTCTTAAATCGTCAGAATCTATTCTATTGGTTAATGGCAGCAATTAATTGATATAATCTCCCCCAATTCTGCTGATTGAAATCCATTACTAGCCTGGGTAAATCGGCAGTTTCATCTCCTAATTCTTGAGGAAAAGCTCTAGTTTTTTCAATTTTGCCTTTGACTAAAATATCGCTAAATTCAGAATTTAGCTTTTCAACGGAGGCATCAGACAATTCAGATCTTAGCCGAATTACGAATTTGTCTGCAACATAACGGCTGGAATGATAAACTCGATAAAAACTATTAATGGCCTCAACAGCTACTTCTAAATTATTAGTAATCGTGTATAAATTAGTATCTCCTATGTTCGCTAAACCGGGCTGAATTAAATGCTGGCGAATGTGAGCATCCCAAGCTTGCCAGTAGTCGCCACCAGGACGATCGATAAAGACTAATGGCAAAGGTTTAAATCTACCAGTTTGACAGAGAGTTAGGCATTCTAGGGCTTCATCCATTGTGCCAAAACCGCCGGGGAAAATGGCGATCGCATCTGTTTCTCGCAAGAAAAATAACTTCCGAGTAAAGAAATATTTAAAATTAACTGACTTGGAATTGCCTTCAATAAAAGGGTTAGCTTCCTGTTCGTAAGGTAACTGAATATTTAAACCAAAAGATTTTTCTGCCCCAGCCCCCTCATTGCCAGCCTGCATAATCCCTGCACCGCCACCTGTAATTACTAGATAACCCTGTTCGCTAATTTTCCGCGCAAAGGCCACTGCCATTTGGTATTCTGGACTATCTGGCAATACTCGCCCCGATCCAAAAATAGTTACTTTGGGGACGTGGCGATAGGGATAAAAAACTTCAAATCCTCGCTCCATATCTTCTAAGGAGGCGCTGAGAATTTTCCAATCTAACCGATCGATTTCTTTTTCCGATAGCCTAACCAGTACCAACAAAGCTCGTTCAATCCATTTCCCGTGCTTCATATTTGGCAACTGGTGAATCAGCGCCGTTAAGTCTTGATGTAGCAATTCTAGCTCATGGGAAGAAAAAGATGAAGTCATAATTTCTTTTTAGGGAATGGGGAATACTGTTTCACAATTAAATAGCACCTTAGGCAAAATCGCTCAAGGTGCTGACTGAAATAGTTGCATAAAAAATTGTAACTTTTCTTCACAATCACGCTAGCGACGCACTCTAGATACCCGAAGTATGAGGTGGTTTGACTAGCGAGCTTTGGCTATGCCAACTTCAGATCATTTGCTTAAATCAAGAATGTATTTCTCTACAGTGGTCGCCAGGGTGCTTTTCGGTACAGCACCCACAACCATATCCACTCGCTGCCCTTCTTTAAAAATCATTAACGTGGGAATGCTCCGAATACCGTACTTAGTGGCAACGTTAGGATTTTCATCCGTGTTTAGCTTAACTACCTTGATCTGACCGTCGTACTGTTGGGCGATTTCGTCAACAACAGGGGCAACCATCCGACAAGGCCCGCACCAAGGAGCCCAAAAATCTACTAAAACGGGGACTTTGCTTTCAAGTACTTCTTGTTGAAACGTAGCGTCGGTGACGCTTGCGGCTGATGACATGCCTAGAAATCCTCGGTTTAACTGTTTCTATAATTTCTAGTAAATTTTATCATAATCAAAACCGCTGTTTTCGACTTTAAAAATCTGCCTTTAGGCTGGATTGCTGCCAAGACAACAGCGGCTCAGTCAACGCTCCAGCAATTAAGAAACCGCCCAAACCGAAGTTCGGGCGGAGTGTGGTGTGAGGAGTGAACGGAAACATTTCGTCTCCGCTCCCTTTATTGTAAGCGACAGGTTGGGTTTTTCACCGGGTTTAAATCAGCGGACATTAATTTTTTCAGGAATTTTGTCCGGATGATTGGGTTACTTGCCCATCCCCAATTGCTGGGCTTTTTGGTAAACTTTGCCCTCAGTGAGCAAGGAAGGGGCAATAATCACTTCCACCTGTTGCATTTCTTTGATATCCTTGGCTCCCAAAGTTCCCATGCTAGTTTTCAAAGCGCCCAAAAAGTTATGCGTGCCATCATCTAGTTGAGCCGGACCGCGAAGGATTTGTTCGAGAGTGCCAGTAGTTCCCACCCGAATGCGCGTGCCACGGGGTAGAACGGGGCTAGGAGTTGCCATACCCCAGTGAAAACCTCTGCCGGGAGCTTCCTTGGCTCTGGCAAAAGGAGAACCAATCATTACGCCGTCAGCACCGCAGGCAATGCACTTACAAATATCGCCGCCAGTAATTAAACCGCCATCAGCAATCACCGGGATGTATTTGCCTGTTTCTCGATGATAATCATCCCGCGCCGCCGCGCAGTCAGCAACAGCGGTGGCTTGGGGTACGCCGACACCTAGCACGCCTCTGGAAGTACAAGCGGCTCCCGGTCCAATGCCAACGAGGATAGCAGCCGCACCCGCTTTCATCAAGTTCAGCGCTACTTCATAGGTAACGCAATTGCCCAAAATGACGGGAATGGGCATTTCTTGGCAAAATTGAGCTAGGTTGAGCGGAGCAATAGCTTCTGGCGATAGGTGCGCTGTCGATACCACTGTGGCTTGAATAAAAAACAGATCTGCTCCGGCGGCGGCAACAGCGCTACCGTACTTAGTTGCCCCAGCGGGAGTGGCACTAACGGCAGCAATACCTCCTTGACTTTTAATTTCTTGAATTCGTTGGATGATTAATTCTGGCTTAATTGGTTCAGCATACAATTCCTGCATTAGGGAGACAAATTCAGTATTTCCCACCGAAGCGATCCGGTCTAGGATGGGATTGGGATCGGCATAGCGAGTTTGAATGCCTTCCAGATTTAGCACTCCCAGCGCCCCTAATTCCGTTAGCCGGACTGCCATCTGCACGTCTACCACCCCATCCATAGCACTAGCAATGATGGGGATTTCTCGTTCGATGCCAGCAATTTGCCAGCGAGTGTCTGCCAAGCTGGGGTCTAGCGTCCTCAATCCAGGCGCTAGGGCAATTTCATCTATTCCATAAGCTCTGCGAGCCGTTTTGCCACGCCCAATTTGAATCTCCACGCTTCCCATTCCGTTTCCAAAGAGTATTTAAGCTAGGGTATCAAATTGCTGGGGTGATGTGTTTGCCAGAAGTGGGGATTTTGCTTTGGGAGAGGGAACGGGGAAAGGGAAATTGGGAGGCTATTCTAGCTTTTCGGTGGTAACGGTACGATTGTTGTAGAGGCTCATGGATTTTTCAATCCCTTGCTTGAGGCTTAATTCTACGGCTTCAACTACAAGCTTGAGGACTTCGGACATTAACTGGCTTTCAGCCGCAGAAAATTTACCCAGGACGTGATTAATGGCATCAGGATGTTTATCGCTGCGTCCAATCCCAATCCGGAGCCGGGGAAAATTGCTAGTATTGAGATGGGCGATCGCTGATTTCATCCCATTATGTCCCCCAGCAGAACCAGCGAGGCGCAGGCGAGTTTTCCCCAGGGGTAAATCCATATCGTCGTAAATGACTAAGACTGACTCTGGTGGTAATTTAAACCAATCAATCACAGCGCGAATGGATTCACCAGAACGATTCATATAAGTCAGTGGTTTCAGCAATCGAATTTTCTCTCCAGCAATGCCTGAGCCTTCGCCAAAAATTCCCTGAAATTTTCGGTTCTGACTCAAGGTGATTTGCCAAGTACGGGCTAAAGCATCAACCGCATCAAACCCAATATTATGTCTAGTTTGATCGTATTTGGGTTCGGGATTTCCCAACCCCACAATTAGTTTCGGGATAATCAATGTTGGTGCTGGAGTGCTTTCTGTCATAATTTTGGGATGAAAGACTAATTGTTTTTTAAAGGACAGGTTTTAAGAGGACATAATTTAGGATTAATATTTGCAATAGAATTTATTCCATCAAATTCTATTCGCAGTCGTTTCATAAAATCTCGCCCAATTATAGGTATTTCATCTTTTATTTCTAGCAGGACTTACGCATTTACTCCGCATATAGCGTTGATGGTGCGTTACGCTGCGCTAACACACCCTACTGATAGAGGCGCTGCGTAAGTGCTGTCTAGTTCATTATACAAATATCCCCAAACCTTAACCTTGGCGTAATATTCATCTCCAACTCTTATATTAACTATGAATCGGTAAATATAGTTCTTGGTCCTGTTTTTTCCCAGGCTCTATTTATAAGAGCATCTCTATCTTCGTCTGAATCAAGCACTTCTCCATTTTCAAAAAGAATATATTTATTACAAAAATTGACTACGATTTCTGACCATTTTTCACTCACACGATCTCGATTTTACAAGGTTTCTTCGCCTGACAAACTCTACCTTAATATGCCAGTTTTGTAGGTCTTTGTGTCAGTTAACTTAGGATTTAGATTTTTTGAGGATTCTGAGATTATCCTCTGTCACCTGATAGCTATACATATCTCCGCTATCGGAAAAAATCTGAGCAGCAACTTCAAAATCTTGAATTGCTCCAGGCTTATCTTTAAGATTTTCGTAGCGGATTATGGCACGATTGAAGTAGGCGTAGGCATGGTTGGGATTATTTTTAATTGCTAAGTTGTAATCGTCCATTGCCCCTTGGATATCCCCAGATGCAATTCTCAAATCTCCCCTGTAAGCATAGGTGCTGGCATCTTGGGGATCGAGTTTTAGCACTTGGTTATAATCGGCGATCGCTGCTTCTCGATTGTGTTGTTTGGTGTAAGCAAAGGCGCGATTAAAATAGGCTTTGATCAGTTCTCTATTATTATTGCTGGGATTGAGTTTGATGACTTCGTTGGCATCAGCGATCGCTTCTGTATATTTCCGGAGTTTTAATTGCGCCATTGCCCGATTGTTATAAGCATCTACAAAATCCGGCTGTATTTGAATGGCTTGGTTATATTCGACAATAGCAGGGTTATATTGCTTTTCATCGTATTTAATATTGCCGCGATTGAAATAATCTACTGCTTCGGTGGGATTGTCGATGGATTTGGATGTGTCGGGGGGTGGGGATGAATCCACTGGAATATCGGCAAGGGCGGTAATTTTAGAGCGCATTGCCATTAAGGTATTAATGGGGATGGCAGAATTCCAACCAGTTTTGAGGGCTTCGCGATCGCCTGTTTCGTTAGCAATTGCTCCCGAAACCTCCCCCTGTCCATGAATGCCAATAATCCTGCCGCTACTATCAAATACTGGTCCACCACTCATACCTTTAATGGTGGTAGCAGTGTAACGCATACTATAGCCATCGTTGGCACTGGGCAAGCGGCTAGAAATAATCCCCTGAGTTAATTCTAGGATTCTTTGCGCTCCCTTCCGATCCTGAGTACCAGGGAATCCCGCCACATAGATGGGAGTTCCCACAATGCTAGTATCTGAGTTTCCTACTGGTGCGATGGGATATTCATCGTTGCTTTCAAAGGTAACTACAGCTAAATCGGGATCTCCAGCCGCATTTTTTAAGGTTTGAATGCTAGTAGTCGGATATTCTTTATTTTTATTTGTCCGAATTGTATATTTTAGGTCAGTTCTGCATGGTCCGTTGGCGGCGAATCGCGAACAAACCACGTGACTAGCGGTAAAGACGATATAGGTTTTGCCCTGCCGATAGACGATTGCCCCCGATCCCCCGATACTATTCGCACCATTACTATTAATCTGGACGGTGGTGGCAGTGGCGATCTGACCAATTTCCTGGGAGGATTTGGCAAAGCTGGCAGTGGCTTGGCTAATTACAATGGCAGCGATGGTGACAGTGCCAGTAAAAAAGGCGGGCAGGAATGGCGGACGGGAGGAGTTCCAATTCATAACTTTTTGACCGATAAACTGATGAGTTTTTGTAGCGATCGCCAACAATTGTAATCAGGACTTACGCATTTACTCCGTATATAGCGTTGATGGTGCGTTACGCTGCGCTAACACACCCTACTGATGGAGGCATTGCGTAAGTCCTTGTAATATAAGATTAATAATTTGCCTTAACAGGTTATTGTAATATAAAACTGCGAAAAAGTCTAGGAATAGTGGGGGCGATCGCCAAAAAAATCCCTGCTCTTGAGTTGAGTGCAAATTTTTGGTCTAATCTGAGATTTGGATGGCAATTACTAGAATTCTGGGAGAGCAACTTGGAACGGACATTTTTAGCAATCAAGCCGGATGGCGTACAACGCGGATTGGTCGGCGAAATCCTGCGCCGCTTTGAAGCCAAAGGATTTACCCTGGTAGGGCTAAAGCTGATTAATGTCAGTCAGGAATTGGCAGAAAAGCACTACGATGTTCACCGGGAAAAGCCGTTTTTTAAAGGTTTGGTGGATTTCATTACCTCTGGGCCAGTAGCGGCAATGGTTTGGGAAGGTGATGGCGTTGTGGCATCGGCAAGAAAAATTATTGGCGCTACCAACCCCTTAACTGCGGAACCGGGAACAATTCGCGGTGACTATGGTGTTAGCATTGGGCGCAATCTCATTCACGGTTCTGATGCAGTGGAAACGGCACGGAGCGAAATTAGTCTCTGGTTTAAGGAAGAGGAATTAGTTAGCTGGCAACCAACGATTAAACCCTGGCTATACGAGTAGAGATGGGGTGATGGGGTGATGGGGTGATGGGGAGGTGGGGTGATGAGGTGATGAGGTGATGAGGTGATGGGGTGGTGGGGTGAAAAAAAGTTATTTTGTATTTCCAACTTCCCGATATTCTCAAATTCCCTGTTCCCTGTTCCCTGTTCCCTGTTCCCTGTTCCCTGTTCCCAATTCCCAATTCCCTGTTCCCTGTTCCCACCAATGTTTATTCCTGCCAGCTCTAATCTAATTGCCCTGTGTCGCTCGCAAGTAGCGCTATTGACGCGGGTATTAGGAGCAGGATTGAGCGCTGTCTATCTGGCGGAGGAATTGGCAGAGGGGAAAACTGCCAAATTGGTGCCGATTGTAGTTTATCCAGAAACGGCGACAATGTGGGCGCAGGATCAAGTTGAAGCAATGCTGCCCGCACAGACGGGGAGAAGTGGCAATCCCCGGTTGCTTTTGCCGGGACTGCCCAGGATTGCCCAAGAAACTCAAGTTTATCAGGAAGAAGGCACAGAAGATCCCTCTTCTGAGTGGGAAGACCGATTTTTGTGGCGACAGCGACAAATTGTCCTGCCGCTGATGCACGAGGGGATGATGATGGGTTTTTTGGTGACGGCGCGGGAAGACCGACCTTGGAATGAGCAAGAATTAGCTAATATTGAAGAAATTTCGACTACGCTGGCGATCGCTTGTTTTTTGGATCAGCAGCGAGCTTGGGTGGAACAGCAATTAGTTCAGCAGCGCTTTTTGGAGGAGCAGCAACGGGATGTCTTGGATGATTTGCTGCACCAGTTTCGCAATCCGCTGACGGCACTGCGGACATTTGGCAAGTTGTTGTTGCGGCGATTCCAGCCTAATGACCAAAATCATCGAGTAGCCAATAGTATTGTCCGGGAAAGTGACCGATTGCAAGAGTTGTTGTTGCAGATGGATGATACGATTGATCGCAGTTGGATGGTAGGGGCTGGAAGTTTACCAAATCAGTGTTTGCTGCCCGAAAGTAATTCGCCATCGGTTTATTTTTTACTGCCTAGTGCCATACCTAGTTTAGAAGCTTGTGCGATCGCCGAAGTGTTGGAGCCGCTGATTGATTCGGCAAAAGCGATCGCTCAGGAACGAAATATAGATTTAATTACCGATATTCCAGCTAATTTGCCTCCAGTTAAAGCCAATGCTAGTGCATTGCGAGAAATTTTAAACAATTTGATTGATAATGCTTTGAAATATACTCCCGCAGGCGGTCGAGTTTTGGTACAGGCAGGGAGAGAAAAGCCGTCATTGACAGGGTTTTATCAAGGGGTAGCAGTAAGCGATACAGGTTGCGGTATTCCCCAGGAAGATTTAGCGCATTTATTTGAACGGCACTATCGGGGAGTCCAAGCAACCACGAATATTCCGGGAACTGGTTTGGGACTAGCGATCGCGAAGGAATTAGTTGATAAAATGCAGGGAGAGATTGCCGCTTTTAGTCCCGCCGAATTGCCTCTAAGTTGTGGCGATGCTGAACAACAAGGTGTGGGGACAACTTTGATAGTTTGGCTCCCTGTAGAATTAGAAACAGGACTTAGGAATGAAAAATCAATAACTTGATCAGGACTTACGCAACTATCCTAGGAATAGGGGCAACCACGGGGGGATTGCCCCTACAAAACACTATATGTAGATGGTCTGCGTAAGTCCTGTTGATGATAATCGTAGTGATCGCCTTTGCTGCCAACAACGCTTCAACTTGCCTACTCTGCTACCATTATCTACACGAATTATATAACCATTTTTGTCGATGATTCAAATCTAGCTTTGATGCGATCTGTCGGTTGACAAAGGTTGCCTATGTGCTGTAAGCTTAGTGATTAAATACAAATAAGCCAGAGGTATTATTATGTCTAGCACGAAAGATGGATCGCAGATCGCCAGTTCAGTTTCTAATCTAGCTGTGGATGCTTACAGCAGCTATGTAGAAGAAAAACTTAAGGAAAAAGACAACCAAAAGAAAACTCAATCTAGTTCTCAATCGAAGGATTCCTTGAATGTCCCCAAATCCTTCTAAAGTCTTACGCCTGTTTGCGGAAACCCAAGATCGTTTATACCATAGCGAAACAGTTAGAAACGCTCTTGGGCAGATTTCCAAGCACACGACGGATCAGAAAATAATTAAAACTTGTCAGGCGATCGCTGATATCTTAGAGATCAGTTTTGACCAAGTTTTTAAAAAACATGACGTAGATCAGCATTTTGCTGCGGTTAAAAAGCTACAAAACCATATTGCTTGGGTTAACCTTAAATACAAAGAGGTTAAGGAGTGTGCTAATACCTATAATCCCAAATGGATTAATCCATTGCAGCAAATTATGGATGTTCAATTGGCACGCCTGCAACAATTAATCTCTCTTTTAACCGTAGAACCTGACATTTGTGATGTTGAAGGAAATCTCATCCGTCCAAGTTGAAAATCTCCGCACAAAAAAAGCACATAATGGAAGTTCCTCCAAAAAGGGTGAATAGCGGTATAGGGAGAAGACTTAATGCAATCGGCTTTACGAATCGAAACCAAAGTTTTACCTGGCAATAAGATAGAAATCAATTTGCCATCAGCATCTGTTTCTGATTCAGTAGGACAGACTGTTGAAGTAATTGTCATTCTGCCCGAACAGAAACTTGCACCAACAGGGCAATCAATTGTAGCACTGATTGAAGAAATTCATAGGCAGCGTCCTGTTGGTAGAAGTGTGGAAGAAATCAATCAAGACTTGTATGCTGAGAGGAACGCATGGGGCAGCTAAATTTGCCTAACTCTGCCCGCATATACATTCAGACGCACTATATAACGTCCCATTTTTTAAGTCCCCATTCGCAAAATCAACCGACTAAATAAATAACCATCTGCCAATTGATAAAATAATAGTTCTGCCCCCCAAGAATTCAGCACGCGCTGACAAATCTGCAATTGCGAAGTAGGAGTGGGACTCACAGTTAACTCACTAATTGCCTGACTAATATCTCCGGTTTGCAAAGCTGCCAAAAAATTAGCGCTAATGGCTCCATTATCAACTACTAATAAATCTAAAATTGGGTGGGGCAACTTGGATTTAGCTGTTGTCTCCGGCTCAGGAATTTTGGTTTCTTCTGCACCTTTGCTTTCTGGGATATGGCTCCGAATGCACCAAATGTCAATTCTACTCCCGATTTTGCTGCGGGAACAAGCAGTAACTAGCAATTCAAATAAGACGCATTCTAATTTCAGGCGATCGCCATAAACGCTAAAATTGCCAGAATTGTAAACTCTGGGGGTAATTTGCCGTTCTTGGACGAGGGCATCAACCCGCCGCATTGTCCGTTTCAGAAGGTTTTCGAGGGGGACAGGACGTAAACTCAAGACTAATTGAAATTGTTCTTCATTTAACAGCGATCGCATTCCCTCTAAAGTATTTTCCATCTGATGCAGGATTTGGGAAGAGCGCATCCGCTTCAGAGCCATATCTGCCACTTGTCCGGGATCTTGGGATTCTAACTCCAATAGGCGAGCAATTCCCCCAGCAACAGCTTGATGAAAAGCTTCTAAACAGCGATGTTTATACCAGTTAAGGGTTTCTAAGTCTTCCCGCTCCTTATCCTTGGCAGCACTCAAACGGCGATAGTAGCGAAACCAGGCAAACTGTTGGGCGAAGATGTTTAAAGCTGGTAGCAGGTGGGTAGGCCACTGGCGATCGCTTTGGTCGCAGAATAGAATTATGCTATGACTATCAGGTAGCAGTGGCTCGATGCTGGGGATACTGGCATTGACTGCCATGATTTGACCGATGTTAGGATTATTCAGCCAGCGGCGAGTGCCAGCCGCTAATTCGGTTATTTGGTGGCTAACAGTCCCCTCAGATGCGATCGCCTCTTGCAACAGAGGATCGACTGCAGAGATTGCTACTTTACCAGATAAAGTAAATTCCGGCGAGGTTGCCACGGATATATTAACTTGCGCGGTGGCAGTTTGGGGAGTCCAACTAATCAACACCACTAGGGGAGAACCGACGACAGAAGCTAAATATGCCGTCCCAGCTTCCTCCAATAATTGTACTTCCGTTGGCGCTGCTAACAAGACCCGCAAACCTGTTTGCAAAGCTTCCTGTGCCAGAGAGGAAGATTGGAATTGACTGGCAAATTCCTGGGATGTCAGCCATGCCCCAATTTGTTGACTAATGGCGTTGAGCAGTTTGCATTCCGTTTGATTCCAGGTGCGGGGAATGTGATGCCCGACTAACAATAGACGTTCTGGGGTGGTTGTTCCACTGAGGCGGGAGAGTAACAGCGATCGCACTCCCAATTGTCCAATAGGTTCGCGCCATCCGGGTAAATGTTTGTCTTCTTCCCAATCTTGCACTGCCACAATTTTTTTGGGACTTTTTTCCAGCAATTGGCGATCGCTGGCAGTTAAACTAGCAATATTAGTCGGTAACAGGCGGCGGGTATTCGGTTGCTGCTGATAGATGGGGGTATAGCTGATAGGCTGCTTATCGTTCTTCACTTCTTGCAGCAAGGCTAACCGTTCCACTCCAAACCGTTCTAAAATCAGTTCTGAGCAGAGTTTCAAAGCTACCCAGCGATCGCTATTACTTTGCAGAATTTCCGCCACTTCTGCCACCAAATAGGTATATTTTTGATTTTGTAGCAGCGCGGTTTCTAAATCCTCATTCCCCGAAGCCAAAGCTACTAATTGCGCCGCTGCTCGGACATAGTTCTTTTCCGCATCTTCCCAAATCCGGGGTTCATTCCCTTCTGCGGCTAAAAACCCCACTAATTCATCCCGGACTTTAATTGGTCCCGCCAATACCGAGCGAGCTTTTAACCGGGATAATAACCTTCCTGTCACATCGGCTTTCAAGGGACTTCTCCCCGAACCAATTGCCACTAAATTCCCATCCGCCAGAGCTTGATAAAATTCGTTGACTTCTTGAACCGTAATTCCCGCCGCACTAGACAAAGCATCTCCCAACCCCCGGGCAATTTGTCGATTGCCTACCCGATGCCAAAAATAGCGCCGCGTCGGTTCAAACCAATAAATATTCGTCCGGGTTGGAGCGACAAATTGCTGGGTCATATTGACCACTGTTTCCAACCGCTGCTGCATGGTGGGCAGCTGAATCATTTGCTCTAAAACTTGAAATAAAGGTTGGTCTGGACGCTTGGTGGAAGAACGCTGCCAGTCTACCTCAATTTGGTACAGCGCCGCCGCCAAACCGCCAAATAACAACGATAATTGCGCTTTTTCAATTACGCGGGGCGACACGCCCCACAGGTGGGAACCCAGCATCGCCACCCCAAAACAACGGTCTTTGCAGCGTAGAGGGAAAAGCAGCGTCCCCTGAATGCCAAATTGTTGCGCCGCTCGCCGCCATTCTCCAGCGCGAGTTTCTTCCCGGAGATCGGGAACCCCCACAGGCCGCTGTTGAATCACCACCTGCTCTAATAAATCCCCTGGATTGAGGAAAAAACGCTGTTTAAGCAGGGTAGTATCGCCGTTGGGAGTGAAACCGCCTTTACCGAATAATCGATGGTCTAGTCGGTCATACAGACCAATCCAAATCAGGCGATAGCTAAATTCCGATTGCAGATAGTTGAGGGTAGTCTCGATCAGCACATCGGCATTTTCTTCTTCCCGCAGAGTCTGAAGAACTCGCCCCAAGGCAACAATTTGTTTTTCGTAGGCCGTCGGTATTTGATGCTGACCCATAGTATCTATTTTGGTCGCTGGTCGCAGCGATCGCGCAATTGTTTGTCAGCGATCGCCTAGATTATGCTTTGATGTTGGCAGGTTGATCGGCAATTTTGTTAGCTTACAATCTGGCGCACCCTGATGGTCTGTGATTTTTGACTTTGAACTTCGCTGACTGCTGACAAGATCTAGCATTATCCCCGAATAATGAAACTGACAATTTGAGATTTGAGCTTGTAGAAACATTGGATATTTATCAAACTGGTATTCGTCCCTTACTATTTTCTGGATTGAAGTCCGATCCAGAATGGTTGCATCGCCAAATTTTACAGTTTTTTAGTTGGTTAAATCGAACTAGCGATCGCCCTCCTAGTAGTTGGTTGCAAGCCCAGTTGCACCAATATTTTTGCACTACTGAACCCCGGTTGTCACAAACTTTGTGGAATCAAACATTTCCTAATCCGGTGGGTTTGGCGGCGGGATTTGATAAAGATGGCGTGGCGGCGGGGATTTGGCAACATTTGGGCTTTGGTTTTGCCGAACTGGGAACAGTGACTTTCCACCCCCAACCGGGCAACCCTCGCCCCCGTCTATTTCGCTTGCCTGATGACTTGGCAGCGCTGAATCGGATGGGATTTAATAATCAGGGTAGTACAGCTTTGGCAGAAATGTTTGCCCATCGCCAGTCTCAGCTTAATTCTGCTGATATTTCCCCTGGTAATTGGACAGCAATTCCTTTGGGGATTAATTTGGGCAAATCTAAGATTACTCCTCTAGAGGCAGCCGTCGCTGATTATTTGGGAAGTTTTCAGATTTTAAAGGATTGGGGAGATTATTTTGTAGTTAATGTTAGTTCTCCCAATACGCCGGGATTGCGATCGCTGCAAGCTGCCGATCAACTAAGTCCCATTTTAGACGCTTTGCAACAGTCAAATCAAGGTCAAAAGCCTTTATTAGTCAAGATTTCTCCCGATTTGGATTGGGAAGCAGTAGCCGAAATTCTGGCGATCGCCCAAACCTATCAATTAGCCGGAATTATTGCCACTAATACTACCATTAGTCGGACTGGATTAAAAACCCAATTTGTCTCCCCCACAGGTAAATCGGTGACAGAAGAAGCTGGGGGGATTAGTGGTGCGCCTCTGCGGGAACGTTCCACGGAAGTAATTCGATTTATTTACCAACAAACCCAAGGCAAGTTACCCATAATTGGAGTAGGTGGCATTTTTACCGCTGAAGATGCTTGGGCAAAAATTACTGCTGGTGCGAGCCTGATTCAAGTTTATACGGGGTGGATTTATGAAGGTCCTTGGATGGTGCGCCGGATTCTAGAGGGATTGGCATTAAAGTTAGCCGAACAAGGATTAGCCAATATTTCTGAAGCCGTGGGCATCAACGCCTAGGTAATTTACCGTCAAATTTTGAAAGATGGCTATTTAACGCAATTTCGTTGTTCCAACACCGCATTCTAGGTTCCCATTTTGATAAACTGGAGCCATAGGTTTGTTCTGCCCTGCCGCATTCGCTTCACAAATGATTGCCGTTGTTTCGCCTTCATTTTCAGCAGATTTACTACCATTTTTGGCAGCAGGAATAACCACCGCTGCCCCAACATAACTTTTGAGAGCCGTATGCAAAGATACTCCATAACTAAAAGCAGCTTGAGGAGTTGTTTCAATCAAGTATTGATAGTTCGCTGTTTTGCTTTTAATACCAACTCCTAATTGCTCCAAATTCTTAGCAAAAGTGTGCTTTTCGAGAAAATATGCCTGTTGCCCTCGGTTCATAGCGCCAACATATTGCTTTGCCCAATTTAGACCACACTTATTTTGATTTTGAGTGTTTAAAAACGAAGGTAAAACAATGGCAAGTCCTACGCCACCAATACCTACAATTGCTATTAACCACAGCCAAGAAAATCCTTGATTTTTCAGGTTTGGGTTAGCTGTTAATAAGCTGGAGATTAATTTTCGTTTAAACATGATTTTTCTCTATTTTAGTAAATCCCTAGACAAAATTAAAGCCAGAGTTTCAGGTTTAAATTTTACTTAGCAACCTTTCTGGTTCTTCTATAGCGCGTCTCAATGAGTTGTGCAATTCCGTAGGGGCAATCCCCCCGTGGTTGCCCCGATGTGTAGGGGCAATCC
>CAKZHE010000130.1 GCA_936920195.1 uncultured cyanobacterium | reverse complement strand
CTCCGCATATAGCGTTTATGGTGCGTTACGCTGCGCTAACACACCCTACTAATAGAGGTATTGCGTAAGTCCTGTTTAAGAAAATCTCCTGTCCCCCCTCTTCCCTCTCCTCCCTCTCCTCCCTCTCCTCCCTCTCCTCCCTCTCCTCCCTCTCCTCCCTATTCCCTGTTCCCTGTTCCCTGTTCCCTGTTCCCTATTTCCTATTCCCTGTTCCCTATTCCTATTCCCTAAATTATTCGATCAATTTAGAACCAGCGGGACATTTAATAGTTTCACCGCTATTTTTGGGAGGATTGGGAGCGGTGGGAGGGGTAGTTGTCGGCTGTTCGCTTTCACAAATAGCCGCCACTGTAATCGATTCCTTGGTGTTAGCATCTTTGACTACAAATACTGCCCCGGTATAGCTGCGAAGTCCAGAAACTTTGGCTTTGGCAACGGCGATCGCGCTCTTATTAGCATTCTTTTGGGGTAGAATTTGATAGGTATAAAAATCTGTGCTGGCAGGCACTCCTAACCCCAAATCGTCAAGATTGGTGGCAAATTTTGACTTTTCTAAAAACAAAGCCTGCTGCCCGTAATTGATTGAAAGAATATATTGTTTGGCTTCGGCTTGTCGAGGAGCCGCTATTGCTTCAGCTTCGGTTTGATAAGAACCTTTAAAGTTGGCATTTTGGACATTTTTGATACTAGCATTTTCTAGCACTGCCCCTTGGAAAGTTGCGCCTTTCAGATTCGCCCCATCTAAAACCGCATTTTTCAACTTGGCATGAAATAGACAAGCATTGGTTAAATTTGCTCCGCCCAGATTGGCACTATTTAATTCCACGCCAATTAGTAAAGCTTTAGTTAAATTTGCCCCGCTTAAATTTGCCCCATTCAGATTCGCAAATTCCATGCCAGTCTGTTTAATATCGTTAAGATTAAAGCTTTCGCTAGAAGCATCTGGGGTGCAGAAAGCTTGCGATAATTGAGATGCCGTAAAAAAGCTACTGTAAGGATTTCCCGAACCGGAATCTTTTCCGGGAAAGCCGATAAAACTGGCTCGATTCAGATTAGCACCGCTCAAGTCTACATTTTGGAAATTAATTCCGCTTAAATTAGTCCGGCTGAGATTAACTCCCCGCAGAGTTGCCCCTTTAAAGTTGGTTTCGGATAGTGCTGCTTCCCGTAAATAGGCATTGCTCAAGTCTGCCTGACTAAGATTGGTGGTGTCTAGGGTAGCGAGGTACAGATTAGCATTGTTGAGTTTAGCTCCGGTGAGGTTTGTCTCTGTTAAATTGGCAGAACCAAGATTTACGCCTTTGAGGTTTGCCCCGGTTAAATTGGCTCCCACTAGACTGGCTCCAAATAAATTGGTATCTTCTAAGTTAGCCCCTGTTAGGTCGCAGTTAACGCACTGATTGGTTTTGAGCAATCTTTGTAAATGGTCAGGATTGGCGGCTAGGGTGGCGGTGGCTAGTGCCAAGGGGACGGAGACGATTGTTGTGAATAACAGGGAAATTCTCATTGCTAGGACTTTAAAAGTTAATTTGGCTGTTTTATCGATAATAGCAGAGGATTTCCCGGAAAATTATTTGGCGATCTGACGAATTTTCTCCTGAAACTGTTTTCCCTACTGCGTACTTAAGAAGTGGTAGATGCACCCTGATTTCAGCTCTCGGCTTAAACGCTGGGGGCTTTTTTAATTGTCGGGAATGGGTTGATTCGACTGCGCCCATCAACCATTGGGAATAGATTTTTTGAAGGTAAATAAATTCATGGGTTTAAATACCATATCCGGAAAAACTCGATCCCTGTTGGGAATGCTGGAATTATCCTGAATATTAAATTTCTTGACACTCCCACGTCTAAAGAGCGTGGGATTCTTTAAGAGTCCAGAGTCTGAACCTTAAGGGCGTAGTCAATGCGCCCCTACCAACTCCATCAAGATTAAATCCCAATGTTGTCGCTACTTTTCTCAAGATATTGGCTGCACCATTGCAGTCGGCATTGAGATACCAGTTGTTTGCAGTCCGGTACAACCCCCGTTTAACTCGCTTTCCAGATTCTTGCCACCCTTCGGGTTTCTCGCCAAATGTAGGTAGCTCATCCGAGTCTAGAAAGCTAGCCTTAGAAGTGTAGGATTCTTCCGTTTCTACAAACTTAATCCCGTGCTGCTCGCACAGTTGCTTAATCCGTTCTTTCAACCTCCCTGTAGGTATCTGGACAAACTTCTGGTTAGTATTAGACCCCAAATTTATCGAGTCTTTCTGCCCCTGGTTCCAACCAAATACCACAGTACCGATCTGGTTTTCTAGGCAGTGAGCGATGACTAATTTGGCAGCCTTGTTTATAGCATCCCTGACTTGCCTGTTTCTCCTTTCAGTAACACGGGCTAACTGCTTAGACCAGAAGGCTTGAGGTTGATTTTCCTTAAGGATAGATACTCGCTTGTTGTACCACTGGTTCAGGGATTTAAGGTGTCTCCCATCAACAATAAAGCTAGTTCCTACATTGGAAACACAGGTTAACCAGTTATCAATCCCGCGATCAATTCCCAGAACTTTAGAGCTATCTACTTGAGCCGAAGTTGTTTCCACCTTGTAAACAAGCTCTAGATAAAATTCACCATTTCTGGGTAGTATTCGGTATTCCCTAATATTTTTGTAATCAAGGTTAGAGGGCATAGGCAGGTAGAAAGCATCTAAGCCAAACCACGCCTTTACTTTATTCCCAAGGGGAAATCTTAAGGCTTCCTTTTTGAGCTTAACCGCTTGACGGGGGTAAGCCACCAGAGCTAAACCACCCTTCTTTTTGTAGTTGGGTATTCTTGGCTTTTGAGTTACCGAGCCAGCTTTTATCCCTTTCAACAATCCAATAAATGATGAGAAGGATTCTGCTACAGCCATGACAGTTTGTTGAGCTACTTGGGAGTACATAGCCCCATAGTGGGGATTACTTTTTAACTCATTAATCAGGGCAAATTTATTGACTACTTTCTCAGTCCTGAAGTAAATCTGTCTAGCGTAGTAAATGGCACAGTTATTGAGTTTGTTTGACTCACTGCATAGATATTCTAGAACGGCTTTAAGCTCTTTGTCTGAGTTGATTCTGACTTGCTGGCAACCAAACATTTGTTTCACCTCCTCTGTTTATGATAGCATCAGAAAACCAAGTAATTTGTACTGAGCTTTGTCGAAATATTGGTTGGCTCCGTACCTACGCCAACCCGCCGTAAAACCCACTGGCTAAAGCCAGTGGGTTTTACGGCGATTTCTATAATTTGCGGTTGCGATCGCCAGGATTTTTTGGCAAAATATAAGTTAAAGTTACCTGATTTTTATGAACGATCGCCCTCTACCCCCAGAGTCGGATGCTCTGCCCTATCCAGAAGACAGCCATCCGACATCTCACCAAACGGATGAAAAACCCGATTCTCCCCCGGCTGAAGCTCCTGATGAATTGAGCAAAGCCCTCGGCAATACTATGGCTGTTTACCTGGCTTGGAAGGTAGCAGGGTTGCTGGGGAAAGAGAAAAAGGGCGATCGCTAGCTGTCTTTGCTAAAATTGGGTTGATCTCTAAAGAAATCTATAGCCAGATTAGTTTTTAAAAAGCGATTGGCGTATTATAGCGGTTCTCAATTTAGTGCGGTACACCTGTAGGGGCGAATGCCATTCGCCCCTACAATGTATATGCTATTTTCGTACCTCATCTAATTGAGAACCGCTATGCTTTATTCTGGAGGAACAGGATCTTGCTGCAATTCTAGTGCATTAGCCTCAAAAGAATTAATGCAGAATTCCAACACTCCCAACATGAACTCAACGCTAAAACCAATTGTAGGAGGTGTAGTGTAGATCCAACTAAGGTAAGTCGGTCGTTTTTGAGACTCATGTAAATTAAAGCCATGCGTACCCTTGCCAGATCTCCCCTCATGAATATATGGAGATCGCATTTCTTTATATGCAATTGCACCATAGCGAGACATAATCAGCCATTCCTCAAGTTCATCACGATTAGTTTTAGGATACTCTTTCAAAGTAGCCGTGATAATTTTATCGATTCTCCAGTCAGCTAAAATCTCGCGAGGTATACTTTTCTCCTCAACCGTAGGCTCTCGACGGTCTCCAATTTTGCTTAAGAATGTGTAGACATCTTTAGATAATTTCTGTGGCTCCAGTGTATTTACTAGAGCATCTACTCGATTCCAAACATCCGGTAATGAAACAATTTGGAATAAATCACCACCGTAACGAGCGAGAAAAGCATCAAAAATCAGGCGGCTACGCTTATTGCCACATTGCTTTTTTCCTATGTTCTTTGCCCATAGGTTAGAAAGAGCGTCAAGTGATGCCCAAAGTAGAACATTAGCTTCATGATTGTGCTGTTCAAAGTCTAAATTGTAAATAAATGTATAGCGGTTTCTCCAATAATCAAAGAAACCCTTAATCCGCCCTTGCAACTCTTCGTCCATATTGCCTCGCCGATGGATTGATTTGGTTCCGATAAACTATTGATCTAGTGTAGCATGATTGTAGCGCGATTATGCTACGCTGGATTTTAAACCTTAAGTATAGCCACTCGGCTCATCTTCAGAATTGCGGTAAGCTGTTTTACGGCATTCTTGGCGATTTAATATGGCAACTATCAACGATAACTATCTCAAACTCAAAGCTGGCTACCTATTTCCAGAAATTGCGCGGCGGGTAAATGCCTTTGCTGAGGCGCATCCAGAAGCCAAAATTATTCGTTTAGGGATTGGCGATGTCACCGAACCCCTGCCAGCGGCTTGTCGCGCTGCGATGGTGGAGGCAGTGACAGAAATGGGCGATCGCGCCACTTTCAAGGGCTATGGTCCCGAACAAGGCTATAATTGGTTGCGCGAAAAGATTGCTCAACACGACTTTCAGGGGCGGGGATGCGATATAACTGCCGATGAAATCTTCATTTCGGACGGTTCTAAGTGCGATACAGGCAATATTCTGGATATCTTTGGGGATGATAATGCGATCGCCGTCACCGATCCAGTTTATCCTGTCTATGTCGATACCAATGTGATGGCGGGAAATACTGGGGTTGCCAACGACAAAGGCGAATTTGGCGGTTTAGTTTATCTGCCAATTACCGCAGATAACAATTTTACGGCTAGTCTCCCCAGTCAAAAAGTTGATTTAATTTACCTCTGTTTTCCCAATAATCCCACCGGGGCAGTGGCGACTAAAGCTCACTTAACTGCTTGGGTGGAATATGCCCAGGCTAACGGCGCGATTATCTTCTTTGATGCCGCCTACGAAGCCTTTATTACCGATGCGGAAATTCCCCATTCTATTTACGAAATTCCTGGAGCAAAGAATTGTGCCATTGAGTTTCGTTCTTTTTCCAAAACCGCTGGATTTACTGGTACTCGTTGCGCCTTTACTGTGGTTCCCAAAACTTTAACTGCCAAAGCTGCTGATGGTTCCGATGTAGAATTATGGAAGTTATGGAATCGCCGTCAGTCAACTAAGTTTAATGGTGTTTCCTATATCATTCAACGGGCAGCAGAAGCAGTTTATTCCGCCGAAGGACAAGAGCAAGTTAAGGCGCTAATTAGTTTCTATATGGAGAATGCCAAAATTATTCGGGAACAATTAACTGCTGCGGGTATTGCCGTTTATGGTGGCATTAATGCCCCTTATGTTTGGGCGAAAACGCCTAATAGTTTATCTAGTTGGGACTTTTTCGATCAATTGCTGCATAAGTGCAATGTAGTTGGTACTCCTGGTTCTGGGTTTGGGGCGGCTGGGGAAGGCTATTTTCGCATCTCAGCATTTAACAGTCGGGAAAATGTCGAAGCAGCAATGAAACGAATTACCGAAAAGTTTACTGCTTAACCATGCTCAAGATGTAGAGATGTTGCTAATAGCATCTTTACATCTTTCTAAAAAAATATTATAGTTTTTATTGTTTTAGTACCATTGCGATCACTATGATTCAGAAAATCCGCGAATCTATTAGGTTGTTTGCTGCCAACTGGAAACTGTTTAGTTTAATTGTGCTAACAGTTTGGTTGCCGGGATCAATTTTGTTAACATATTTGCGCTTGTATGTTTTTCCAGGAACATTTGGAGGCAATGAATTCAAAATCTTAGCTCAAGAGTATCGGGTATCTAATGCAATTGAGTTGGCATTTGGGCCAATCTATGTGGGTGCGCTGCTCCATGCCGCATCTCAATGGAAAAAAGGATTAGGCACAAGCTACAGCGAGTCGATGACTCACGGAGCGCGGAGGAGTTTCAAATTATTGGGAACTCGCATTGGTACTGGATTAATTGTGGGTTTAGGGTTAATTGCTTTAGTTATTCCGGGTATATTTCTGGCATTGCGTTTTGCCTTAATAGATGCAATTGTTGTTTTAGAAGGTGCAGAAGGAGCAAATGCTAGACAACTCAGTACCCAAATGACTCAAGGCAAAAGATGGTCTATTTTAGGTACAATGGTTTTAACCTTTATCGGGCTGTTTATGATTTCGGCTCTAGTGGCATTTATCTTATATTTGCCACTATCTTTGGTTGGACAAGAAGAAAACTTCGCGATCGCGTTAATCTATGAATGTATCAACAGTGTTTTATTTTCCCTACTCAATATTGTTTTATTTTCTTTCTATTGGGATGCGAAGAACCAATAATATCATTTCCGGCTAATCACTTATCTTAGCTAGTAGAGCAGCTAAAAAGATCTGATTTAACCCAGATTTAGTATTGGGCGCGGTATCGCCTTCTTCGATATGGAGCTAAGCGGATTCGAACCGCTGACCCCCTCAATGCCATTGAGGTGCTCTACCAACTGAGCTATAACCCCTTGAGGTGCTTTACTATCATGCCTTGATCTTAGAGATTTTGTCAAGCCTTTCCGCAAAAAAAATTTAGTACATGGATAAAGAATGTTCCGTGATGCCAGCTAAATAGCTGACATAGCTACCCATCAGGAAATAAACGACTATCATAGCAGCGGCTGATAATGCCACCAGCGTTCCTGCCAGCATTAGGGAAAATTGTTGTTGTTCTACTGCTGCTTGCATCAGATGCAATGACCATGCCACCAGCGCTATGTCAAAAATTAAAATAGTTACCAGCATATTTTACCAAAAATAATGGGTTTAAAGCCCTGCCCTTTAGGGCATAAGAAGCTATACTAGAATCCTATGTTGTCGGGGCATCGACCGTTAGGTTAGGTGATGTAAGACGTTGCTCCGCCTGCTTTCGCTGTTTGACCCTAGAATCCTCGCTTGCTTTAGCCAGAGGAGTATGTCAAACTCCATATATTCTAGTATAGGCAATGTAAAGATTAATGCTATATTCTCAAACTGAGATCTATACTGGCGGGGGGAGGCAAGCCTATAACTGGCGGACTGGGACTTGGCGATCGCTTAAGTATGTTTTAATTTCTGCCACTGTCAGTTGTCCGTAGTGAAGTAGGGAAGCCAAGAGCGCCGCTTCTGCCCTGCCTTCAGTTAAAGCTTCGTAGATATGTCCGCAATTGCCCGCCCCACCGGAGGCAATGACGGGGATTTGCACCCGATTGGCAATGGTACGAGTTAATTCTAGGTCATAGCCCGCTTGAGTGCCATCAGCATCCATGCTGGTAATTAATAGTTCCCCTGCTCCCCGCTTTTCCACTGCTTGCGCCCAGGCAATGGCATCTAGCCCAGTATTTTCTCTGCCGCCCCTGACATAGACATCCCAACCAGGATTGTTAATATCCTTACGCCTCCGAGCATCAATGGCGACTACAATACATTGATTACCAAAGCGATCGCTCGCCCGATTAATCAAATCAGGATTGCGAACGGCTGAGGAATTGATACTGATTTTATCTGCTCCTGCCCTTAACAAATGTTTAATATTGTCTAAGGATTGGATGCCGCCGCCCACCGTTAGGGGAATAAAAACTTGTTCTGCCGTGCGGTAAACTACATCGATAATGGTATCCCTGTCTTCGTGAGTCGCAGTGATATCCAGAAACACCAACTCATCCGCCCCAGCATCATTATAAGCTTGAGCTAATTCTACTGGATCTCCAGCATCCCGCAAATCCACAAAATTCACCCCTTTCACTACCCGCCCAGCCTTGACATCCAAGCAAGGTAAAATTCTTTTCGCTAACATGAAAATCCTCTCTACAACCACAGGGCAATCTTGAACCGCCCACCACCATTATTCATCAATTTTGGCAAATATTGAGGCGATCGCATTGAGAATTAGTTATTTTGACTAGCGATAAATTGCTGAATCTTCTCAAGGCTAATTTTTAGTTCCTCCGCAATTTGCTCTGTGGTTAATCCCAGTTTTAAGAGCAGAGGAACAGTCTTTAATTTTCCTTCTAATTCCCCTTCAAGTTTCCCTTCGAGCTTGCCTTCGAGCTTGCCTTCGAGTTTGCCTTCGAGTTTGCCTTCAAGTTTGCCTTCAAGTTTGCCTTCGAGTTTGCCTTCAAGTTTGCCTTCCAACTTACCCTCTTCCTTAGCTTCTTGATAAAATCTGGTTTGTTTCCACTCCGTTAAGGTGAACATGGCTTCTAACTCCTGACGACTTTTCTGGGGAAATTTATAAACGACTATCTTTTCGATTAGTTCGACAATATTTTGTTGAATGTTCGCATCGATTACTTGCCGTTTGGCTTGATTTAGTAAGGATGGTACTTGTTGGGTTGCCTCTAGTTCAGGCGCGATGATAAATTGGACGATCTGCAAACCCAGAGAATTGTCCGTTGACTGGGTGAGTCGATCTAAGTATATCCGTTGTAGGTGTTGATTGACCAGTAGTTGTTGATAGGGCAAGGGCAAGCCATCATCAAAGCTGTGTTTTGCCCAAATGACAATGGCATACCAAGGGCGTAAGGGTTTATATTGGTTGAGGTAAAGGAAGATTTCGGTAAAGAAGCGCCAATAAAATTCGGGGTCTTTTTGAAATTGCACTTCTAGAAAGTAGATGGGGTCATCTAAATCGTTGGAGTTAGGTAGGAATATCCCATCAAGTCGAAAGGCTAATTCTTTGATTTCGACGGATTGAAATTGATAGTTTTGGGCAAGAGTGGCAGGTTGCTCTAGCAGTTGAAACAAGAGTTCAGGAAAGATTTGAAATAGAGTGTAAAAGATTTTGTCAGTTTTCATGGTGTAAGTTCTATACTTTGAAATTACAGGCGATCGCACGCTAAACTTGAACTCATGGCGATTATCTCTTCCAAACACCCCTCTTCTACTCCAGACGAACCCCCCAAGCGCCAGCGACAGCCTCCCCCGCCGGGAGATAGTTTGTTGCAGCCTACAGCCTCTTCCGAAGAGCAGGAAAAGCAAGAAGAAGGCATTCGCCCTCAGCGGTTGGCAGACTATATCGGACAAAAAGAACTCAAGGGCATTTTAGAAATAGCCATACTCGCTGCCAAGGGGCGGGGCGAAACCCTAGATCATTTGCTCCTTTATGGACCACCGGGATTGGGAAAAACTACCATGTCCCTAATTCTGGCAGCAGAGATGGGGGCAAATTGCAAAATCACTACTGCCCCAGCTTTGGAGCGTCCCCGCGATATTGTGGGAGTATTGATGAATCTCAGCGCTGGAGATATTCTGTTTATTGATGAAATTCATCGGTTGAGCAAAATGACCGAAGAATTACTCTATCCAGCTATGGAGGATTTTCGCTTAGATATTACTGTGGGCAAAGGCCCAACGGCGCGGACTCGCAGTTTAAAGTTACCGCCATTTACTTTGGTGGGAGCCACAACTAGAGTAGGTTCCCTATCTTCACCACTGCGCGATCGCTTTGGATTAATTCAACGCCTACGATTTTACGAATTAGATGAGTTGACCACCATTGTCCTACGAACAGCGGAGATTTTGCAAGTAGCGATCTCTGAAGATGGTTCCCAAGAAATTGCTCGTCGCTCCAGAGGCACGCCCCGAATTGCTAACCGTTTGCTCAAGCGAGTGCGAGACTATGCCCAGGTAAAATTCGCCTCAACTATTGACCAAACTATTGCCTCGGAAGCCCTAGAAGTGTATAACGTTGATCCAATGGGTTTAGATTGGATCGATCGAGAACTACTGAAAGTGATGATTGAGAAGTTTAATGGTAAACCCGTGGGATTAGATACTTTAGCCGCTGCCACTGGAGAAGATGCTTTGACAATTGAAGATTTTTGCGAACCTTACTTATTGCAAATTGGTTACTTACAGCGGACTCCCAGGGGGCGAATTGCCACTTACGATGCCCGCAAGCATTTGGGATATGTGGGTTGGTAAGAAATTTAACAAGTAAAAATTTAGTGGCTGCCATCAGCAAATTTGAACAATGGAAATCAAAACCTTCGCTTTACCAGCTTTAGCTACAGCCTTAGCCTTAGCAGTCTATTTTGCTGTCACCATATATGTTGGTGCAGCGAGAGCCAAATATAAAGTACCGCCACCACAAGTTTCGGGCAATCCCGATTTTGAGCGCGTCTTGCGAGTGCAGCAAAATACTCTGGAACAACTGGTTTTATTCATTCCTGGGTTGTGGTTGTTCTCTTTATTTATTAGCCCAATCTGGGGAGCCGCTCTCGGTTTCGTCTGGGTAGTTGGGCGAATTATTTATGCTTGGGGATATTACCAAGCGGCAGAAAAACGGCTTATTGGTTTTGCGATTAGTTCTTTCAGCAGTAGTTCTTTGCTTTTGGGTTCTTTAATTGGAATTGTTCTTGCCCTACTGCGTCAGTCTTGAAACTGACAACAGCATGGAGAGGAAATAACGCGCTCAATTTTACTCGTTACTCGTTCCCAGGCTCTGCCTGGGAATGCCCATTGAGAGGCTCTGCCTCGGATGATAACCAAGCGAGGCAGAGCCTCTCGATATCGGTTCCTAGGCAGAGCCTAGGAACCAGATTAACCAGTTTAAAAAACCGTATTGAATTATCACCAAGTTATTGATTTTTCATTCCTGATGGGAGAAATGCCTGTAGATCCTTATAATTGGATAGAAGAAACTCTCAACACTATTCATCGCGCTGACTGGTATCGGCAGGTGAAAACAATTAATAGTGTTCCCGGTGCAACGGTAATTTTAGAAGGGCAGGAAGTAATTAATTTCGCCAGTAACGATTATTTGGGTTTGGCTGGCGATGAACGCTTAATTGCCGCTGCTGTTAATGCGACTAAAGTATGGGGAACAGGTAGCACTGGCTCGCGATTATTAAGCGGAAATCGGGAATTGCATCGGGAATTGGAAAAGGCGATCGCCTCTTGGAAAAAAACTGAAGATGCTTTAATATTTAGTTCTGGGTATTTAGCGAATTTAGGTGCGATCGCTGCCATTACAGGTAAAAGAGATCTAATTTTATCTGACCGCTACAATCATTCTAGTTTGAAAAATGGGGCGATTCTCAGCGGCGCAACGGTAATTGAATATCAACATGGTAATCTGGCAGAATTAACTACTAAGTTAGAACAGGAAAGATCTAAATACCGTCGGTGCTTAATTTTAACCGATAGCGTTTTTAGCATGGATGGCGATTTGTGCAATCTACCTGTCTTGCTAGCATTAGCCGAACAATTTAGCTGTATGCTGCTAGTAGATGAAGCCCACGCCACTGGCGTTTTAGGAGAAACTGGGGCGGGATGCGTGGAACATTTTCACTGTACCGGGAAAAAATTAATTCAAATTGGTACTCTCAGCAAAGCTTTAGGCAGTTTAGGCGGTTATGTTGCCGGAGATCGTGCTTTAATTGACTTACTTCGCAACCGCGCCCCAACTTGGATTTATACTACCGCCCTTTCTCCCGCCGATGCTGCTGCCGCCTTAACCGCCATTCAGATTATTCACCAGGAACCAGAAAGGCGATCGCACCTGTGGGAAAATGTAGAGGTTTTTAAAAACGCGATTTCTAACCAATTACCCAACTTCCAATTACTGCCTTCCCAATCCCCCATTCTCTGCCTTCAATTGCCGAACCCTGCTGCTGCCTTAGAATTAGGGCAGCATCTCAAAAACTCCGGGATTTTTGCCCCTGCCATTCGTCCTCCCACAGTTCCCACCAGTCGCCTGCGGTTTTCCCTGATGGCAACCCATACTAGCCAGCAAATTCAGCAATTAGTATCGGCATTAAAAACTCACTGGCAATTTTTGCCCATAGCTTAAAGATCTGGTTTGGGCAGCACTCGGAGAAATTTGACAATGTGTCCCGTTACCTCAATCCCAATCAAATAATTATCGATACTAAATCGATAAAAAATCGCATCGGAGCCAATTCGCTTAATTTCTGGCAATTCTTGAATTTGGGCAAACTGCATAAACTCCTCAAAAGCAAAACGGTAGATGCGTTGGTATGCCGCAGCTTCTAGGTTTTTGAGGTCTAGCAAAAAAGACCGAGCATAGCGCACTTCTAAGTTCATTTAATGATATAGAAAATCAGGACTTCACCTAAAAATTGCAAATGAAACTTAGAATATTTTGAGGGAGAATTTAGTATTTATGTCCAGACGATTTGCGATCGCTCCTGCCATACTTGTTCATAAACAGCAACTGTCTCTTGGGCTAGTTTAGACCAATTGAACCGCCGTTCTAAATCTTCATAGGCATTTTCGACTAAGGACTGGGCATAATCAGGATTTTTCAATACTTCCAAAATTCCCCAGGCTAGGGACTCGCGATGGTTTTTCCAAGTCACAATTCCCGTCTGTCCGTGCTTGACTACCTCTGGCAACCCTCCAGCATCAGATACTACCACAGGAACCCGGGCCGCAAAGCTTTCCAGCGCGACAATCCCAAAGGGTTCGTAGAGACTGGGAAAAACTGCACAGTTGGCAACAGTCTGAAATTTATCTAGGTCTTCATCGGACATGAAGCCAGTAAAATAACACTTGTGCCAAATGCCAATATCCCAGGCAATTTTCTTCAGGTGGTCGGTGTTACCACCACCGATAATCACAAATTTCACATTACCTTCCATTTCCCAAATCACGATAGGAGCGGCAGACAGTAGGACGGCTACGCCCTTCTCGTAGCTCATTCTCCCCACGTAGTAAACTATTTTCTCACTATCGGCGGCAAAGCGGCGGCGAAAGTTCCAGGCATCAAACTCGTCTAAGCGAGGTTTCTTTTCGGGGCGAATCCCATTATAAATCGCATCAATCTTGTTTGAGGGTGTGGCTAGGACGTTCTCGACTTCCTGGCGCATATACTGCGAGCAAACGATGACTCGCCAAGCGTTGTGGCAAAGCAGTTTCTCTTTCCCCGCTACATAACGCTGATTGTCATTATGGATACCGTTGTGCCGCCCATGTTCTGTCGCATGGATGGTGGCAATGATGGGGGTCTTAAAGTGATATTTTAGGGCGATCGCGGCATCTCCTACCAGCCAGTCGTGGGCGTGAATCAAATCAAAAGGACCTTCTTCGCCAATTACCTTACTGCCTTGTCGTCCCATACTCTCATTCAGGTTGACTACCCAATGAAAAAAATCGTGGCTGTAACCCACTGGCACGCGATGCACGTAAATTCCTTCCACGACTTCATACATCGGTGCGTGACCAAATTCCACCGTAATCAGATGAACCTCGTGTCCTAGCTTGACTATTTCTGGATATAACTCCGCCACATGACGAGCAATACCCCCTACCAAGCGTGGCGGAAATTCCCAGGTCAGCGCTAAAATTTTCATTGACCCCAATCTCCAAAAATTTTACATTTCTCTACAGATTGACATATTTCTATACATTTCCATAGAACATAGCAGTAATTCTCTTTTCCAGCAAAGCATTTTTTGGGCAAAAACTGGTAAAGATTTTATGGATGTACTTTAGATTCAAGGTATCGCTCCCAAAATCCAGTCAATTAGTGCGAGAGTTTAGGATTAATCCTGATATTTAAAAAATATCGATTATAGATACTGCCGCTCAGGAGACTGAATCTGTAAATTTACTGCCTATTTCCAGAGCATCATCAATAATTTGAATGTTTCGCTACTGACTTAACAACTGAATTCACCCCAGATTTCATTCCAGGATGATTTTTTAGCTGGGATTACCTATACTCAATCTATCAGCTAAAGAGAAAAACCTGTCGCCGCCTTGATATCTTAGGCGGCGCTTTTCCTACGATAGCATTTAGGGAACAGGGAACAGGGAACGGGGAACAGGGAACAGGGAACAGGGAACGGGGAACAGGGAACAGGGAACAGAGGGAGAAGGAGAAGAAGGAGGAGAGGGAATAGGGAATAGGGAATAGGGAATAGGGAATAGAGGGAAAGGGGAACGGGTAATAAAAGAAGTTATTGCTAATTCTCAACTCCCCATCATCCCATCTCCCCATCTCCCTATTCCCCGGCGCTAGACTCCACCCCTGATTCCTTAGTAGGCTTCATGGTGGGGAAGAGAACTACATCGCGAATACTTTGAGTATCCGTCAGCAGCATCACCAAACGGTCGATGCCAATGCCCATTCCTCCACAGTTGGGCATTCCCAGGGATAAGGCTTGAATAAAGTCTTCATCCATCGGGTGCGCTTCGTCGTCGCCAGCTTTGCGTTGGGCAAGTTGTTCCTCAAACCGCTTTCTTTGCTCTTGGGGGTCATTTAACTCCGAGAAGCCGTTGGAAAATTCGGCTCCGGCAATGAATAGCTCGAATCTCTCCACAAAACCGGGTTTGCTGCGATGTCCTTTGGCAAGGGGACTGACTTCTACGGGAAAGTCGATGATAAAGGTGGGTTGAATGAGGGTGGATTCTACCTTTTTATCAAAGACGGCGTAGAGGAGATATCCCAAACTCTGTTTTTCCAGGTTGGAGAGGTGGATGCCCAGTTTTTCGGTAGCGGCGATCGCTTCTGCTAAACTAAGTTGGTCAAAATCCAATCCGGTTTGTTCTTTCACGGCTTCGGTCATGGTTTTGACTTGCCAATGTTTACCGCTAAAACTGGGATATTTATCGGTATAGTCAAATTGACGGTGTAAATTAATGGTTTGGCTTTGGTAGGTGATTTCTAAGTTCTCGCCAAACAAGGTTTCCGCCGCTTGGGACATGACATCTTCAACTAAGGTGATGATGTCAAAATAATCGGCATAGGCTTGGTAAACTTCTAAACCAGTAAATTCCGGATTGTGGGTACTATCTATCCCTTCGTTACGGAAAATTCGCCCTAGTTCAAATACCCGCTCAAAACCGCCGCAAATGGCTCTTTTTAAAAACAATTCTGGGGCAATTCGCAAATACAAATCTACATCCAGGGCGTTGTGATGGGTAATAAATGGTCGCGCCGCCGCCCCGCCATAAATTGCTTGCAAGGTGGGTGTTTCTATTTCATAAAAATCCCGTTGGCAAAGATAGGCGCGAATGCCTTGGACAATCCGACTGCGAGCAGCAAACCGACTGAGGGAAGCTTGATTTCCCGCTAAATCCATTTCCCGGTGACGGCGACAGGTTTCGGGGTCATTGACTCCATAGTAGGCATCGGGAAAAGGAATAGTGGCTTTGGAGAGTAACTGTAATTGCTCAACTTGAATCGATAATTCGCCTTTTTTTGTCCGGCAACCAATGCCCTGCGCCCCGACATAATCTCCTTCATCCAAAAGCTTTTCAACTTGTTTAAAGGTTAGTCCGATTTCGGTGGATAGTAATTTCTTTTCAATTTTGAGTTGAATTTTATCGCTAATATCTTTGAGATCGATAAAAATAATACTGCCACTATCGCGTTTGGAGGTGATTCTGCCGCTGACTTTCAAGGGTTGGGCGCTGGGGTCACTGGCTCCCGGGGCTAATTCTTTTCCGGGCTGACTAAATAGGGCTTTGACTTCCAGGGCGGTGTGCGATCGCTGATAGGATTGGCTGGGATAAGGTTCAATGCCTTGCTCTCGCAATTGCTGAACTTTCTGCACTCTCACTTCGGCTTCTGTCCGTACCATTTAATCTCTTAACCTCCAATTTCTGTAAGTCTCCAATCTTACACCATTCTCGTTCCTAGGCTCCGTCTCGACTTTATCATGCTTTGGCGCGATGTCCCTCTGCCCACCAACAAATCCAATCCCTCGTTCCCAGTCTCAGACTGGGAATGCCCTCCAGAGGCTCTGTCTCAATTTTTAGCACTGTATTTCATAAATCAACTGTCTGACCAATTAGATTCATTAATCTTTTAACTTTTGCTACATTACGAGACTCAATCGCCTGCTCTAGTTCTTTAGAAAATAGCATTATTTTCAACTCCCAAAAATAATTTGTGTTCTAAAAAATTCCTCGTTCCCAACCCCTCGTTCTCCCTCATTTCCAGTCTCCGGCTGGGCTACTTTTCTAATTGAAAAGAATCTTTAACGAATAGGATATTATATCTCAATACAGTTCAGTTAACTAAGTTCGTAGTTGGGCTTCAGCCCTAATCCGGAGAGGGCTAAAGCCCAACTACGAACTTTTGTGTTCTTTAGTTTATCAACTCAATCTGATTGTTTACGATCCTAAAGAGGAGGTAATTATCGAATGGAGAGATTAGCACATTACCGTCAATGTATTCGTAAGTTACTAAATCAACAAGGAACAATAGCAGAAGTAAGTCCAGACATTGAATGCCAACTAATTTTTGATCCAGAACATGACCACTATCAGCTATTAGATGTCGGCTGGGATGGTCTTAAGCGAGTTTATAACTGTTTTATTCATTTAGATATTAAGAACGAGAAGATCTGGATTCAGCGCAATATGACGGAAATAGATATTGGACAAATATTGGTGGAGATGGGAGTATCTAAAGAGGATATTATTTTGGGCTTGCATCCTCCTTATAAACGTCCTTATACAGGATATGGAGTTGCTTGATTTTTAGTAAATTAAGCCCTGAAAATAATGGGCGATCGCCCATTACCCGATAAAAAAGCGATCGCCTTTTCCGTTGACTACAAGTACACCATCAAAAAGCGATCGCGATCTATCATTGCGCTCATTGCCCTAAGATAGTTGAGTTAGGGACCAGAAAAAACGGCATTTTCAATATCTTTGCGGCTGAGGGAATATTTAAAAGACCGTTGAATATCTCTTTTGTCTTCGCCAGCTTGTAAATACCGAACGGTTAATTCTTCAACTTCTAAAAAGATTTCGGCTTTCCAAGCGGGTTTCTGAATATGCCAACAATGTAATTCTTTGCGATCTTGCTGGCATCCCATAGCTTGCAACCATTTTTCAATATCTGGAAGGGGATGACTATATAAAGGAGTGTCGGCGGCAGGAAGAGTCATTGTAAATTTGCGACTTTTGATGAGGGATGGGGATTTTTGAAGGTGACTTGTGCTTGGGCGGGGGGAGAAGTGATAATTGACTGGTCAGAGACTTGGAAAGCAGTTTCTCCTCTAGTTAGGCCAATGGCGATCGCTAGCAACAAACAAGCCAAGATGGTTAAACCTAGCATTAACAAAGCTACCATTTCTCCGGCAGAAAGGGGGCGCTCGCTAGGGTCAAGATAGGCCGAAGAGTTATAAACTGGTCGAGACTGGGCAAAGGGTGGGCGAAAATTAGTTGGGCGCTGAATCCCCTTCAAGGGAGAATAGCCGTTTTTTTGATCGTAGGCTAAACGTCGTTCGGGATGGTTGAGGGTGGCATAGGCTTCATTCAGTTTCTGAAATTTGACTGTTGCCATCTCCCTAGGCAAGTCGGTAGTATCAGGATGGTAGCGCTTGCTCAATTCCCGATAGGCTCGTCGGATTTCCCCTGCCGATGCGGAAGGATGCAGTTCTAGCAAGGCATAATAGGTGGTAGCCAAGCTAGTTTGACTTTGACGATTTGGATTGTCCCTATTCTGAGTCAAGTCGCTTTGCTCCAATTCAAAATTCAAAATTAAAGACAATATTTTGTACCCAGAATTGACTGCCGATGGCTCGTTTACCTTTTTTTCCGCCGAATTTGGGGAAACTTTTCATAGTTTGCAAGGAGCCAGGGAAGAGGCGGAACGGAAATTTATTGATCGTGCGTAAAACCCCGTCCCCTTGTGGGCGGGGATGTAAGCGCGGTTAAACTAGGGGGTTCGACA